>NZ_JAGGRO010000007.1:0-94915 GCF_018612805.1 Halomonas sp. ISL-56 | reverse complement strand
CTGAGAACGGGGTGACGTCGCCTTTATGCGTAAATCGTAAAGGTAGTCGAGTATATCTAGGCCGGTAAATTCACCCAATCCAAAATCAAGTAGGATTAGCTCGGCATTGAGTAATGCAGGCTGGCGAACCAGCTCTCCCAGGCTACCCGCCGTGAGTACCTCGTAACCATGTTGACTTAGGAGTGTCTTGCCCAGTAGTTGAACATCCAGATCATCATCAATAATTAACGCATTCGACAGCATAGAGATTCCTTTGATGACCCTTACTATTGGTTATCGCGTGGTGCGGTAGTTGGAAAGGAAAATGCTTGTAAGCAAGGGGTTAAATTCCTTGGGCTTGTCGAAGCCCAAGGAAGAAATAAGCTGGAATTACTTAGAAAGATTCCCACTCGGGTGGCTGGGTACTCGCCAAACGGCGCGGTGCAGTAGGCGAGGGCTTATGTGTTTTGGCGGAAAGCGCTGTTTGACCAATGGCGTGTTGCTGGTTGGTATTACTGAGTTTGAACGCACCCACTAGCACGCTCAGCCGGTCGGCTTGCTCTCTTAGCTCCGCCGCGGCAGCACTAGATTCTTCCACCATGGAGGCATTGTGCTGGGTCATGCTATCTAGCTCGTTGACCGCGTCATTCACTTGACCTATACCCACACTCTGCTCTTTGGCACCGGCACTAATTTCGGCAATCACATTGGCCACACGCTCGATGCTTTTTACCATTTCCTGCATGGTTGCACCGGTTTGCTTCACTTGGTCAACGCCAGATTTTGTTCGGCTTAATGAGGTATTGATCAGCGTGGCAATATTTTTGGATGCATCACTGGAGCGGCTGGCCAAGATGCGTACCTCTTGGGCGACAACCGCAAAGCCCCGCCCATGCTCCCCTGCACGGGCGGCTTCTACTGACGCATTCAGCGCCAGGATATTGGTTTGAAAAGCAATGCTATCTATCAGACTGACGATATTACTGATTTCAGATGACGAGTCGTTAATGGTATCCATGGTCTGCTCAACGCTATGCATGGAGTGCAAGCCCTGCTGAGCAAGGTCGCGGGTTGAAAGCGCGAGTTGGTCGGCCTGCTGGGCAGAGTCAGAGGCGTTGTTTACCACGGCAGCGATTTGTTCCATTGAAGCAGAGGTTTGCTGTAAATTCGCAGCGGCTTGCTCAGTACGTGCTGAAAGCTCCTGACTGCTTTTGGCAATTTCAGTAGACGCATGCTGCAAGCTAACGGTACTACTGCTAACCGACTGAAGTGTATCGTCAATGCGTTTTATAAAGGCATTAAACTGCTGCGCAAGCTCACCAATTTCATCGCGGCGCTGGCTGTCAATACGCGCAGTTAAATCGCCATCACCTTCGGTGATCTCTTTAATACGTCCACTAATTTGGCGAATGGCTCGTGACATCATTAACGGCCCTAATAGAGCAATAAGCGTTGCCACAATAAAAATGATTAGAGCGATAATAACAGTGGAGGTTTGCTGCAGTTGAATTCTTTCAACAATGGCTTCTTCCGCTTGATAAGCAGCTGTTTCTACGTTCATTCCTGAAACATCATAGATATCGCGCAGTGTGTTGAATTTTTCTAATGAAGATCCGGAGAGCAAGGTTAGCGCTGCTGCTGTCTCTCCGCTTTGATGTAGTTCAAAAACACGCGAGGCCTCTTGTTTCCAATCATCATATAGCGTTTCAAAATTAGCTAGCTGATTGGTTAGCTCTGGGTAGTTTTGCATATGCTGGGCATACTGCCCCATGCGTTCGTACGCCTGCTGAGCATTTTCTTCAAATTCAGCGATTAGCGTGGACGCTCGTTCTGAGCGGGGATCCGATAACAGGTACTCGATCTCAGCTACCCGTGCTTGGTAAAGGTCTCTATCCGCGTTAAGTACGGTTGAAGTGGCAGGAATATAATTGTTAATAAAAGTATCTAAGCGGCTTTTTACCATGTTAACGAGCAGCATATCTGCTACTACAATAACTAACAGTGATAAGGCGACACTAATAAAGGCAATGGCATATTTAACCTTTATCTGATGGAGGCGGTTCATGTGTGACGCTCCTATAATGAAAAAACTATAGAAGCACATTACCTTTAAAGTATTAGCAGGGTCGATGGATTTGTGACGTTTGTCACTTTTGTTTACGATCCAAGCCTTAAGTAACTTTATAACAAGTCAGCATTTAATATAATAGGAACGATTTGTGTTTGAGAATTTACTTATAACCTGCTGCCTGTAAATGGAACAGCTTCGCATAACGCCCATTAGTCTCAAGTAGTTCTTCATGGGTGCCGCGTTCAATGATATGGCCCTGGTCGATGACTAGTATAAGGTCGGCGCTGCGTACCGTGGAGAAGCGGTGAGAGATTAAAATCGCCATTTTATCGCGGCTATGTTCGCGAAAGCGGGCGAATATTTCGGCTTCTGCGGCGGCATCCATGGCAGCGGTGGGCTCGTCTAGCACTAATATGTCGGCGTTCTCGCGCATATAAGCCCTTGAAAGAGCTATTTTTTGCCACTGGCCACCGGAAAGCTCTTGGCCATTTTTAAACCAACGGCCAAGCTGTGTTTGGTAGCCGCTAGCCATGCGGGTAATAAACTCATCGGCCATACCGTGGCGGGCGGCGCGCTGCCAGCGCTGTTCGTCGTTAAAGGCGTGGGTATCGCCAACCCCCAGGTTTTCGCCCACCTGGAGTTGATAACGCACGAAGTCCTGAAAAATAACGCCGGTACGCTCGCGCAGAGCTTGGGTGCTCCACTCGCGCAGGTCGCTACCATCTAACAGAATTCGTCCTTGGGTAGGATGGTAGAGCCGTGTTAGCAGTTTAATGAGGGTAGTTTTGCCCGAGCCGTTTTCGCCGACTAAGGCCAAGCTCTGCCCTGGGCAGAGGTGCAGCGAAATATCGTGGAGAACCGGATCTTGGAAAACAGAGTCACCGCCGGGGTAGGAGAAACTAACGTGTTCGAAACGGAGTCCGTCACCGGGCAATGCGCCCTGGGTGAGCGTACCGCTTTCTCCTTCCACCGGCTGCTCCAGATACTCGTAAAGATTGGAGAGGTAGAGGTTATCTTCATACATACCACTAATAGCCGTCAGGCTGGCGGAGAGCGCGGCCTGGCCCTGTTTAAAAACCATAAGGTACATGGTCATCTGGCCCAGAGTAAGTGCACCAGCAATGGTTTCAATCACTACCCAAGCGTAAGCGGCGTAAAAGGTGAGGGTGCCCAGCAATCCGAGCAGAAACCCCCAGCTTTCCCGGCGTAACGTTAAGCGACGGTCTTCGGCAAATAGTTGGGTAAAGATATCCCGGTAGCGCTTGAGAAATAGCCCCTCAAGGCCAAATAGCTTGACCTCTTTAATGCTGTCTTCCCGTGCCAGCACCGTTTCTAAATAGATCTGCATACGGGTTTGCGGTGAGCGCCAGCGGAACAGCCGAAAGGCATCGCCTGAAAACTTGGCTTCAGAGATAAATACTGGCAGGGCGCCGGCCACCAAGATCAATAGCGCCCAAGGGGAGAACTGAACCAGCAACACCCCGAAGCTGCCCAGCGAGATAGCATTTTGCAACAGTCCAAAGGTTTTATTCACCAGGGCAAGCGGGCGCGTAGACGCCTCACGCCGCGCGCGCGTGAGTTGGTCGTAAAGCTCTGAATCCTCAAACTGGCTAAGTGACAGTTGGCCAGCTTTCTCCAGGATCATCACATTGACCTTCTGACCCAGCAGTGCCCGCAACAGCGATTGCTGGGCCGAAAGGCCGCGCTGGGCCAGGGCGATAAGCGCAATAATCACGGCTTCAATACCCACCAGTTTTAGCACCGGCGTGATTGATACTAGCAGGTTGGGGTCTGTGGCTGCTTGATGAGACTCCATCGCGCTCACTACGCCATCCACGATCAACTGGCCCACCCAGGCTGCCACGGCAGGCAGAACCCCAGCAACCAAAGTGCACAGCGCTAACCCAAGCATCATCCAACGAGAGGTTTCCCACACTAATCCGAGTGCGCGGCGGCTATAACGAAATACGCCAAAAAAGCCGCTTAGTGGAGAGGCGGAAGATGTGCGAGAAGAGGGCGGTGGAGACATAGTGAAAAAGGCAGAACCCTAATAAAAAAGAGCAGCCATAATGCGGTGATTGAGGGGAGATAGCTAGTCAAAATAGCTAGTCGAAATAGCTAGCTAACAACCGCCGGTTGCCTTCAACGGCAACGCAGCGGAGAGGTCGTTTAGTAGTGAGGTATTACCAGGGAAGCACTGCCCCGTCGGTGCGCGGTTCGGTGCCGCCTTGGAGTACGCCGGTGTCAGGATCGCGCAGAATGATTTGGCCACGGCCAAAGCTGATTGAATCGGCGACTTTAACGATGTCGTGGCCGCGGCGGGCCAGTGCCAGCGCTAAGTGATTGGGGAAGTCGGCTTCGACTTCGATCGTTTTGCCTTTGGTCCACTTCCAGCGCGGCATATCAAGCGCTGCCTGAGGGTTGAGCTGATCCTCCAGCATAGCCGTGACTACCTGCACATGACCCTGAGGCTGCATATAGCCACCCATTACCCCAAAGGGCCCAACGGCTTGGTTATCTTTGGTGATAAATCCGGGAATGATGGTGTGATAGGTGCGCTTTCCAGGCGCCAGCGCATTAGGGTGCTGCGGATCTAAAGAGAACGACCAGCCACGGTTTTGCAGGCTGATGCCGGTGCCCGGCACTACGATGCCAGAGCCAAAGCCTTCAAAGTTGCTTTGAATGAATGACACCATATTACCTTCATCATCAGCGGTTGCCAGGTAAACGGTGCCCCCCTTTAATGGATTGCCATGAATGGGGTCAATGGCGTCTTGGCCAATAAGCTCTGCGCGTTGCGAAAGGTACTCATTCGATAGCATCTGCTCAACGCTCGGTTGCATAGATGAGCGTTCAGTAATGTAGTTTAAGCCGTCTACGTAACCAAGTTTTGTAGCCTCTATCCGGCGGTGGATAGTTTCTATCTGATCATTTGACTGTTCGCTTAAAGATTCAAGAATACCCAAGGCTTGAAGCACAATCAATCCGCTGCCGTTGGGAGGAATTTCCCAAATATCATGGCCGCGATATCGGACACTTATGGGTTTGACCCATTCTGGTTTGAAAGCTTGTAAATCTTCTTTGCGTAAGAAGCCGCCATGCTGACGTGAAAAGGCATCCATCGCATCCGCCAGGCTGCCTTGATAGAACGCATCAGCATGGCTGCTGGCAATTTCTCGCAGCGTTTTAGCCATATCTGGAGAACGCCAAACATCACCCGCTTTAGGTGCTTGGCCGTTGGGCGTGAAATGCGTAAACCAAGGTGTAAATTCGTCTGTCCCGTATTGGCCATAGCGTTCTTCTGCACTTTTCCAGAGCTGGCTAGCCACTGCAGATACAGCGAAACCCTCTTCAGCTAATTCTATTGCTGGCGCTAATAGCTGCTCAAAAGGCAGCTTACCAAAACGTTCTGAAAGCGCGGCCCAAGCACCAGGTGCACCTGGTACGGTGACGGGTACTAATCCATGGGCAGGCATTTCATCATGACCTAAAGCCTTAACGGCATCGCATGAAATACCCTTTGGGGCAGGGCCGCTAGCGTTGAGGCCATGCAGTTCACCTTTTACCCACACCAGAGCAAAAGCATCACTACCAATACCATTAGAGGTGGGCTCAACCACGGTTAAAGCAGCGGCAGTAGCAATAGCTGCATCGATAGCATTGCCGCCTTTTCGTAACATATCTATGCCAACTTGTGCGGCAAGCGATTGAGACGTAGCGACCATCCCGCGTTTCCCAAACGTGACCATGCGGCGTGAGGCGGAAGGGTAATAGTGTGGATCAGTGTGCATGGGTATTCCTATTTAGATGTAGCATCGAGACGTTGAGCCATTAAGCGGCGCTGTTTCATATAGCTATGAATACTATAAATCACAGACACAACCGCCAGCGTAAGCAGCAGCGCTGATATGGGCCGAGTGAAGAAGAGCGTCCAGTCAGTGCTGGTCTGGAAGGCCCGTCTTAAGTTAGTTTCTGCTATAGGGCCTAATACAACGCCAAGTACAAGAGGTGCTAGCGGGTAATCCAGTTTTTTTAGGAGGTATCCCACTGCACCAATACAGGCAAGTAGATAAAGGTCAGATAGGCGGTTGTTCAGGGTGTAAGTACCAATGGCACAGCATGCAAGTACAACGGGCACAACAATATACTTAGGTACATTTAATAGCCGTAAAAAAGCCCTCATCAAGATAACGCCTATTACCAGCATGAAGACAGAAGCTATCGCCATGGCAATAAACATACTGTAAACCAAGTCGGGATGATCAAGTATTAAGCGCGGACCAATGCTGATGCCGTGTACCATTATGGCTGCCATTAGAACTGCATCTGCGGGGGATCCAGGTATGCCTAACGCTATCAATGGTATTAGACTGCCGCCCACCGTTGATGAGTTGCCTGATTCAGAAGCCACAACGCCCTGAGGTTCACCCTTACCAAACGTTTCTGGGTGTTTAGACGCTCGTTTAGCTTGGTCATAAGCTAATAGGTTAGAGATTGAGCTACCCGCACCAGGTACTGCGCCAATAAACACACCGAGTAAGGATGAGCGTATAACATTGACGGGCTTCAATAAGATGTCTTTTATGGTCTGCCAGAGGTGAGGGCGCATGTCCCCACTGATTAATGCGCCTGAAGAGTGCGGTCTGCCTCCGGTGGCTGGCTCTAACTCGGAAAGTAGCTGGCTCATGGCGTACATGCCTATTAATACAACCAGGAACGGTATGCCCGCAGTTAGGATTTCGTAGCCAAAGGTAAATCGCTCGCGGCCCATGAGTGGATCAGGGCCAATAGTGGCGATGCCGATACCGATTAGACCAGCGATCAGTCCCCTCATAAGAGAGTCACCCACTAGGCTGGCTATGACGGTCAAAGCAAAAATAATAAGCGCAAAATATTCCCAGGGCCCTAGTTTAACGGCCAGAAGCGCGAGTGGAGGCGCGGCAACGATCAGTACAGCAATAGAAATAATAGAGCCCACAAATGAAGCGAATAATCCCAAGGATAGCGCTTTTCCAGGATTACCTTGTCGAGCCATGGGGAAGGCATCAAAGGTGGTGGCAACCGATGAAGGGGTGCCTGGGATACCTAGCAAAGCAGCACTAAACAAGCCCCCACTTAATCCCCCTACGTAAACAGATAGCATGACTGCAATACCCTGCATGGGGGGCATGGCAAATGTAAGGGGCAACGTAAGGACAATGGCCATCGTAATCGTGAAGCCAGGAATTGCTGCGGCAACAATACCTGCAAAAGTCGCTACTGCCATTAGTAATAGCGTATAGGGTTCGGTCACGCCCCCTAGCGCTATGAGGAAAGCATCAGTCATAGATCACATTACCATTGAGCACGAGGAAGATAGATGTTGAAGGCCTCAGAAAATAAATAGTAAGGCCCAGCAGAAAAGAGGATGGCGACGAAAATGGCAATCACTACGGTAGTAGACTTCCAGGGTGCTAGATAAAGCTGCGTAGTAAGTAGATATGCAAAAGTGCTGATAATAAATCCAGAAATTGGCATTGCTGTCATATACACAGTAAATAGCACCAGGTTGATGATGACGGATTTAAGTGCAATTAATCTTTTCCAAGCAATGTAAAAGGATGTACGTGGTAAGCCGTGCTTGGAGAATTCAAATATAATTGCCATACCGCATAAAATAGCAATACTGAAAAAAATGATTTGTGGGAAAGTGCCTGCACTCATGGGCTCCCAACGAGAGGCCGGCAATGAGCCGGCCTGGAAGGCCATGAATAAAGCGCCAAGGGCGATGATAAGATAAGACAGCAACTGTAACGCGGGGATTAGCGCTGTCTCAGGACTTCTGCGCTCCATAAAAGCCTCCTAAAGCACAACGTTTCCTTAATCAAGGAGGTGAGCGTTGTTTTCAATGAACTCGTTATTACGCTCTAAATAAGCAGTGTAATCTTCTCGGTTAAGGTAACGTACTGTGCCACCTACATTCTCTATGTCGGTTTTAAACTCTTCACTATTAGCGACATTTTCAAGAGCACTTTCCAGCGTGGAAATAATGGGTTCAGGCGTTCCTTTAGGAACAACAACACCACGAGTGACTAAAAACTCAAGATCATGCCCGAGTTCTTTCAGCGTAGGTGTATCGGCCAACTCTTCAATGCGCTCGGAAGTAGCAGCTGCTAGTACATTCAAATCACCATTTTCTACGAAGGCGCGGGCTGAGTGGTAATCCTCAATGGCCACGGTGATATGCCCGCCCGCTAGTGCACGTAGCCTTTCGCCAGTCCCTTCATACCCCACATAGCCAAACTGAGTGCCAGTTGACTCTTCAAACTGCACAGCCCACAAATGTGGAATGCCGCCTAATGTAACGCCCATCCGATACTCACCTGGGTTTGAGGTTACATCAACCAGCATATCGTCAAGCGTTTCCCAGCCAGTATCTGCACTAACTACGATGACCGAGTTATCGCTGGTCATCATTGAAACAACATCAAAATCGTCCCAGTTGAGATCAGTAACGCCAGAATGGTGCGCAATCAACAGGCCTTCATGTATCTGGGAGATAGTATATCCATCGCTATCACGGCGAGAGGCTTCCCTTAGGCCTACTGTGCCACTGGCACCAGGCATATTGATAACAGGTACAGCTTGGCCTAGCTCTGTTTCAAGGTGTCTGCTTACTAAACGCATAAGCAAATCACTACCGCCACCTGGCCCCCAAGGCACGATAAACTCGATAGGTTTGTCAGGATAACTATCAGCAGCCGTAGCAAATGCTGGAATGGAAAGTGCTGCCGCTAAAACGGTGGTAGTGAATAGCGATTTAAGTGTCATTGTTTACCTCATTGATCCATGAATTGTTGTGAGTTTTGGCGTGTTGAGTGGTGATACCCCTAGGTTTTTTTTGTAAGATTTTAGTTATCTTTACGGAATAAGAAGCCCTCCATAAACCAAGGCGCCTATGACCACAAAGGCGGGATGTGTTTTGAAGCGAATGAGTGCAATAGCCGCCACTACACCAATAATCAGTGTGTGGATCGCACCGCTGCTGTCGAGGCTTTCGAGCAGAAACCCTAAGGTCAGCCAGGCCATCATCATGGCGATAACTGGGCGAACCCACTGGCTCATGCGCTTAACGCGAGGTGAGTCACGGTGGCGGTAGAGAAGCCCCAATGCACCCAGCATTAGCAGCAGCGTGGGAATCACCGTGGCGGCTACGGCGATGAAAGCGCCGCCAACACCTGCTACTTCATAGCCAACATATCCCGCCATTTTGGTCGCGATAGGGCTGGGTAGTGCGTTACCCAAGGCTAATGTTTCGGCGAAGGTTTGCGCGGTCATCCAGCCATAACGGCCCACCACTTCGGCTTCGATTAGTGGAATAATGGCTGGGCCGCCGCCATAGCCGATAATGTTCGGGATAAAAAACGCTAAGAAAAGATCCCAATAAATCATGCCGCCCCCTCCGCTTTTTTCTTGCTGTCAGGGCGCAGCAGTGCGGCAACGAGAATGGCCCCAATTACCCAGCCCGGGTGAATGCCAAGCCAGTAGATTAGCCCGGCAGCAATAATGGCCATGGCAATACTGACCAGCCAGCCAAGGGCTGCCTGTGATTTATCAAAAAAGTCCCAGGTGAGCTGCGCCATCATGACCATAACGACGGGCACTACCGCTTGGCCCATACCGCGAATCCATGCCACATCGCGGTAGCGGCTGAAAACGCCTAACATGACAATCATCGCTACAATCATGGGCACAATGATGGCGATGACGGCAGCGATACAACCTGTTACACCACCCACTCGGTAGCCAATGTAGCCGGGCATTTTGGTGGCAATGGGCCCGGGTAAGGTATTGCCAATCGCCAGCACGTCGGCAAACTCTTCATCGGTTAGCCAGTGGTGGCGGGTGACGACCTCTGCGCGTACTAAGGGAATCATGGCGGGGCCACCACCGAAACCAAAGATCCCAACGCGGAAAAAGGCCCAGAACAATTGCCAGGAGACAGCGGGTGGATTCATGGACGCACATCCCGCAAAACCAACGAGGAGATCAGTAGCATACCCAGACCTTATTTATCGTTTGTAGGTTAAAAAATCGATTATCTTGTCTAAAATAGAATATAGGTAGTGCCCGATCCAACGTCAACAGTGAAAATAGAATGGACAGCGGGAACTGAGATGAATAAAGGACATCGTCATGAATAATTCTTTACCTACATCGGCTAAGCCAGTAGGGCCAGCAGGTACTGCATCAAGTCGTGTGTTTGATCATTTACGCAAGGATTTGGTGGGTGGGCGTTTTGTTGCCGGTGAAAAGCTTGCGATCAATGCGCTTAAAGATCGCTACCAAGTCGGTTTGAGCCCGCTACGAGAAGCGCTCAATAAATTGGCGGCTTATGGGTTGCTGGTGCAGGAGAATCAGCGCGGTTTTCGGGTGCCGAAGCTTTCCCGGGATGAGCTGGACGATATTGCGCAAATGCGCTTAGAAATGGAGGGAATGGCGCTAGAACGAGCCATTGCTAACGGTGATTCGCTTTGGGAGGCCGATTTACTGGCCGCCGCGCACCGCTTGAAGCGGGCCGATATCACCCTGGATAAAGGCGAGGAGTGGGAGCATCTGCATACCCAGTTTCACCGTACTTTGGTGGCGCCGTGTGGATCCGTCTGGTTGTTACGCTTTATTGAGCAGTTGCACGATCAGTTTGACCGCTACCGGCGTCTGGGGCCAAAAATGCCAACGATTCGCCAGGAGCTGGATGAGCAGCATCATCAACTCGTGGAGCTGGCGCTGCAGCGCGATGCCAAAACAGCGCGTGAATTGATGGACGACCATATCCACAAATCTTATGAAGTTGCCCTAAAGCGCTATCAAGAGCACGTGTAGTGGGTCATGAACAGTTGTTAAACTGCCGCGCACAGAGTGTCGGTCATCGCCGACCAAATAAGTAAAGAGGGTGCTATGCACGCAGATAACCAAGTAGTTGCGCAAACGCTAAACTGGGTGCGTACCTTCATTGTGGCACATGATATTTGCCCGTTCGCTCAGCGGGAGCTAGCGCGTGAAACCATTCGCGTTGAGGTGGTGCGCTCCAAGAAAATCGAAGTGGCGCTTGAGGAGTTGATGGTTGAGGTTCAGTGGCTGGATGAGCATCCGGAAACAGAAACGACGCTGCTGGTCTTCCCAACGCTGTTCAAAAGCTTTGATCACTACCTGGATTTTGTTGAGCTGGCCGAAAGCATCCTTGTCGATCAGGGGTATGAAGGGGTCTATCAAATCGCCACTTTTCATCCCGATTACTGTTTCGAGGGTGCTGAGCCTGATGATGCCGCTAACTATACCAACCGCTCTCCCTACGCCATGGTGCATTTGCTGCGCGAAGAGAGCGTCGAAAAGGCGATTGAGTTTTACGGTGATACTGACGCTATCCCCGAGCGCAATATCGCTAAGTTAACGGCGATGGGTAGCGCAGCCGCTGAGCAGCAGCTGCAACAATGTTTTGATATAAATGACTAGCGTTTGAGGTTCATGGCTAACGTTTGAGGTTAATGCCTAAGATTTGAAATTAACGGCAAGGTTTGTGAATCACTAACTGATGTTTACCTTTGCTTTTCGCCTCATACAGGGCGCCATCGGCAAGTTGTAGCACCGTATCAATATGCAGGCCGTGGTGCGGCCACCAGGCGGCGCCCAAACTACAGCCCACATGGGCGCGCTTGTTTTCGGGTAATGAAATCGGTTGGGCGATAGCGGTAAGTAAACGCCTACTAACCTCGTGAGTCAGCATTTCCAGGTGCTCCGGCTTGGTTTTTAGCACCATGACGAATTCATCGCCACCCAGGCGCGCCACCACATCGCCACTGCGCAGGGCATTTTTCAGGCGCTGAGTAATCTCAATGAGCAACAGATCTCCTGCATGGTGGCCCAGTTCATCGTTGACCTGTTTGAAGCCATCCAGGTCGATGTACATCACCACCATGCTTTGCTGGTTTCTTTCAGCTTCTGGGATGGCGAGCTGCAGATATTGATTCAGAAACGCACGGTTAGGCAGGCCCGTTAGTGGGTCGGTATTGGCTAAATCCTCCAAACGGTTGATGGTTTGCCGTTGATCCAACAGTCGGCTGACCATGTTACGCATAGAGGTTGAAAGGTGGTTCATTTCTGGAGAGCCAGTTTCCAGAGGAATAGAGTCGGCATGCTCGCCATCCTTTATTTGATCGGCGGCGCTGGCTAAGCGGGTGAGAGGGGCCACCATTCGAGAGGCAATCACCCACCCAATCATTGCAAATAGCAGCGCCAGTAGAATGCCTATGCCCATAATGGCAGCCTGCAACTGCTTTACGGGGGCAAAGGCAGACGCGACGGGGTTTCGGGTAATGGCTATCCACCCCAATCCAGCAAAGTCCTCAAAGCCACTGCTGCGCGCATAGCCAGTGACAAACTGTTCGCCATTGGGCCAGGTCTCAATGGCCCATTGTGGCGATGTATTGGTAGGGCTAGGTAGGTGTTCAAGGCTGTCTAATGATTTTCCCATCAGCGCCTCTGGCCCCAACAGGACGGTTCCATTGGCTGAAAGTAGTAGTATCTCGTTATCTTGCCGCTGCTTCGCCGGCGAAAACATGGATTGCTGAATATATTCGGCCCACTCCCAGCTCAGATGTACCGCCAGAACGCCCTGGAGTTCCTCATTGCGGTCATATACTGGGGTGGCAATGTCGACAAACTTAAGCTCTTCGCCGCTGGGGTTAGGCAGTAGCTGTGCGAGTAGCACTGCTTCATGAACATCGCCTATCCAGAGTGCCTCGCGCCCTTCAATAAATACAGGCCTTTGCGCGATTGAAACGCCTTCTAAAATTCCTCCCGTCGCTGCTTGAACAGTACCTTCTGGGTCGGTAAAGCCAATCCACGAGACGACGTTGTGGTTGTCTTGCAGACGTTCTAGCTGCTCCCGTAAAGCGCTAGTATTGGTGTCACTAGTGAGCGCCTGCATGGCTAATAAGAGTTTTACCTCTTTGATGCGTGCATCCATGCTGCGATCAAGTTTATCCACCATTTGATAGGCAGCTTCTGCGGCTGCATTACCAATATTATCTTCCATTTGCTGTGCTGATTCACGCGATGCCACCCAACCCAGTAGCAACGTTGTGGCAAACACCAAGGTGGCAATCAGAGCAATAAACCGCGAACGCAGCGAGTAGCGAGAAAACAACCAAACTTGAACAGACATAATTTGCCATCATAGAAAGAGAATTGACTTTATTTCATTGTCATTATGCGTGAAAAAATACCCTATTCTGTCAATATTTGCATTTTACGCGCTGCTAATTGTTATTAACGCTAGTGGCGGCTCGTTGGAAAAGGGCCAGCCGAGCCGGCCCCGAAGCGCGGTCTAAAACGCCTCTCTAAAACGCTTCCCAATCGGGCGTAGCGCTAGGCAATGGCCTAGATTGATAAGAGCGATGAGCAGCAGCAGGCTGTGAGCTAGTGATGGCGGGGCTTGCTGTGCCACTGTTAGTGGCGTGCTTGAGTTTGAAGGTGGTGACTAACTCGGCCAAACGGGTGGCTTCATCCTGAAGTGACGCTGATGCCGTACTGGTTTCTTCAACCAACGACACATTTTCCTGAGTGGCGGAATCCATCTGAGAAACTGCTGTACTCACTTGGCTAATGCCCATCTCCTGCTCTTTTGCGGCGAGAGCGAGCTCTTGCATCATCTCGGTCACTTTACGAATTGCTTCGTTGATCTCCGCCATATCATGGCCATTTTTCGCTGCTTGCTCCGCACCCACCACAATACGCTGCGAGATATCTTCGATCATGGTGCGTATTTCTTTCGAAGAAGTGGAGGTCTTTGTGGCTAATGAGCGCACTTCACTGGCCACCACCGCAAAGCCTCTACCATGCTCGCCTGCTCGAGCCGCTTCCACCGACGCATTCAACGCCAGGATATTGGTTTGAAAGGCGATCGAGTCAATCACCTGGACAATATCGTGGACTTTGTGTGAGGTCTCTTCCAGCTCGCGCATCAGTAGGCTAGTGCGCTCTGAGGCCTGTTTACCGGTATTCGCCTGTTGCGCTGCGTCTTGGGTTAGTTGCTGTGCTTGACCGGCGGTGTCGGCGTTCTGCCGCACAATCGATGAAATTTCATCCATACTTGCGGCGGTTTGTTGCAATGCCGCGGCTTGTTGCTCGGTACGTGAGGCGAGGTCTTGGCTGCCGCTCGCGATTTGTTTGGAACTAGAGGCGACGGCTTCGCTACTTTGATTGAGTGTGCCAATCATCTCCTCCAGGCGCTCTTGCATATCTTCCATGGCACTATAAAGGCGACCGATCTCATTACTTCCCCTGCCTTCAATGTGGCTAGTCAAATCACCTTTAGCCACATTCTCACATATCCTAACCGCACGCTGGAGTGGATTAATAACGAGCCGGTTAATCATTATTTGCACCACAATATAGAGGACAATGGCGGCTAAAATGAGTACGCCCACCGTAATGCCAAAAATGACACTGTCACGTTGGGCCTCTGAATGAACTTGGTTGCCTCTGCTTAGTGCGTAATTATTAAAATTATTGATCGCAGTGCTGAAGCTTGAAAATTTCTGATTGATGGGATCCCGATATTCATCAAGTGCCTCATAGCGGGCATTGGCTAAATCCTCTCTTAGTGTGTCAGTGACAACAAGGTTGTAGCTATCAACAATGGCATCAATCAGTGGGCGTCGCTCTGAGCTACTCGGGAGCTCAAGTTTAGTGAGTTCAGCAATGCGTTGATCGGATTTTTCCAAACTCTGTCGTGCTTCGCCTAGCGCCCGCTCTGCATTGTTTATGTTACCAACGCGGTAGTGCTGGGACATACGCTCCAACCTTACCCGAACCTCCATTAGATTCGTTTCTGCTCGGTTGGCAGCACTCGCTTGCTGAGCGCTTATTTCATTAATTTCTGATAGCAGCTGTGCGGCCTCGCGTTCTTCCATTACACCCATACTACCCAGTACTATGATCATCGCTAAAAGAACGATCAGTGCACCGGCAATCACTTTTTTAACGGATATGTTTTGCATCGATATGCCTCCAAATGCTCCCAGCACCTGTATTGATGCTTAAGGGAGCTTTAAAAGGTACCAATTGCTTGTTAAGTTGGCGGGTTAATTAAGCTATTTTTAATGTATTATATTCATAAATGCTTAATCACAATAAAGTTGTATAGTTAAATGTTTGCTTGCTATTTTAAGGGGGAAGTTGTATTTAAAATAAAAGTCTTTAGGCTTTTTCGATGATTAAAAGAGGGGGATCATTTCTATAGAGAAAGAAGGTAGGGGAAAAGGGGGTAAGAAACAAAGGCCGAATTAGGGGCGCAAACTCCTAACTCAAACCAGTGCTTTCAATCGTTACTTTAAACGTAACGGTTAAAGTGTCTTATGCATCACATAAGTGTCGACAAGCCCAAGGCGCGCATGACGGTAGGCGTTAGGAACGGTACCCACAATATTAAAGCCAAGTTTTTGCCATAAGGCGACGGCGACGTCATTGGTGGCAACCACGGCGTTGTACTGCATGGCTAGAAACCCCAGTTCCCGCGCCTGTTGTTGGGAATGTTCACACATGGCACGCGCTACGCCTTTGCCCCGAGCGGCGGGGGTGACCATATAGCCACAGTTGCATACATGGTCACCGGGGCCTGCCGCGTTGGCTTTTAAGTAGTAGGCACCTAGCACTTGGCCATTTTCATCTTTGGCGACCACACTGGCAGCCGGCATTTTACACCATAGCTGACGGGCAGCTTCAAAGCTGATATCGGGATCAAACGCATAGGTTTCTTGCGCAGCAACAATGGCTTGGAACGTTGGCCAGAAAACAACAAAGTCGTCATCCGTCATCGGAGAGAAAGCGAGTGTGGTCATTAGTATCCTCTAGGGCGAAGCGTTTACCGAGCGACCTCAGCCACGATCTCGTAGCTACGCAGGCGGTCAGCGTGGTTATAAAAGTCGCTATTAATCATCAGCTCATCGGCGCCAGTACGCGCTTGGAACTCTTCAAGCTCCGCCTTCACCGTCTCCGGCCCACCGATAATTGCCGCGCCTAAAAACTGGCTGACC
Organism: Halomonas sp. ISL-56; assembly: GCF_018612805.1. Taxonomy (NCBI): domain Bacteria; kingdom Pseudomonadati; phylum Pseudomonadota; class Gammaproteobacteria; order Oceanospirillales; family Halomonadaceae; genus Halomonas; species Halomonas sp. ISL-56. The sequence goes on along the minus strand of NZ_JAGGRO010000007.1, from coordinate 78,790 downwards.
TGGGCTTGCTCAACCGGCGACCAGTCTAGTTGCTCAACCGGTGGCTGTGATTGAGTCGGCTTACCGCGGATTAGATTTAAAAACTTCTGCTGCGCGGTGGTGGCCAAATAGTGAGCCATCGCGTCGCTCTCTGCGGCCATCACGGGAAGGCCGACCATGGCATGGGGCTTATCCAGGTGTTCCGAAGGGCGGAAGTTGTCGCGGTATAAACGTAGGGCTTCGAATAAATAACCCGGCGCAAACTGAGCAGCAAACGCAAAGGGCAGGCCAAGCTTGGCCGCCAGCTGTGCGCTGTAGCCGCTGGAACCCAGTAACCAGATAGGCACATGGGTGCCCTGGCCTGGCACCGCTTTCACACGCTGTTGAGGCTCTGCATCGGCTAAATAGCTGCGTAGCTCATTCAGCAACTGTGGAAAGTCGTCAACGCCTGCATGAGCGTTGCGGCGCATGGCCTGCATGGTGGCGCCATCCGAGCCCGGCGCACGGCCTAAACCTAGGTCAATACGGCCAGGGTAGAGCGTTTCCAGGGTGCCGAACTGCTCGGCAATCACCAGAGGTGGATGGTTAGGCAGCATAATGCCACCGCTGCCCACGCGGATCGTCGACGTTTGTCCCGCAATATGGCCAATCAACACTGCGGTGGCGGCGCTGGCGATACCGGCAATATTGTGGTGCTCGGCAAGCCAGTAACGGGTAAAGCCCAGCCGCTCGGTTAATTGTGCAAGGGCAACGCTATCGCGGAAGGTCTCAGCGGCACTGCCGCCCTGGCGAATAGGTGCCAGATCGAGGACGGAAAGTGCCGTGGAAGCGAGTTGGCTCATGGGTCACCTGCAAATAAATTCGTGGGCGCGTAGAGTGTGGAATTACTTAGCGCGCTTGGTAATTACACGTTATGCGGCCAGTGCAGGTGAATTGCAAGGGGCTTGTAAGACTGCGTTCCCCTCATTCAAGCGGCGGGGTGGGGCGAATAAGAATTTCATTCACGTCCACATGGGCTGGCTGGGAAAGCGCATAAACCACTGCATTGGCAATGTCGCGATCCTCTAAGGCATGGGTCGGTGACTCATCAAAAAAGGGCGTGTCGACCATTCCCGGTTCGATCAGTGTTACGCGCATGCCAGTACCGCGCAGCTCTTCGCGCAGGTTATAGCCGATTCCTGTGACCGCCCATTTAGTGGCGCTATACATAGAGCCTGGAATGGTTGTGCGGCCTGCCGCTGAGCCGGTTAATAACACATGGCCTTTGCTACGTTTAAGGGCAGGCAAGCAGGCTTGGATAGTGAGGCCCACGCCATAGATATTGGTCAAGATCATCTCACGCCATGTGTCGTGGTCGGCCTCACTAAAGCCACCGGGTGAGCCGCCACGGCCAGCGTTGGCAAAGACACCATCCAGGCGGCCAAAGGTTTCCAGCGCCTGTTCCACCATGGCCTGCTGCTGATCCATGTTGGTCACATCTAGCTCACAGGTCAGCACGTTTTCCGGCCCCAGCTCTTGAGCCAGTGCAGCTAGCTTGTCACTAGAACGTGCAGCGAGTACCAGCTTATAGCCTTCACGAGCGGCTGCTCGGGCGGTGGCTGCGCCAATGCCGCTAGATGCGCCGGTAATTAATAGCACGCGGTTTTGCATGGGTTGCGCTCCTTGCTTGGTTAGTCAAGTAAGCTTTTAGCATGGCTAAGGTGGCAGCATCCTGCAAATATAGGCTTAACCAGCTTGGTGCTGTTCTGCTATTAGCACTGTTCTGCTATTGGTGCTGCGCTGCTAATTGACCGTAAACGTAGAGCCCAACTGTTTTACGTTTTAGCATCTTTACTTTTTAGCATTGCGGAAAGATCAAGAATAGCTTGGGCCATATCTGCCATGCTTTTGCTTTGATCCATCGATGTTTTACGTAGAAAGCGGTAAGCCTCCTCTTCGCTCATCTCCTGATGAGCCATGATCAGGCCCTTGGCGCGCTCAATGAGTTTGCGTTCACGTAGCGCTTTGCGAGTATTTTCGAGCTCATCACTAAGCCCCTGTAAACGGCTGGCCTGAGCCTGGGTGAGTTCAATCAGCGAGCGACCTAATGGCGAGGTGAGGGCGTTAGCGGTCAGGTCACCTAACGGCTGCCCATCATTAAGCGCCAGCAGCTGTTCGCAAGGCGCAGGAGCATAAGTGCACGGCTGCGTTTTAGTTTTCTCTAAAGCGTCTTGCGCTTGGGCGATTTTGCGGTGGCAAAGCACGCTCAGCTGTGAGATCAACGCATCTTCGACCATTTTCATTGAGTCGATACGCAGGGTGGTCAGTTCGTACCAGGTTTCACCCAGGGTATCCGGTGCCTCTTTGGGCGATGATTGCGATGCCGACGAGCGTTGGCAGGCGATATCGCGCAACTGGCAAATGCCCGACAGCGTGCGCGGTGAAAGCTCTTTTTGCCATGCCTGCTGTGCTTCGGGGGTCGCAAACTCGACAAAGGTGTCAAAGCAGCGCTGTTGATCTGTCATAAGCTGGTTTAGCAGGGCGCGGTGGGGCTCGTCGAAGTGGCCATGAGTAAAGCCAAAGGCGCCACAGGCGCGCTCTTGGCCAGCCAGCTCTTTGCCCTGCATTAAGTGGAAGATGGCGACCAGGGTGCGGGTAATATCAGGATCGATAGAGGTGTCAGCGGCCTCAAACACAATGGCGAGCAGACCACTGGTTAACTGGTTAAACGCCTGAGTTGCCGCATCTGGCGTGATGGCAAAGGTATCGATGGCCTGGCGAAGCGTGCCAAGTTCGTCTAGCGCATACCAAACGGCGGCAATCCGGCGTAGTAAGCGCGCGGCGGCCTGGGGGCGGGCTTCCTCGCTGAGCGCTTCCAGCCGTTGGCGCATTAATGTTTCGGCCTGCTGGCTGTGCTCCCGGTAGGTGTCGCGACGGTTTTTGAAGCGTTGACCCTGGGAGACTAGATAAATCGTCGAGGCGCCTCGTTCACGCTGGAGCATATGAATAAAGCGACTAATGTCGCCGACAATATCGGCGGTGGTGGCAAGGTGGGTAAGGTTGTCGATATCGCAACGGATGGCGGTTAGAAGCAGTTGCTGCGCTGAGGACATAGAGATTTCCTTGAGTGACTCGCCGCCTAAAAATGAGCACTCCCGCTCTGCTGCTTTTAGCAGGAGGGGAGTGCTTTGAGTGTACTGGAAAGCACTTAACGTAACGACAGAGCGCCTGCGCCTACGTCATCACCCACCGCGTCGCGGTAGGCTTTGGCCTCTTCTGCTTCGGTGGCATCGCTAAAGCGCACCAGCAGCACACAAGAGGCCAGAACCAGTACGGTGAGGCCTAGATAGAACAGGCCTTGTTGGTAGGTCAGGCTTTCGCTGCGGAATAGAAAAGCAGCGCCCACTGCGCCTACATTACCGCCAGCGCCCACAATGCCCGCAACGGCTCCCAAGGCTTTTTTATTGATAAACGGCACAACACCGTAGGTAGCGCCCTCTGCCATCTGCACAAACAGGCTGAACACCAGCATAATGCCTATTGCGAGGCTGAGTACGTGCATCTGCGAGAACGCCACCAAGGCAATACCTTCGCAAACCAAGGCTATAAACAACCAGCGAACGCGGCCTTTTAAACCCCCATTTTTGGCGAAGAGATCCGAGAAAACGCCGCCTAGGGTGCGCGCAAAAATATTCATTAACCCGAATAAACCAGCGATCAAACCCGCGGTAGCCAGGGTGAGATCAAACTTATCGAAGAAGTAGATGGCGGCAATATTGTTGATCGTCAACTCCACGCCAAAGCAGAGGCCGTAGACGACGAACAGTGCCCACACACGGATATCCTTGGCGGCGGTTAGAAAGCTTTGCGCTGCGCCGTTCTCACCCGTGGCTTCAGGCAGTTCGCCACGTGCACGCAGTTCGCTGAAATTACCGTTGGGTGCATCCTGGGTGAAAAACCAGTAACCAATACCGGTAAAGAACATCACGACGCCCGGTACCATCATCGCCAAGCGCCAGCCAAAGGCTTCGTTAACGCCCAGCATCAGCATGCCAGAGAAGATCAGCGGCATCAGAATTTGTGTGGTGCCACCCCCTAAGTTGCCCCAACCTGCGCTGGTAGCGTTGGCGGTACCCACCACGTTGGGAGCGAACATCATCGAGGTATGGTACTGGGTAATGACAAAGGAGGCGCCAATCGCCCCTATGGCTAAGCGTGCCAATAGAAAGGTTTCAAAACTGTCGGCTAAGCCAATGCCCATCACCGGAATAGCGCCTAGCAACAGTAGTCCTGTATAGGTTTTACGCGGGCCAATGCGGTCGCACAGTACGCCAATGGCAAGGCGCACAATAACGGTAATCGCCACCGAAGCAATAATCGTATTGCCGATTTGAGTTTGTGTCAGCGAAAGATCTTCACGAACAATCGCCATGAGGGGGGCGATGCCGAACCAGCCAAAGAAACAGATATGAAACGCGAACCATGAGAAGTGGAAAGCGCGCATTTGCGGGGTCGAGAAATTAAATAACCGAATGCGGTTGGCTTTGTTGCGTATGTCCATGGGATGGCCTCACGGGGCATAAAACGAGTTGATCGCTACGCAACGCAAAACGAGTTAGCGCGTTACGCAAACAATTGACGAGAACATGCCTTCACCGTTGAAGGTCAGGTTCGACGCACTCGTACCCAGTTGGGCCTGGTCCACGCCTACCACCACTGGTAGGAGTTATGCAGGTAGTTTGCCAGTTGAATGTTTGTTGCTAAAAATCAGCATGTTAATTTATTTTTGCTGCGCGTGTGAGCGATGAGTGATCAAGGCTATGCTGCATGATTGGGCATGCAGTGCCGCATTTTGCGGCATCTTGGTGCTAGAAGAGTTCTAAAAGAAGAGTTCTGAAAGAAGAGCTTTAAACGTAGTGGGCGTCGCCCGCTATTCATGCAAATAGACGGCGTCTATATCAAGCGTAGAGTAGCTGCCGATGGCATCGAAATGCTCGCTTAGCCAGCGCTCGGCGGCTGCTTGGCCCTGTTCACATAGATGGCATAGAAAAGCCCACTCGGAATTGGATTTGCTGGACACTGAGAGCCCTTCCAGCGCCTGCTCACCGCTGATGCGGTGGAACAACGCTTGTTGGTAGCTGTTTTTAATACCTTGCTCATCAAGGGCGTGCTTAAGTAGTGCGATCATGCGGATCTCTTTAATCAGCGCTGAATTAAAGGTGATTTCGTTAAGACGGTTCATAATCGCCGACGCTGAGGTGGGGACTTCATTGCGGCTAATAGGGTTGATTTGTATCAGCAGAATATCTCGCGCGCTGCACTCTTCCATGAGGGGGAACAGCGCTGGATTTCCCATATAGCCGCCATCCCAATACGCTTCGCCGTCGATCTCCACCGCTTGGAACATAAAGGGTAAGCAGGCGGAGGCCATCACGGCGTCAACGCTCATCTCTTCGCGGCGGAATACGCGCTGTTTGCCCGTGCGTACATTAGTGGCCGCTACAAACAGCTTGAGCTGCTGGCATTTTCTCACCCGCTCGAAATCGATATGACTGGCGACGATATCGCGCAGCGGATTGATGTTGAGTGGGTTGAGTTGGTAGGGGGAGACCACACGGCTTAACAGATCCATGGCAATAAAGCCGGGCGAGTGATCGAGGCTCCAGTTGCCGGTTAATATATCCATGGGGGAGCGGCGGATGGGGCTGGCCATGCCCGCACGACTCACCGCTTGCCAAAAATCGTGGAGTGCTTGCCGAGCGGTTGCTTTATCACCTCGTGTCAGCGCATCGGCCATCACCACGCCGTTCATAGCTCCGGCGCTGGTACCGCTGATACCCTCAATTTCAATACGATCATCGGCCAGTAGGCGATCAATGACCCCCCAGGTATAGGCTCCATGAGCGCCGCCGCCTTGTAACGCGAGGTCTAGCTTTTTGACCTGTGCCATATGCTTTTTCCTATTGTCACTGGTGGGGAGAGTGATTGCAGTAGAAACAGCATGGCATAGGCAGCGAGAGAAGACGAAAGGCTATTTAGCGGGCAGCTCTACGATGGGCGCTTAAGGCGCCCCTGCTAACGGAGAGCGATGGCTGGTTGAGTAGGGCGCCTCAAACATGGCGTGTTCCATGAGGTTGTCCAACTGCAGAGCGAGCTGCTGGCTGGCTTCTTCCATGACGCCTAAAGCGGCCAGTTGGCCATTGCGGTCACCCAGGCGGGCAAACTTGAGTGCTTCAGCGCCGCTGTCGTGCATACGACGATGGGGCGCCGTCAGCGCTCGATAAGCATCGGTGCGTGCATAGCGTTGGTAACCTTCACCCTGCTGATGCCAGCGGCCTAAACGGCACTGGTGATGATCTTCTAGCGGGGTATCTGTATTGGCAGACAGTAACTGCTTATAAAGCCGGCATTTCCATACTGCATGATCAAGCTTGGCGGAGTGTAAAAATGCAGCGGTAGCGCTGTGATGGATTACTTTGTGCATATGCTGGGTTTGATCAGCGAGCTGATGCAATGCCAGTTTGGCTGTTTGCGCCGAGTGGGCAATCTCATCATCGACCAAACGCTTTTTTACCACGGCTTGTGAGTGCTCTCTTACCTGGCTATTCACTTGCTCCATCAGCAGGCTGAGTTGGTGGCTCAATTGATGCATCGTAAGTGCTAAGCGGTGAACGTCATCAGCAATGGCTGCCAGCCCCGGCGATGGCTGGGTGGCGGCGTCAGCGCTGCCCAGCAGGCCCTGGCTATGAGCTGTTTCGAGCGCTGTACTAACCGCTAACGCTTGGGCGTGGCCCGCACTGCGCGCAAGCGCGACCTGCAACTGGCTTAGGGCGTGTAAGGTTTTGGCCAGTACTAACGGGGGTAACGCTTCGGCATGCTCGGTGTCGCGGCAACGCTGATCAAGGCTATTGACCGCTTGTTCAGCGGCAGCAATTAAATTATTCGTCTCCGTCAGAGTGGCACGCTCGCCGGCAAGCTGGTCAGCGTACTCCTGAATACCGCTATTCAGAGAAGCCAGCATATCGGCCCCTCTCGCTTGCAGCATGCCGATAGAGTGTGCCGGTTTCACCAGGCTTAACAAGCGGCAGCTGGGAGAAGGGGTGGCAGCGACAAGCTGAGCGCGTAAGTCGGCGACTTCCTGTTCCAGGCGACGAATTTTTTGATACGGGTGCATAAAGGTGAACATGGCAGAGACACCTACGGCAGATAGCAACGCTTTGTGTTAATTTGTCACGAAGTATTGCAGAGGGTTCCCCGGTGCGCCTGATTTAGCTGCCGTAAATGATGAAAATGAGCTACTGAATGACTGTAAGGCTGAGGCTGTTAACGCTCACGCTTATTATAAAGCCCGTACAATTAGCGCTGGGCAAGCTGTGCCGCGACGCCCGTGCAGCCTAGAAACGCCGAAGTGGCAAGCCACTCTGCATCGGGATAATAAGCGAACACATACTGATCCTCTTTTAGACTATCAATCAGCGGGTAAGTCACATCTTCACGTACCGCCGGGCAGCCATGGCTGCGCCCGAGTCTTCCCGTTTGGGCGATAAACTCGTTGCTCACATAGTCAGCGCCGTGAATAACAATAGCGCGCTCGAACGCCAAGTCATTGACGTTGGGTTCCAGCCCTTCCAGGCGTAGCGAATAGCCGTTACGACCATAATAGCTGTTCATGGTACGAAACAGGCCAATACTGGATTGGTGACTGTCGGGTGTATTGGAAAACGTCTCGGCCTGGGCGTCACCGGAGCCTTGACCGTGGGAGACCAGCTCTTCGAAGAGTAGCTTATGCTGGCGCAAATCAAACACCCATAGGCGCGGCTCGGTAGACGGCAGTGAGTAATCGATCACCGCTAAACGCTCGGCATTAGGTTCGGCACAATTAAGGGCTTGAGCGGCTAAGCGTAGTGCGTCGGGTGATGCCTGGGGGGCGAGCTGCTGCAACTGGTGGTTTAAAGGCAAGACGCCGGAAGGTGGCGTTGAAGCAACCTGGGCAAAAAAGCTGGCGGCGTACAGGGGTAATGTAAATAATGTTAAAGGCAGTGAAAACAGTAATGTGACAAGATGAAAGCGAAGCATCATAAAAATCGATCCTGCTAGTAATATCAGTCATGATGAGTAGCCGACTAAGATAAAAGCTAATATAAAAGCGCTGGTCGGCGGTATGGAATATTTATGTCGGGAACTATAGTAACGCAAGGAGAGGGCGATGAACGAGATACAGCCACTAAGACGATGGGCGATAGGGGTCGCTCTAGTTTTAACGCTTACCCACAGCCCTATAGGCATTAGCAAATCATATGCAGATTCAGCGTCGTTGCAACAGGCGTTAGCCCAGCAGTTAAGCACGGTGGGCGCGCACCGGCTACCCATTGCTGAGTTTTATCAACTGCGCGATGGCCAGCCCGCCTGGCAGACGGCGGTGGCGGTTGAATCATTGGTCGCAGCGTTAAATAGCTTGGAAACCGACGGTCTAGCACCCGAAGATTACCGCGCTGACACGCTGCTCAATGAGTTTGAGCGCAGTCAAGCAGGCGGTGAAGCCACCCAGGCCTCCTTCGATATTAAAGCGACAGCGTCGCTGCTGCTGGCGCTGGATCATTTAGAGCGCGGCAAGGTGAACCCGCGTGATGTCGAGTCCCAGTGGGATGTGCCGCGCCCTGAACGTGGCTACTCGCTGCTGCGGGTTGTGCATGCTGTCGATGACCGTGCGCTTGAAAACGCCATGGCGTTGGCCCGGCCCTCATCCGCTGAATATCAGCACTTGCGCGATGCTTTGAAGCAGCATTATCAGTTGGCTAACCTGGGCAGCGTACCCTATCTAGCGGCGCGGGATGAGTCGCTGCGGCCAGGCGACGAAGCCGACGATGTGAATGTGTTGCGCCAACGTTTAGCGCTGTGGGGAGAGGCTGGTTTACAGGTGGCCGACAGCAGTGCTTATCCAATGATTGGCGTGCAGGCGGCATCTAATCGCCGCACCTATGATGCGCCGCTAGAAGCCGCTGTAAGACGTTTTCAACGCCGCCATCTGCTGCAGGAAGATGGCGTGGTGGGCGAACAAACCCGCCTGGCGTTGAATACCCCGGTGGCGGCGCGAATCGACCAACTGCGGGTCAATTTAGAGCGCGCGCGGTGGATTCGTCCGATGCAGTCTGCCGAGCCACGAGTATGGGTCGATATTGCGGGCTATCGGATGCACTACGTGCGCCCTAACGGCCAGCATTGGGATGCCCGAGTGGTGGTGGGGTCATCGCGCCGTGAAACGCCCATTATCCATTCCACGATCAGCCATTTAACCATCAACCCTTCCTGGACGATCCCGCCAACCATTATGCGCGAGGATGTGTTACCCCAGGTGCGTGCCGATATCGATTATTTGACGCGTAAAAACATTCAGGTGATTAGTCTGTCGGGTGAGCAATTGGTTGCTGAGGAGGTTGATTGGCAGCGCCCCGGTGGCGTTATGTTGCGCCAAGTGGCTGGCGCGGGTAACCCGCTAGGCCGTGTCGTGGTGCGGTTTCCCAACGATGACATGATCTATTTGCACGATACCCCCGCGCGGGGTTTATTCCAGCGTGAACAGCGCGCGCTCAGCTCGGGCTGTATTCGGGTTGAAGGCGTGGCTGAACTAGCACAAATGCTGTTGCAAGACACCGGCAGTCGTTACCAAATGAGTACGCTGTTAAATGGGGGAAGTGATCGTAATGTGAGCTTAACCCAGCGTATTCCTATTGCGCTGCACTATTTAACCGCATGGCCGAATGCCCAGGGTGAGGTGGAGTTTAGACCTGATATCTACCGCCGTGATGCAGCGCTACTAGCTGCATTGCAGCGCCCAGTGTAAGGTCGAGTATTTAAAGAATAATGCACACCAACGAAAAACACCGCCTAGTTGAAGGCGGTGTTTTTCGTATAAGCATTCGTTACTGGATAGCGAAGCGCTAGTCGTCGCTTTCCTGCTGATAGTTAGCCACGCTAACTGGCCCCGTTTCGCCGCTTTCCAGTGTGGCGAGTATCGGCGCGGCTTGGTTCTGAAACGCAATAAGCGTGTCGCCGCTCAAACTGGTGTTTTCGGGTAGCGGAACGGTCATCGCATTCACCGGTGAGTTGTTAACGATGACTTCATAGTGCAGATGAGGGCCGGTGCTGCGGCCTGTGTTGCCTGACAGTGCAATACGCTCGCCCATCGTTACACGTTCGCCTTGCGTTACCAGCGGCCGGGAGAGGTGCAGGTAGCGCGTCCGGTAGCCATTGTCGTGGCGGATGACGACATAACGACCAGCAGCGTGATGGTTGCTCACGCGCTCAACGACGCCATTGGCGGGAGCCGTTACCGGTGTGCCAATAGGCATGGCAAAATCGGTGCCATTATGGGGGCTGATGCGACCAGTGACCGGGTGCTTACGACGTGGATTGAAGCTGGAGCTTAACCGATAGTTGCCTTCAAACGGGTGGCGGGCAAAGGCCGGATCCAGACTTCCTCCCTCAGGCGTATAGAAATTGTCGTCGTTGGCATTGCGCACAACGGTTAAATCCATGCGCTCGCCGTCGTATTGCACCGCGAGAACGCGAGAATCAAGCGTTTCCCCGTCGATCATGTCTGATTCGACTAGCACCTGGAAGCGATCGCCGCGGCGGCTGTCACGCCTGAAATCGAGTTTCTTCTCAAGCAGCTTCGTCAATTCCGTTACCGAGCCGCTGTTCAAACCAGTCGCCTGAGCGGAGCGCGCAAAACTACCGCTGACGCTACCTGCATAGAGGCGCTGAACCGGTTCGCCCTGACGTTCTATGGTGGTGATGGCGAAGTGATCTGCATCCTTCTCCAATAATATGCCATCGCGGGTGTTTTTCATCATTCGCAGCGATAACAAGCGGCCATCTTCATCCAACTGATAATCAAAACTGTGACCGGCGCGCCAATTAGTTAGCATGCGCTGATCGGGTAGATCTTCAAGCAGTGCCATCACTTCGCTGTAGCCCAGGCCTAATTCATTCTGCGCCAGCACGGCGAAAGTTTCGCCAGATTCGACAATGTGTGTTTGCCACTCAGGCACAAACGGCTCTTCAGCTGCCAGCTCTAAATCCAGAAACGAGATATCATCGAATAGCTCAATGCCGTAGTCCTCATAAGAGGTGGCGTCGGCTATTTCAACGGAGGAGGAGTCATCTACATCAAGCATGCCACTTGCTAGTGTGCCCAGCACAATGGCCATGTGCAGCGCGCCATCATCAATGCTGCTGTTGCCTAGCGCTAAAGTATTAAGCGTTGGCGCGTCACCAAGAGATGCAGCTTTCAATACCGTGACATCTCCACCTGGGGCGGGTTGGCTTGCCATACCAGCTTCCGCATTGGCAATGACGTCAAGGTCAACGATTTCGGTAGCTGTAAGCTCACTAAGGGGAATATTTTCACGAGTGGCGTCGAGGGCACGGGAGGCGCGGTCGATCGCTTCTGCCACCGGAGTGCGTTCTTGACGCAGGGAGGGAACGCCCGGAGTAGAATCACTTGGAAGCGGTACCAGCACGCTTTCAAGCGGTGTGTGCAGTTGATTTAAGTCTTGGTATGTCGTCAGTAATTTTTGTGTGCCCAGCACTGTGACCATTGTGGCCACGGGTAACAGTAATAATTTATGCGTGCGAGGCAGCGAATGGAGGATTCGCAACATGGGTAAATGGACCGCCGAGTTCGTGATTAAAAGTAACTATAAAGTGAATAAACCCAGGAACCATACCCCATGAAGGCAGGGGTGCATAGACTGTATGCCTATACATAAAATGTAATTAAACATAAAAATAGCAATAATAGACAAAGATTACTATTTATAAACACTGTTTGCTAACAAATGTAACCAGTAAAGCTTGCTAACTAAATATCCTGAGTTAACTATAGGCGAAAAATACGTTTTTTAAAAATTTAACTATGCCCAATGGTAAGTATTTGGCCGCTCGCTAGGCGTGGAGCGCTTTTTTGCCTGCCACTAGCGGCTATTATCAAGCATTTTACAAGCATGGGCGGAAGTGTCGGCTGTTTCCTGGCATTCTAGCCATGCTTTTCGAACACATGCTTTTTCGAACATTAAGCGCATTGTTTCGCTGTATTGCGTTGAGGAAATCGAAATGTCCCGGGTAACACTTTCACAATGGCAAATGTTGGCCGCCGTGGTTGACCACGGTGGCTTTGCGCGTGCGGCAGAAGCTGTACATAAAAGCCCTTCCACGCTGAATCATGCCGTGCATAAATTAGAAGAGCAGTTAGGTGTCCAAGTGCTGGAGCCTATTGGCCGACAAGTGCGGTTAACTGAAGCGGGCGAGCTGCTGCTTCGGCGTGCGCGTCAATTAATCGAGAGTGCGGCGTCGCTTGAGGATGTCGCCACCCGGTTAGCCGCTGGTTTAGAAGCGGAAGTGGTGGTCGCAATCGATCAGGTGTTTCCTGTTGCCGCTCAAGCCAAAGCGTTGGAGCGCTTTTCGGAAACGTACCCACAGGTGCGTGTTCAGTTACACGAGAGTGTGCTCAATGGCGGTATTGAGATGCTCTATGATGGCCGCGCAGATCTTGTGGTCTCTGGCATTGAGGCGCAGGGCTTTTTAGGTGAGCCGCTGGTAACGGTGCGTTTTGTTGCGGTGGCGCATCCCCAGCATGCGCTGCACCAATTGGGGCGCTCATTGGATCTGCGCGACTTGGCCCAACATCGGCAGTTAGTGGTGCGTGATTCAGCACTGCGCCAATCAACCAACGCGGGTTGGCTGAAAGCGGAGCAGCGCTGGACCGTCAGCCACCTAAACACCTCGCTTGATATGCTAAGGCGTGGCCTGGGGTTTGCGTGGATGCCGGAAACACGTATTTCTGAAGAGTTAAAAAGTGGTCAATTAAAACCGCTACCTCTGCCAGCGGGCGGTATTCGCGAAGTGCCGATTCAGATAATTTTCCGCGACCGGGATCGGGCAGGGCCTGCGGCCCATGCGATGGCCGCTGCGCTGAAACAAGCCGTGGTAAGCGAGTGCGCGCTGCATGATTCGACTGACTCGAATGAAAGGCCGTAAAACATCCGCTTGAGCCTCCTTGAAGCGGGCGTATGCTGAAAAAAGTAATGCAATAGCTATAAGACCCAAAAAACTTTTCAGGAGACGCTTCATGGGACTACTTGTAAACGGCGAATGGCAAGACCAGTGGTATGACACCAAAAAGCACGGCGGCGAGTTTGTACGCGAATCTGCCCAGTTGCGCGATTGGGTGGGTGACCAGGCTGAGACCGACGGCGATTGTCACCCCGCTGAAAAAGAGCGCTATCACTTATATGTATCGCTCGCCTGCCCCTGGGCGCATCGCGCCTTGATTATGCGCAAGTTGAAAGGGCTGGAGCCGCTGATCGGTACATCTCATGTCAGCCCGTTGATGCTCGACCAAGGCTGGACGTATCGCCAGGACGAGGGCGCCAGTGGTGACCCCATTAACAACGTCGACTTTCACCACCAGCTCTACACCATGACCGACCCGCACTATACCGGCCGTGTTACTGTGCCCGTGCTATGGGATAAACAGCGTAGTGCCATTGTTAATAATGAGTCTGCGGATCTGCTGCGTATGTTTAATCGTGCGTTTGATGAGTTGACTGGTAACGACCTGGATTTTTACCCTCAAGACCTGCGTAGCGTCATTGATGACGTTAACGCTGATGTCTACGACCACATCAATAATGGTGTCTATAAATCGGGCTTTGCCACCGAACAGGCGGTTTATGAAAAGCATGTGAAGGCATTGTTTGACGCCCTAGGGCGTATGGAAGCACGCTTGGCTGAACAGCGTTATTTGGCAGGCGAGTGGCTAACCGAGGCGGACATTCGTCTGTTCACAACGCTGATCCGGTTTGATGCAGTTTACTATGGTCACTTCAAATGCAATTTTAAGCGTATTGAGGACTACCCCAATCTTTCCAATTACGTGAGAGAAATCTACCAGTGGCCCGGGGTGGCTGAGACCGTCAATATGGATCACATCAAACGCCACTACTATTATAGCCACGACACGATTAACCCGACGCGTATCGTGCCTGCTGGCCCACTACTCGATTTTCAGCGATCCCATGACCGGGAACGTTTGCCGGGCAAAGGGGTGCGGCGGAAATAGTAAGCCCGACACAAGGCGGTTTTCATCAAAAAGGGCCACCCCATTGGGCGGCCCTTTTAACTATTGATGCTGACTGACTTAACAACCTTATTGGTCTGCGTTTACCGCATCGCGAGTGCGCTGCCAAGCGCTCTCAGCGCCTTCTTGGGTCGTTTGCCAGGCATCACGGGCGTTGGCTTTAGTCTGTTCCCACCAGTCATTATCATAAGCAGGGAAGGCTTCCACCTCTTCCTGGCTGGCGTCGACCATGATGCGATGTTCGGTATCACCGTCGGCTTCCGTTTCGGTTTCTAGGGTGAAGTAATCGGTATCAACAACGATTTCACGACCGCCTAGGCCAAGTACTGAACCGCTTTCGATCACAATGGCACTGATACGCATCTCTTCATCAAACAAGATATCATCAACGTTGCCAATTTCTTCGCCGGAACCGCCGGCAAAATAGACCTCTGCATCAAGAATATCATCAGCAGAATACATGCCCTGAGGTTCGTTTTGGGCATGAGCACCCATCGCAAAGCTTCCCAGTAGGGCGGTACTGATCACTGTAGTCAGGATTGTCTTACGCATAGCATCTCTCCATGTGGCTACGATAGAAGGTAGGTCGCCGACCGAATGTGGATAAAAATATCGACCTACTTAAAACAGAATGTAAAAGGTGCAGTAAAAGAGTTACTGCTTATCAGCCCAGTCGTCTGCTTGGCGCTCTGCTTCTTCGCGCTCAAGACCGTATTTCTGCTGAAGTTTGCCCACCAACTGATCTTTCTTACCGCCGATCTGATCCAATTCATCGTCAGTAAGCTCGCCCCAGCTAGAACGGGCCTTACCCTTCATCTCTTTCCATTTGCCTTCAATTTGATCCCAGTTCATTGCATCGCTCCTTGAGAATAGTGAACTTGTTTAGGCAATTCTTAGGTTAGACTATATGTGCACAAGTGCAAGTGCTTGATTCATTGTGGTGCAAGATTGAGGGGTAAGAGAAAGTGCGTGAAAAAACTGGTCATGAGTAAAATGCGGTGTTAGGATGCGCCCTCCTCGCATGTGTTGACCCCTCCATCATGACGGTGAGTGTTTGTCTACATAGCCATTAATAACGCAGTTGTTAATGGGCGTGCTATTAATGAGTCAAAATTAATAGCTAATCGTAGCAACGCTTACGGGAACATCTCGCCATTTGCTAGATGTTCATTGCTGTGAAGATGGCGCGCCTCCAGTATTTCACCACACGGGTGAAATCGGCGCAGTAGGTCGCCACAACGGTTGGCCCGTTAACGCGGTGCTTGCCAACCGGATGCTAGGTGCGACCGGCGTCTCCGACTCCATTGATGGCTTTGACCGCTACGGCGGTGCCTGTTTCGATAGCGACCACAAGTTATGTCGTTATGTGATGACAGAGTCAGAGACGCTTATGATGTTTTTTGCCGGTATTTACCGGCCTACCAAGGTGTGATTAATGACCTCGACTTCTGTCGCCTCGCCGAGCTTCGGCGATCTGGCTCTTTTGCCTGCCGTTCTGTCTGCTGTTGAATCACAGGGCTACCTAGTTCCCTCGCCGATTCAAGCGCAAACCATCCCCGCGCTGCTTGAAGGCCGCGATATGCTGGGCCAAGCCCAGACGGGTACCGGCAAAACTGCAGCGTTTGCATTACCGTTACTGTCACGTTTAGAACTGACTCGCCGCGAGCCGCAAGTGTTGGTGATGGCGCCAACCCGCGAATTGGCTCAGCAAGTAGCTGCCTCATTTAGTAAGTATGGCCAAAACCTCAAAGGTCTCGAAGTTGCGACCCTATGTGGCGGCCAAGAGTACCGTGAACAGCTGGGCGCCCTTAAGCGTGGCGCGCAAGTCGTTGTGGGTACTCCCGGCCGTATTATCGACCACCTGGATCGCGGTAGCCTGAAGCTTGATGGCCTGTCCGCCCTGGTGCTGGACGAAGCTGATGAAATGCTGCGCATGGGCTTTATCGACGACGTAAAACGCGTGGTTGCCGATACCCCGAAAGATGCTCAGCGTGTGTTCTTCTCGGCGACACTGCCGACTGAAATTGAGCGCATCGTTAACCGTTATTTGGTTAACCCAGTGAAAGTCGCGATTGAGTCCGGCACTACGACCGGCGAAAACATCGAACAGCGCATTGTGCGCGTTGATGGCGGCGCTAAGCTTGAAGCTCTTTCGCGTATTCTCGAAGTCGAACCGGTCGATGGGGCCATCGTCTTTGTGCGTACTCGTGCAGCGTGTACCACGCTGGTTGAGCAGTTAACTGCTCGTGGCGTTAACGCCGCTGGCCTGTCGGGTGATCTCGATCAGAGCCTGCGTGAGCGTACTATTACGCGCTTGAAGCGTGGCAAAGTCGACGTGCTGATCGCAACCGATGTGGCAGCGCGTGGTCTTGACGTTTCGCGCATCACCCACGTGATCAACTATGACCTGCCGCAAGATGCGGAAGCCTACACGCACCGTATCGGTCGTACCGGTCGTGCGGGGCGTAGCGGTATCGCGATTACTTTTGCCGGCTTCCGTGAAGCTCGCAAAGTGGGCTGGATGGAGCAAGCAACCGGTCAGAAAATGACTGAAATGCCATTGCCTGATGAAGCTGCCATTCGCGCCCACCGCGATGACGTCTTCCATAACCGGGTTATCGCTTCCTTAACCAAAGGCGCAGAAGAGCAGCGTGCCTTGATTGAGCGGCTGATCGAAGAAGGTCACGACCCGATTGAGCTGACCTGTGCGTTTGCCGCTATGGCACGTGCTGACGAAGCGCCGATTGGTCGCCTACAGGCGCCGCGCAAAGAGAAGCCCTCGCGTGATGGCGCGCCAGCCGGTAAGCCGGGTGCACGTCGTGAACGCACTAGCGGCCCGACCGAAGGTATGACGCGCTACCGCGTCTCCGTGGGTCATAAAGATGGCGTTAAGCCGGGTCAGCTAGTCGGTGCTCTCGCTAACGAAGGCGGCATTGAAGGCGCGCGTATCGGCCGTATCGATATTCGCAACGCTTTCTCTGTGGTCGAACTGCCGAGCGGCTTGCCGTCGACGATTCTGACCAAGATGGCCCGTGCCCGTGTGGCCGGTCGTCCGCTGGAAATCAGCGAAGACAGCGCTCCGGCAGAGCGTGCTCCGCGCCGTCGTCGTGACGAAGGCGATGCGCCGGTTCGTCGTCGCGAACGCGCATAAAGATTAATCAGCTGCCGCCAAGCGGCAACTGAGAATATCTCAACGCCCCCGCACCTTTACTGGTGCGGGGGCGTTTTTTTGCTACTTTATTCACCATTCACCATTCACCGTTTCAAGGAGGAAGCCATGTTCACACCACTACACGAATGGAATCTGGCACCGAGGGAGGCGAGGGCACTGCAGTCGCAATTGGCCAAACGCTTGGAAATGACAGACCGCTTAGCACCGGTAACGCATATCGCCGGGGTAGATATTGGTTTTGAAGAGGGGGGCGAAATCACCCGGGCGGCGGCGGTGGTATTAAAATGGAACCCCGCCACAGCACCCGAGTTAAGCGTGGTTGAGCAAGTCGTTCACCGTGAGCCAACGCGTATGCCGTATATTCCCGGCCTGCTGTCGTTTCGCGAAATTCCCGCTGCGCTGGGTGCGTTTGAGAAACTCAGCGTGATACCTGAGCTGGTCATGGTCGATGGTCAGGGGATTGCGCACCCACGCCGGTTAGGGGTGGCGGCTCACTTAGGGCTTTGGCTGGATTTGCCCACTATTGGAATTGCCAAGTCGCGCCTGTGTGGCCAACACACTGAAGTGGGCGATCAGCGTGGTGACTGGGTGCCGCTTTGCGCGGGGCAAGAGACCATTGGAGCGGTTTTACGCTCCCGAACCAGGGTTAAACCCGTCTACATATCGCCTGGGCATCGCATCACCCTGGAGACATCGCTTGAGTGGGTGATGCGCTGCTTAGGGCGCACCAAGCTGCCTGAGCCAACGCGGCTGGCGGATCGATTGGCTTCGCGACGTGACCTGCGTAAGTAGTCGGCTTGTGCTAAGCGCTACACAAACGCCAAAAAACGTCGCAGTAGGCTGGAAGCTTCGTGGCAGTCCACAATGTTTGCCAGCAGCGTATCGGGTTCTTCGCCCTGGTCGCGCAGCGCGGCGCGCTGGCGACCAAGGTAGGCGCGCATTACTGGTGCAGTAAACTCAGGGTGAAACTGCACGCTCCACTGGCGTGGGCCGTAGCGCAGCGCCTGGTGGGCGTCGTGGCTGTTATGGGCCAGCACCGTGGAGCCGTGAGGCGCCTGCATCACCGATTGGGCATGGGTCAGATGGGCAGCAAAGCTTTCCGGCAATTGGCCAAACAGCGGGTCTTGCTGTCCCGCTTGGGTTAGCCGCACGGTACGTGTGCCGGATTCCCTACCCGCCGGGTGGTAGTCGCTCACGCCACCAAAAGCGGCGGCCATTAACTGGTGGCCGTAGCAAACGCCTAGCATTGGCGTGTCGTTTGCTAACGCCTCTTGCAGCCACGGCTTGAGTGCTTCGCTCCAGGGCTCGGCCTCACTGACCATACTGTGCGAGCCGGTAATCACAATGCCCGCGAGGGTCTTAAGCTCAGGCGCGCTGGGTTGGCGGGTTGCATCCCACACCTGTAAATCTAAATGTGCGGGCATAGCCGTGCTAAGCTGCTTTGCAAATAGCGTTTCAAAATCACCGTGCTGGTCGACAACTTCCGGAAAAGCGTCGCCGGTTTTAACGATCAATACACAGGCCATATCACTCCCTCGGTAGGATGAAACGCAAACGTTGAACAAAGGCCTTTCAGGCAGAACGCAGAGACATGAAGATAGCCTAACATGGCTTACCAAATGGCCAACACGTATTCATTGTTAACCTCATAAGGAGAAGATAATGCAACAGATTACCCGCGCAGGCGAGCCGTTAGATGTCGCTGGCACACTGCCTGCAAAAGGGCAGGCGGCGCCTGCGATGACGCTGACCAACACTGATTTGCAAGACGTTACTCTGGAGACTTATGCCGGTAAGCGTAAAGTGCTGAATATCATTCCCAGTGTGGATACGCCCACCTGTGCCATGTCTACGCGCCACTTTAACGAGCTGGCGTCTAACCTTGCGGACACAGTGGTATTGGTTGTTTCAGCAGACTTACCCTTTGCGGCCAAACGCTTTTGTGGTGCAGAAGGGTTGGATAATGTCGAAACACTATCGACTTTCCGCCACCCCGAGTTTCGCGAAGCCTGGGGCGTAGCACTGTGCAACAACCCCATGGAGGGGCTATGCGCCCGCGCAGTAGTGGTACTGGATGCCGACAACTGCGTGCTGCATAGCGAGCTGGTGAGCGAGTTGAAAAATGAGCCCGATTACGAGGCGGCCTTAGCGGTGTTGAACTAGTCGCCTGGTTAGGCCTTCCGTTTAGCATGCTGTTCTGACGCCCTCACCAGCGCGCGAATTAAGCGCTGTTGGGGGCGGTTGAAAATCAACCACTCTGGGTGCCACTGCACGCCAATCAAAAAGTCGTGTTCGCGCGACTCAATGCCCTGCACCAAACCATCCCTGTCACGTGCAACGATTTCAATCCCTCTACCTGCCTGATAAACGGCTTGGTGATGCAGGCTGTTAACCCGGCACCAGGTGACGCCTAGCAAACGGTGCAATTTGCTCGCCCCTACGATATCCACAGTTTTGCGCGGCAATACCGTTCGACGCCGTTTCAGCCCTTCATGGGTCGTATAGATATCAGGATCCAGGGTGCCGCCAAGGTGCACATTGATTAATTGCGCCCCCCGGCAAATACCCAGTACAGGGGTGTTTAGTGGAATAAAGCGCTCAAGTAGGGTGAGCTCAAGTTCATCCCGGGCGGGGTCAAGGCGTACATCCAGTTGGACTTCGCCCCCATAAAGGTGGGCCTGAATGTCGTCGCCGCCGCCAACGATTAAGCCATCAAGGCTTTCTGGCTGCGGGCGCGAAGGCGATAACCTAAGCGGTTTACCGCCGTGCCGCCAGACGGCAAACCAATCGAAACACCACGCTAAATGGCTTTTTTGGTCAGAGGTAGTAATTCCGATAAGCGGCCGAGTCATACGGGTCGTTACTCACTGTGACAGGAAATGATAGATGCAAAACGAAGCATTGTAAGAAGGCTAGCGCTCACGACGAAACCAGCGAACCAATTTCTCTTTTAAACGGATCAGCACTGGTCGGTTATGATCGGCGATGTACTCATCGCAGCGGGCAAGCAAAATTTCCGAATTAGCGGCCAGTTTCTCAACTTCTACCCAGCGATTCCACTCGACCACCGAGCCCCAGCCTGGCTGCGAAAGCTGGGCGTTGGGGAGGCGATAGTGAAAGGTAGGCCGCGGCTTGGTAAGCGTATTATGCAGCAATTCATGGGAGTGGTCGGGGCGCAGGTAGGCAAACAGCGGCAGCAAATCCAACTCGCGGTTGCGCGTTGGGTTGTAGTGCAGGTAGTCATCAATCAGCGTATCGAGATCCGGCGTATAGCGTCTATCCAGCACTTTTAGCGCATAGGCTTTGTGAAATGGGTTCGCGTGGGGCAACATCTCACGGGTAATGTCCACTTTGATTTCGTCGCGCAGCCAGACAGCCAGCAGCAGGTAAGCGCGTAGCATCGCCAGCAAGTAATCAACGTCAAAGCGCTCCACTTCTGGGTTGAGATGTAATCCAAACCCATACAGCAGGCTGGCATCGGTGCCCTTAGCGCCGTGCTCACGGAGTGCTTCAAACAGCGCGTCTAAATCTTCCAGCTCATTCCAAGGTATCGGTGGGCAAACGATTTCGGTAGGCACCAACCCGGTGACCATATCACCAATCAATTCGCGGGTTTTTTGATGAAACTCGATTCGCCGCTGATGCTGATGGCGCGCCCACTCGCTGTCTTGGACGTGTGGGTCTTCAACGAGTGTTTTGTCTGGATGAGCGTACTGAGTGTCGAGCTCGATACCAAATTCGCCCCAGCGTGTACCCTCTACGAGTAGCCGATGGGGGCTTACCACGTTAAGCTCCCCGCTAAACAGCTCACGTACAATCATCGCTGTGTCTCGGGGCGGCAGGCCTGCGAATTCAATTTCGACCCCAACTTGCCGGATTTTCCCGTGGCTATTTAAGCGGTTAGGCGGAGCTTGTAGCGTCATCTCGGCATCCTTGAGGTGAACGTTTAAGTCTCCAGCCTATCATAGTCACGCGTTGAGACTGAGCTTGTGGCCTGAGCTTATGACTAAGTTCAGTAAACTGAAGCGGTGGCAAACGATAAGCAGGGCGCCATCAAGGCTAATTTTCAGGAGTAAGGCGTGCGACAGCACTGGTTAATCAACTCGCTAATAGGCGTTGTCTTATTTGTGTTAGCAAGCCTAGCAGTGACGAGCATGGCAATAACCGAGGCCCAGGCGCAAGTGGTGTCGCTGCCAGGCCTTAGCAGCGGATCCGAAGAGCAAGCGGCCGAGGTTAGTGGTGAAGAGTTCCAGGCGTCCTTGAATGACGTCATCACCATGCTCGAAAACGAGCAGCAGCGCACTGAGCTGCTTAAATCACTACGTGAGTTGCAGGTCACCGCCGACGCTGCCAGTGAGGATGAGGGCGTAGTGCGCCAGGGGCTGCTAGGGGCTCTCGCCGACACCTTAAGTGACCTTGGCGACCAAGCCGAAGCGGGTGGCTCTCCCATTGATGAGTGGGCTCGTCAATTGGCGCAAGGTGTTGAAGATTTGCGCGCTCTTAATGATGATGCCGACCAGGGTGAGGCAATTCGGGCGGTGGCTGAGGGGGCCGTGCTCGCGCTGATTTGGGGCGTGCTGCTGGTCGTCATGATTGCTTTTGGACGGATGGTGGCCACCCGGCGGGAGTGGCCGCTCGACCTACCCTGGGATCCAAAAGGCTGGTTGATGGCGGTGCACTTCTTGCGCCGTATGTTGCCCTGGGCGTTGGCGTTTGCTATTACGCTGGGTGTTGGTCAAGTGCTGCCCGATAGCCCTGGGCGGACATTAGTGCTGGTAGTGGCCTATATCTGCCTGTGTGGCCGAGCACTCTCGGTGGTATTTGAAACGGTGATCGCGTTCTTTAGCCGCGGCCATCGGTTTACGGCGGTACAACTACTTCAACAACGCGCTTTGCGCGGCCTGTTTGTGATCGGTGCCTTGATTGCGCTTGGCGATGCGGTTAACTCCTCTCGCCTGGTCGAAATGCTGGGTAGCGAGCTATCGAGCCTGGTGTCGGTGCTTTCCAATATGCTGGCGGCGCTGCTCGCGGCGCGGTTTATTCTTAAATTTAAACGTCCCGTGCGCCATTTGATTTGCAACCGCCCCTACAAACAGCGTCGGGATGCCAATGCCGCCGTCGAGATGGTTCGCTCTCTGGGGGGGCTGTGGCATATACCGGCGCTGCTGATGGTAATGGGCTCCTTGCTGGCGATTTTTATCACTGTCGGCGATGTGGGTACCGCCCTGGCACGCTCGATTATTTCAGCCAGCCTGCTGGTGTTAACGCTGGTGGTCACTGGGTTGCTGCGCCGCCAGGCTGAACGGATGGGCAAGCGTCGACACCGACATCGCCAGAGCCAGTATCGCAAGCGTTTAGAGCGCTTCGGCTTTGTGTTGGCGCATATCTGTTCGTGGATGGTGTTTGCTGAACTCTCGATGCAGGTTTGGGGCAGTTCGTTCTTTGGCCTGGGTCAGCAGGCCGTGGCCAGCGCACGGATCGGTCAAGCGCTAGTGAGCCTGGGCTCTACCGTGTTGCTGGCATGGCTAGTGTGGATCTTTGCCGATACCGCCATTCAGCGGGCGCTGACATCGTCGGCGCGCTCCCGGGGGCGGCGGGTCAATCAGGCCCGAGCACAAACCATCACGCCGATGATTCGCAATGTCATCTTCGTCACTATCTTGATTATTGCCTTCATCGCTGGTCTGGCTAATTTGGGTGTCAATGTCACGCCGCTGCTAGCCGGTGCCGGTGTAATCGGTCTGGCGATTGGTTTTGGTGCTCAGACGTTAGTGCAGGATTTGATTACCGGCATCTTTATTTTGATCGAGGATTCGTTAGCGGTCGATGACTTCGTGCAGATCAATAACCATATGGGCACGGTTGAGGGGCTGACACTGCGCACCGTGCGGCTGCGCGATTTGGATGGGATTGTGCATATCATTACCTTCAGCCGCATTGAATCGATTCATAATATGTCGCGCCAGTTTGGCATCGCTCTAATGCGTATCCGTATACCGTTTGATATGAAGATCGACGATGCGATTACGTTGATGCAGGAGACCGCCCAGGAGCTGCGCCGCGATCCGATGATGCGCCACTACATTTGGTCGCCGTTGGAGATGCAGGGTGTTCAGGGCTTTGAAGAGGGTTGCCCCATTTTACGTATGCGCTTTCGCACCGCGCCCGAGATGCAGTGGGATGTTTCACGGGCTTTTAACCTGCTGCTTAAACAGCGTATGGAAGCCCAAGAGATTGACTTGGGTGTGCCGCGTCTCAGTCTCAGTATGGAAGCGCGCTCCGAAGACCGTATGGAGGCTGCCGCGGGGACGTCGTTCTCTTTGGAAAATGGCTCGTCTGAGAGTGAGCAGGGTAAGGGAGAAACGACGCAAGCAAGTGGATCAAACGACGAGCATCATAAGAAACCGGCGCCGCCGAAGCCCGCGCCGCGCCCCACTAAAGCCGAGATTCGCAAGGATGAACAGGAACGTAAACACGATAACACGGCTAATCGCGTGGCTTCACATCGGCAAAAGCCCCAGGCACAGGGCGAGACCCAAAGCGATACCTATGCCAGCTCCGGCGGCGAAAACGGCGATCAGTAGCCACGGCCCACGTAAGCGGCGCCAGCGGTTATACAGAGAGACCGCGTGGCTAACGCGGTCAACCAGTTCGTCGTGACGCGAAATGGCATGGTCGGGTGGCAGTGAAAAGTCGTTGGCGACATCGCCCTGCCAGTGGGCGCCGTGGCTGAGTCCCAGGCGTGCGCGTAGCCTGCCGATATCGCTGAGGGTATCGTGCAGCGTATCGTAGGTTTCGCGGCGTTCGGCAACCGCGAACACCGCCTCGGCATCCTGACGTAGTGCGCTATGCTGGCAGCTAGTCACGGCTTGGCTGATTTCCTGGTCGTTGGCCTCGGGGGAAACCGCGAGGCGCTGGTACAAATCACGCATAGGGAGCTATTGTTTCTCTTAGACCACATTTCTCTTAGGCCACGTTTCTGTTAGGTCTTGTTTCTCGTAGCGCAGTGCATAGTTCGAAGGGTATAGCGTTACATGGTCTTAGTAAGTTTGCATCAAATAATCATAGGCGTTTTTGATACGCTGAAACCGCGCTGACGCCAAGGCTACCTGGTGCTCGCTTTCCGAATAGAAGCGGTCTGGGTGGTGGAGCTGGGCCATTCGCCGGTAGGCGTGGCGAACTTCTATACGGGTGGCGCCTGGGGTAAGTCCCAGCACCGAAAGCGCCCGCGTGGTGCGGTCGGGCGGCGGCGGTGACGCGCGCTGCTGGCGATTACGTCGTTCTTGATGAGAAGAGTCTTGATGATACGAGTCTTGCTGACGAGAGCGGCGTTGCTGTTCCCGTTCGGCCCGTTCGCGCTGTTGTTGCTGCCTCTGTTGTTCCTGTTGGCGCGTCTGTTCCCGCTGGCGCTGCTGTTCGTGTTCGCGGGCTTGGCGAGCCTGCTCCTGGCGCTGCTGCTTCTCCTGCTGTTTTTGCTGCTTCTGTTGGTGGCGCTGCTGTTTTTTTCGCTGCTGTTGTTCGGCCCGGGCATTGGCCTGTTGGTGCTGTCGTTCAGCCGCCTCGGCCTCGCGCGCTTTTCGGGCATGGTAATCTGGGTCGTGAGTTTGCCAGTAGACATCACGGCTAGGGTCTTCGGGGGTGGTAAGCGGGATGCCGGTGAGTTCCTTAAACAGAGTGTTTAAAGTCATCGGGGCAACGCTTAGCAAATCAGCCAAAAAGCGCAAAATATAATGATTGGCCAGCGACAGCTCGCCGTCATCGGTGGCAACGGTAATCGCTTGATGAATAACGCTGAGGCAGCGTTCTGTGCCGCACTCTTTGCGCACCACCTCGGCCGCTAATTGGATCGCTTGCAGGTCTTGGCTATGGGCAATACTCATCACCGGGCCCAGCTCATGCCCATGGCGAAACTGTGCGGTTACCTGAGCCAGGCGGCGGCGCCGCTGCCCCTCTGAGACGTGTTGGCGGTGCACCAGCACCCAGGCCAACAGCAGCAGGGTTGCCGTATCCACTTGGCTGCGGCTCTTTAATAGCAGCAGCTCAAAGGGTGAAAAACGGGCAATGGACATTTCCTAGCTCCACAGACGAAGAGGTAAACAAAGGGCGGTGGCTTTGTGCAGCACCATGTTTATTTTAGCCATGGTATATCATCACGTTAGGTAAAGGAGTAGGAGATTGATGAGTTGATCAACGTTGAGCGTAAAAACAGCTTCCAGCTGCGTCTTACCCGGCGGCTCAAGGAAGAGACATCGCATAATCTCGACGTCTATCTTTTTGTGCCTGGCGAGCTTGGCTTAAGCACCCAGCTTATCTCAGAAGAAGCCTTTTATCATTCTGCCATCAATGTTTCGCGCACCTACTACAGTGACGAGTATCTCTTACCCTTGGTGCATAGCCGATTGGCTAGCCGTAACCGCCTCGGCAGCGATTCGTATCGTTTGAGTCTGAGCCTCTACGCCTACCAGTACGTGGAAGCGATGGAGCGCACGACGCGAGCGATGCTGGTGAGTGCCAATAAGTTGCGCCACGCCCGCCAGGAGGAGCGGGAGGAGAACCGTGAGGTACAGCAGAGTGCCGTCGCCTTACACGATCAACTGCACGAAATGATCGACCTAAGTGACGGTATTCTCAAGCGGCTGCGACGCCATCAGCCTGATGATGAAAGCTTCAATAAGTACTTTGCCAATATTGATAATTACCTCTCCTGGTTTACCGAACAGCAGTTGCTGGCGTTGGTAGCCCATATGCCCCGAGGAGGAGAGTTTACCGATATTCGTCGCCGTTTTATCAGCGTCTGCCATCGTGAGGATGACTACCGACGCGAGCAGCAGTACAACGCTGAGCGGGTGATGGCCGACCCTACCCGCATGTCGAATAAAATGCGCCTGCTGCGGCGCTTGATCGAACATCCGATCACCCTGAAACAAGAAGCGTTAGAGCTGGGTGGCGGTGAGCAGAAAGCGGTCAAGGCTTTGGCGACTGCCGTGGTGATGACATTTGTCACCTTGGGTGTACTGCAACTGCGCAGCGTGCTGGGGGGGATCACCGCCCTGTTCGTATTAGCGATGGCGCTGCTCTACGCCATGCGCGAAGTGTTTAAGGATGATTTGCGCAATACCTTGTGGCGCTGGCTGCGCAAAGGCCGCCCCAAGTGGCGCCGACAGTATCGTGATCCCACGCATAACGCCTTGGTAGGGCGTCAACTGGAGTGGTTTGACTACAAGCGGTTTGCCGCGCTGGGCGAGGATATTCAGCAGATGCGCCGTCGCAAGGTGGCTCAGCGGGAAGAGGTGGTGCTGCATTACCGTTCAAGCTCACGTATGTCGCCCACGCGTTTTTTAAGCGGCTACGAGCATACCCGAGAAACGCTCAATCTGGATATTTCCATGCTCACACGGCTAATGAGTAAGGGCAAGCATCACATCTACCGTCTCAAAGATGGCCAAGCGGTGCGCGAGGGGGTCGAGCGCCGCCATCTGTTTAACTTGGTTATTCGTGAGACGGGCAGTGAAGATACGCCCTATCTTGCTCGCTGGAAGGTCGTCGTTAGCCGTTCTGGCATTGTCGATGTTGAGAAAGTGGAAGAGAGCAGTCTGGTGGATAAGCAGCCATCAGAAAAGGGCAAATAAACTGCGCTAGATCAACGCAGCCTCAATGCGCTCTTTGAGATAACCAACCGGCATAGGCAAACTGCCGGCAGCGAACTAGGCTCAAAGAACAAGCAGGGCAACCTGCATTTGTGGTTCAGTCTTTAGGTGTGTCTTAAGGATTGGCGCAAGGAGGAGAACCATGCAAGCTATCGATATTATGACCCCCAAAGTGGTCAGTGTGGGCCCTGACGCGGAAGTACGCGACATTGCCCAACTGCTGCTCAATCATCGTATCAGTGCCGTTCCTGTGGTGGATGACGAGCACAGGGTAATAGGCATTGTCAGCGAAGGCGATTTAATGCGCCGGGTAAAAAATGACGGTGACCATCGTGACGCTTGGTGGTTAACGCTGTTTACCGGCGGTAAGGATGCTGGCGACTACGTTAAGTCACATGGTCGTAAAGCGCATGAGGTCATGACCCCGAATCCAATGACCGTGGAAGAGAACACACCGCTGCATACCATTGCGCGAATGTTGGAAAAACACCATATCAAGCGGGTGCCTGTGCTGCGTGACGGCAAGCTGGTGGGCATTGTCAGCCGCGCTAACCTGCTACAAGGTATCGCCAATGCGGAGGTGGCGCCGACCCAGTCACCCACGGATGACAGGCAGATTCGCGAGGCTATTCTCAAAGAGGTGGAGAATAATACCGGTGTACAGGTCGAAGGCATTAGTGTGATTGTGGATGGCGGTGCGGTAGAAGTCTGGGGGCTGGTCGAATCCCTTGAGCAGAAGCAGGCAGTAGCAGTGGCCGCAGAAAACGTACCTGGGGTCACTAAGGTCGAAAACCACCTGGGTATGATGCCGCGTGGCGTGGGGTACATGTGACATCAAGCCCGCTATGTTAATAGCGGGCTGTTCCTTCCTTGCTCTCTTAAACACGCTCTTAAACCACTGCTTTAATCGCCTGCTCCAGGCTGTTTACGCTGCGCTCTGTGTGATGCAGTTTATCGAGGCCAAATAGGCCTATGCGGAAGGTTTGGAAGTTGTCGCCTTCATCACACATCAGCGGTACGCCGCCCGCCACCTGAATGCCCGCCTGGGCAAGTTTGCCCACCAAGCCGCTATCGTCGCTATAGCACACCACCACGCCGGGGGCTTCAAAGCCTTCCGCCGCAACGCTGACAAAACCATGGCGTTTAAGCATGGCACGGACTTCCCGACCAATCGTTTGCTGCTCCTCTTTTACCTTGGCAAAGCCGTAAGCACGGGTCTCCTGCATAATATCCCGTAACCGCCGCAGTGCATCGGTAGGCATGGTGGCGTGATAAGCGTGCCCGCCATTTTCGTAGGCTTGCATAATGCTGTGCCACTTGCCCAAATCGCAGGCAAAGCTATTGCTCTGAGTCTCACTTAAGCGCTGGGTAGCACGTTCTGAGAGCATGACCATGGCGCAGCAGGGCGAGCCGCTCCAGCCTTTTTGCGGTGCGCTTACTACCACGTCAATCCCGAGTGCCTGCATATCCACCCACAGAGTGCCAGCGGCAATGGCGTCTAACACAAACAGACCGCCTACCTCGTGAGTGGCCTCGGCGAGCGCTTGAATATAGTCATCAGGAAGTAGCAAGCCAGCAGAGGTTTCGACTTGCGGGGCGAACACTACGCCAGGTTTTTCGCTACGAATCTGCGCGACGGCCTCATCAATGGGAACCGGCTGAAAGGGCGAGCGCGGGTCATCGGCATTCAGACGCCGTGCTTTCAGCACACTGTGCTGATCGGTTAAACGGCCCATCTCAATAATTTGTGTCCAGCGGTAGCTGAACCAGCCGTTCCGAATGACCAGGGTGTTCTGATCGACGGCAAACTGGCGCGCGACGGCTTCCATGCCAAAGGTGCCGCTACCGGGCACGATAACGGCCGCTTGGGCGTTGTACACCTCTTTCAGCGTGGCAGAAATGTCGCGCATCACGCCTTGAAACTGCTGTGACATGTGATTCAACGAGCGGTCTGTATAGACCACTGAGTACTCAAGCAAGCCGTCGGGATCGATGTTGGGCAGTAAGCCAGCCATGGCGTTCTCCTGTTATTGGGTATGCGCTGCGTTTAGGCGCGAGATCATGAGTAAGAATACGGATAACTCAGTAGCGATGCCAATAGCGTTTGAGGCAGCGTTGGACGGCGTAATCGCGACTAAAGGTGTATTCGAGTAAACGTTTACGTTTTGATAGTAAACGTTTACTTTAGCGGCTAAGCGCTTCAAAGACGCTTTTTGGGCGCTACTACCAGTCTAGCTGAGGAGAGAAGATGACCATTAATGTCACGGTGTGGGGGGAAAACGTCCACGAACAAACCAATGAAGTTGTGGCGCGAATCTACCCAGACGGCATGCACCACTGCATCGCCGAAGGCCTCAATGAAGCGGAAGAGCTCAATGCCACCGCCGTCACCTTGCAAGACCACGAGCAAGGGCTAAGCGAAGAGCTCCTCGACAATACCGATGTCCTGCTGTGGTGGGGCCATGCTGCCCACGGTGACGTGCTGGAGGAAACGGTTGATCGCGTCCAGAAACGCGTGCTGCAGGGCATGGGGTTGATTGTGCTGCACTCCGGGCACTACGCAAAAATCTTCAAACGCTTGATGGGCACCACCTGCTCTCTCAAGTGGCGGGAAGCGGGGGAGCGCGAGCGGCTATGGGTGGTGAACCCCGGGCATCCGATTGTGCAGGGGCTGGGCGACTATATCGAACTACCGCATACCGAAATGTACGGCGAGCCGTTTGCGGTGCCCAACCCTGACGAGGTGATCTTTATTAGCGCCTTTGAAGGCGGTGAGGTCTTCCGTTCAGGGCTGACTTACAAGCGCGGCAACGGCAAAATTTTCTACTTCCGCCCTGGCCACGAAACCTACCCAATCTACTACAACGAACAGGTTAAAACGGTACTGAAAAACGCAGTGCATTGGGCACGCCCGGAAGGCTCACGGTGGATCGATAGCTGCCCCAATATCCCTGCTGATCAGGCGCCCAATCCGGTGGAGATAAAAGGCGAAGGGCTGCATAAACCCGGCGAAGGGGGCTTCAAATGATCCATTTAGCGATTATCGGCGCTGGCAGCATGGCGGGCGAGCACGCCAAGCACTTTGGCCGCATTGAGGGAGTGGAAGTCATCGCGGTGTGTGATATGGATTTGGCCAAGGCGCGCGATTTTGCTGGCCGCTATGGCATTGCCGATGTGTATGATGACCTGGAAGCCATGTTAGCGCGGGAGGATATTCAGGCCGTTAGCAACGTTACGCCGGATGGCGTTCATAAACTAACCTCTCTGGCCGCGATTGCTGCAGGTAAGCATATCCTGTGTGAAAAACCGCTGGCCACTAATGCGCAAGATGCTCGTGAGATGGCCCAAGCGGCCCAGGCGGCCAACGTCATCAACATGGTCAACTTTAGCTATCGCGATGCGCCAGCCATACAGCACGCCCGTGCACTCATTACCGCCGGGGCCATTGGGCAGGTTCGTCACGTAGACGCCAGCTACCGACAGAGTTGGCTGGTCAGCCATGCCTGGGGGCGTTGGGATCAGGATAGCCAGTGGCTTTGGCGGCTCTCAGAAGCCCATGGCAGCAAAGGCGTGCTGGGCGATGTGGGCGTGCATATTGTCGATTTTGCCAGCTTCCCGGTAGGCGATATTACCCGCGTAAACTGCGAGCTGACCTGCTTTGAGAAAGCGCCGGATAACCGCATCGGTGATTATCAGCTGGACGCCAACGATACCGCCCTAATGCGGGTGACCTTTGCCAATGGAGCCAAGGGCACTCTTCAGGCTACCCGCTGGGCGACCGGGCATCACAACTCGTTAACCCTGAGTGTACACGGCGATAAAGGCGCTATTCGGGTCGATTTAGATACCTCAAGAGACGAGGTGCAGGTATGCCTGGATGAGGACGTTCATCCTGCACGGTGGAGCACAGTGAAGGCACCTCCTACGGCGAGTATCTATCAGCGCTTTGTGGAAAGCATCCGCAGTGGCCAAAACGACCAACCGGATTTCGCCCGCGGTGCCGCGATTCAGGCCGTTCTCGATGCCTGCGTTGTCTCCAGCCAGGAGGATCGCAGCTTGGCTATTGCTGGTTAATCAGCGTCGCAACGTCGCGGGTTTTTCGGCACACTGACAGCCTTCCAGGTGAAAATAGGGCGAGAAATAGTCGGTGAGAGAGAGCAAACAAAACGCCCAAACGGCCACCATCCGCGAAATAGCCCGGCGGGCCGAGGTGTCGATTGCCTCGGTCAGCCGGGCGTTGAATAGCAAGCCTGGGCTAAGCGACGCCCTACGTGAAAAGATTTTGGCGATTAGCCGCGAGGTGGCCTACCAACCCAGCGCCGCTGCTCGCCAGTTAATCAGTGGCAAATCGGCGGTGGTGGGTATCTCCCTGGGTCGTCAGGATATTGAGCTGCGACCTTACTATATCTTGCTCTACCAGCACCTTACGGTGGCGCTTCATCAGCAGGGGATGGTGCCAGTGTTTTTTAATCACCAGCAAACGGGTGAGTTACCTGAACGCGCGGGGGCAGCTATTTTACTCGGTGAAGCGCCGGATGATGAACGCCCCGCACTGCTAAAGGCTGCGGCGATTCCCTTTGTGCGCATTGGCGACGCTGGGGAGGGTTTTTCCGTTGCTCCTGACGATCGACAGGGGCTGTATGAAATCACCGCTTATCTGATTGGTCATGGGCGCCAGCGGCTAGCCTTTATGGGCGGTGAGCTAGAGGTTCCGCGCCCCCATAGCCGTTTGGAGGGCTATCGTCAGGCGTTGGCTGAGGCGGGACTCAATGAGCAGTTGATCAGCTTGCCGCACCGCTTTGCATCGGATTCCTTAAACAGCTATCGCTATTTGAATAGTTACTTGGACAAGATGGGCGCTCAAACACTGCCGTTTGATGCGCTGGTATGTGCCACCGACGAGCTAGCGCTGGGCTGTGTGGCCGCACTGGAAGATCGCGGGATTGAGGTGCCGGGCCAAGTGGCAGTCACCGGTTTTGATGATCTGCCCACCCTAGCCACTGGGCTAACCACGGTACGACAGGATATCGCTGAGATTGCTGCAACGAGCATGGCATTACTGGCAGAAGCGCGGGCGGGAGAAGCGCCCCGGCACGTATCGCTGCCGGTGGCGCTGGTAGTACGGGAAACGAGTTAACGCGGCGGCAGTTGTTCAGGCCCAAAACCATCGGGCAGCAGGGCTTCCATGGAGTAGGTTTTCATCAACTTACCGCTGCCGGAGAGCACCTTGATCTGCGTCTCGGGCGTGGCGAACTCGCGGATGCGCTGGCGGCAGTCGCCGCAAGGTGTGCACAGGTGATCGCCAGGGCCCATGACGTAGACGGTGGCCAGCTGGCGCTGCCCAGCGGTGATCATCGCGGAGATGGCCGAGGCTTCGGCGCATAGGCCTTTGTAGTGCGCGACTTCTACGTTAGTGCCCGCGAACTGCTGGCCATCCGGCGTCACCATTACTGATGCCACTGGGTGCGCAGAGTAGGGCACATAGGCGTTAGCCCGCGCGCTGAATAACTTTTCAACGATCTCTGCTGATACTTCATCCGTTTGTTGACTCATCACACTTCCTCTTAAGCGCGGGCTGCATCGTCACGCAATACAGTGTCTAGCGCGATGAGCATCATGTCGTCAAAGGTCGTTTGACGGTCGGCGCTGGAGAGCGAGTCGCCTTTTAGAATGTGATCCGACACGGTGCAGATGGTCATGGCGCGGGCACCAAACTCGGCGGCGACGCCGTATAGACCAGCAGCTTCCATTTCTACACCAACAATGCCGTAGCGCTTGAGCATTTCGGCCATCTCGGTTTGCGGGTTGTAGAACAAGTCCGCTGAGAAGATATTGCCGACCTTTACCGGCACGCCTTTGGCCTTGGCGGCGGCCACGGCGTGCTGGGTCAGTTCAAAATCCGCAATCGCGGCGAAGTCATGGTCGTTAAAGCGCATACGGTTAACTTTGGAGTCGGTGCTGGCACCCATGCCGATGACTACATCGCGGACGTTAACGTCATCGCGCACTGCACCGCAGGAACCCACGCGAATCAGCGATTTAACGCCGTAGTCGGTGATCAGCTCTTTAGCATAGATGGAGACCGAGGGGATGCCCATGCCGTGGCCCATCACGGAAATCTCGCGGCCTTTATAGGTGCCGGTGTAGCCGAACATATTGCGCACGTCGTTGACCTGGCGAACGTTCTCCAGATAGGTATCAGCAATATATTTGGCACGCAGCGGGTCGCCGGGCATCAGTACAGTATCGGCGAAATCGCCCATATCAGCATTAATATGCGGTGTAGCCATGTCACGCTCCCATATAATTTAACGGTCTGAATCAACCCTGCGCGGGGGCGCTGTGAACCCTTCCCTGGGTGCTACTTTCGCCATCCATGGCGAAAGACCCCCGCTACGGGTTGATTCAGACCTTGCACGATCTTGTGCTAGAGGTTGGTTATTTGCCTTTAAGCAGCGTCGGGTAGAAAGCTTTTGCCATCGGCCATGGCCGGAAGCAGGAAAAAGTCGGCCAGGGTTTGGCCAATATCGGCAAAGGTGCCACGCTCACCTAGCGAGCCGGGAGTAAAACCGGGGCCGTGTACCAGAATGGGGATGTACTCGCGGGTGTGCTCGGTGCCGTGCCAGCTGGGGTCGCAGCCGTGATCGGCGGTGAGTATCAGCAGGTCATCTTCGCTTAGCCGCTCCATTAGTGCTGGCAATTTGGCGTCGAAATCTTCCAGTGCGGCGGCATAGCCCGGTACGTCGCGGCGGTGACCATAAACCGAGTCAAAATCGACAAAATTGGTCATGATCATCACGCGTTCGCCGACGTCGCGCTTAGCGGTACGCTCAATCTCATTTAGCGTGGCGTCCATCAGCGCATCGTGGCCGCTGGCTTTGACCTTGTGGGTAATGCCGCAGTGGGCGTAGATATCGGCAATTTTGCCAATCGAGACCACTTCACCATCAGCATCGGCAAGCTTTTGCAGCACGGTTGGTGCCGGCGGCTCAACGCTGTAGTCGCGGCGATTGCCGGTGCGGGCGAAGGTTTTGCTGTCCTCGCCGATAAACGGACGAGCGATGACGCGGCCGATGTTGTAAGGCTCCAGCAGTTCGCGGACGGTTTCGCACAGCTTATAGAGCCGTTCAAGTCCGAAATACTCTTCGTGAGCGGCGATCTGAAACACTGAATCTGCTGAGGTGTAAACAATCGGCTTGTCGGTGGCGATATGCTCTTCACCCAGGCGGGCGATGATCTCGGTGCCCGAAGCGTGGCAGTTGCCAATCACGCCGGTTAGGTCGGCTTCATCAACGAT
Source organism: Halomonas sp. ISL-56 (assembly GCF_018612805.1). Lineage (NCBI taxonomy): Bacteria > Pseudomonadati > Pseudomonadota > Gammaproteobacteria > Oceanospirillales > Halomonadaceae > Halomonas > Halomonas sp. ISL-56. The sequence goes on along the minus strand of NZ_JAGGRO010000007.1, from coordinate 44,576 downwards.
GGCATCGAGCAACTCAAGGGGGAAACTGTCGGTTTTATCCAGAAAGTAGCCCCAGTCAAAGCGCACCGGCACACCGGCGATTTCCCAGTGGCCGGAGGGGGTGTCTTTGCCGCTGGAGATCTCTTTGCCGTGGGCGTAGGCGCCCTCCAGGCTTTCCGGTAGCGTAACGCCTTCGGCCACGCTGCCGGTGGCATCACGGTGGGCGTGAAACAGCCCCAGCTTGGCCATGTTGGGTAGCTTGAGCGGGCCTGAACGGTGGGCGGTATCCGCTTCGCCACGGGCGCAGGCGGCGGCGATATGGCCCAGGGTATCGGCGCCTTCATCGCCGAAGGTCGCAGCATCCGGTGCGGCGCCAATGCCAAATGAATCGAGTACTAATACAATCGCGCGGCTCATAAGGCTTCTCCACGGAAGGTGTCTTGCAGCAGGGTGTCGGCGCTGGCCGCCGCTTCACCAATGGTGAACGCTGCACGGAGCTGTTCCGCGGCACGGTCGGCGGCGGCGTCACTGCGGGCGTGAACCATGGCGATGGGATGCTGGCTATCGACGCTTTCGCCGATTTCAATAATCTCGGTAAAGCCGACGCTGTGATCGACGCTGGCGTCGTTGCGTAGGCGGCCACCGCCCAGTTCGACCACGCTCATGCCCACGGCGCGAGTATCGATTCGTTGAACCACACCAGCTTGCTCGGCATATACTGGCTTGATCACCTCAGCCTTGGCCAGGTAGTGCTCGGAGCGCTCCATAAAGTCGCTGGGGCCACCCAGTTCGCGCACCATGCGGGCGAATACTTCAGCCGCTGCGCCAGAGGTCAACGCCTTTTCAAGTTTCGTTAGCGCTTCTTCGCGAGAGCCTGCGAGCTTGCCAGCGATGAGCATCTCCACGGCCAGTTCGCGGGCGACTTGCATCACGCGGCTGTTGGGGCGGTCACCGCGTAGCAGGGCCAGGGTCTCGACGATTTCCACGGCGTTACCGGCGCAGGGGGCCAGCGGCTGGCTCATATCGGTGAGCAGGGCAGTCGTGGGCGTGCCCGCTTGGGTGGCCACGTTGGCGATGCTTTTAGCCAGCTCGCGGGATTTTTCCGGGGTGGGCATAAAGGCGCCGCTGCCGACTTTTACATCCATTACCAGCGCATCCAGGCCAGAGGCCAGCTTTTTACCCAGGATAGAGGCGGTAATCAGCGGAATAGACTCTACCGTGGCGGTCACGTCACGCACGCCGTAGATGCGCTTGTCGGCAGGAGCCAAGTCGCCGGTCTGGCCGATAATTGCCACGCCGGTGGATTTCACGACGTTGCGGAAACGCTCCGGGGCAGGATATGGATCGTAGCCAGGGATAGATTCGAGCTTATCCAGGGTGCCACCAGTGTGACCTAAGCCGCGACCGGAAATCATCGGTACAAAGGCACCGCAGGCGGCGACCCAAGGGCCGAGCACCAGCGAGACCAAATCTCCTACACCGCCGGTGGAGTGTTTATCGACGATCGGGCCGGGTAGGTTCAGATCGCTCCACTGCATCACGTGGCCTGAATCACGGGTCGCGGTGGTCAGGGCGACGACTTCTTCACGGCTCATGCCATTAAGAAACACCGCCATGGTGAAGGCGCCAATCTGGGCGTCGCTAATGCGGTCATCGGCAATGCCCTGCACAAACGCCTTGATCTCTTCCGCGGGCAGCGGCTGGTTATCACGCTTAAGGCGAATCAGCTCCTGGGGGAGCAGGGTGTGTTTCGTTGCGTTGGCAGACATTAGTAACCTCCGTCTGTGGCGGCAGCGCTGGTGCTGCCAGTCAACGTATCCAGCAGATTACCCAACAGGCTAGAGGCCCCAAAGCGGAAGTGCGCAGGGGTCGCCCAGCCTGGGCCCATAATATCGTTGGCAAGGGCTAGATACTCGGCCGCGTCTTCGGCGGTTTTAACGCCACCTGCTGCTTTAAAACCAACATCCTGGCCACTGGCTTTAATCGCCTTGAGCATGATCTCGGCGGCTTCCAGGGTGGCGTTGACGGCCACTTTACCGGTCGACGTTTTAATAAAATCGGCGCCGCCTTCAATGGCGAGTTCGCTGGCGCGTTTGATTAACGCAGGCTCTTTCAGCTCGCCGGACTCAATGATCACTTTGAGCAGCGCTTGGCCCGCGCAGGCGGCTTTGCACATTTCGACTAGCTCAAGGCCAGTCTCTTCATCGCCCGCCATCAGCGCGCGATAGGGGAACACTACGTCGACTTCATGAGCGCCGGAGGCAACGGCGTCGCGGGTTTCCCGGGCGGCGGCCATAATGTCATCGCCGCCGTTGGGGAAGTTGGTGACCGTGGCAATTTTAACTTGGTTATCGAGTTTATGGGCGGTTAGCGCGCGTTGTGCTGTAACAATAAACTGCGGATAGACGCAGACGGCGGCTGGATTGCCGAAAGGCGTTTTTACCTGCTGGCAGAGCGCTTCAATGGTGCTGTCTGTATCGCTGTCGTTCAGGCTCGTCAGATCCATGAGGGTAAGCGCTTGGCGGGCGGCTTGGACGATATGGGGGGAAGCAGTCGCAGTCATGGAATTCTCACAAATCAGTAAAAGATAAAAACGGGCACTGCGGATAAAACCGCAGCGCCCGCCGCCTTCAGTAAAACCCGCTGCGTTAAGCAGTGGCGTTACTTAAGGCGATGAAGAAGCCAGCAATCGAGGCCGACATCAAGTTGGACAGTGTACCGGCCAACACGGCTTTGACGCCAAAACGGGCAATCTCTTTGCGACGAGTTGGGGCGATGCTGCCCAAGCCGCCAAGCAGAATTGCAATGGAGGAGAGGTTGGCAAAGCCACACAGCGCAAAAGAGAGAATCGCCATGGTGTGCGGTGTCATCATTTGACCCGTGGCAGCCACCACCTGTTCCCCATCAATGTAAGGCGCTAGGTTGATGTAGGCGACAAATTCGTTGACCACTAATTTTTGGCCAATAAAGGAGCCTGCTAGCGTGGCTTCTTCCCAGGGTACACCTAATAGGAAGGCCAGCGGGGCAAACAGCCAGCCCAGGATCAGCTCCAGGCTCAGCGAGTCAAAGCCCACCCAGCCGCCAATGCCGCCTAAAATGCCGTTTACCAGTGCGATTAGGGCGATGAATGCCAGCAGCATGGCGCCCACGTTGGCGGCGAGCATTAAGCCGGAGGTGGCGCCGGATGCCGCCGCGTCGAGCACGTTGGCAGGCTTGTCTTCCTGGGCTTCAATCTCTTCTTCCACTTTGGAAACGCTGTCGCTGTCGGTAACGTCTTGGGTTTCCGGCATGATCAGTTTGGCAAATAGCAAGCCGCCGGGAGCTGCCATAAAGGAGGCCGCTACCAGGTACTCCATGGGAATGCCCAGTGCAGCGTAACCTGCCAATACCGAACCAGCGACCGAGGCCAAACCACCACACATAACGGCAAACAGCTGCGAAGGCGTCATGCGGGCAATAAACGGACGCACCACCAGCGGCGCTTCGGTTTGGCCGACGAAAATATTCGCCGTGGCAGAGAGTGATTCAGTCCGCGAGGTACCCAGGGCTTTCTGCAGGGCACCACCCAGGATGCGAATAACCCACTGCATAATGCCGATGTAGTAGAGCACGGCGATGAGCGAGGAGAAGAAGATAATGACCGGCAGTACTTTGATGGCGAATACAAAGCCGACGTTATCCACATCGGCTAAGCCGCCGAACAGAAAGCCGATTCCGTCGTTGGCATACACCAATATTTGGCTAACGCCGGAGGAGATGGCCTGCAGCACCGCTTGACCAAACGGCACATAAAGTACAAAAGCACCAATGCCCGCTTGGATAGCAAAGGCACCCAGAACGGTGCGTAGCCGAATCGACTTACGGTCGTAGGAGAAGATCAGGGCAATGGCCACCAGAGTGACCATACCCACCAAGCTCATAAGGAGTGTCATAGGGAGATCCTTCGCGTCAGCGCGTAAGTAACGTTTTTATCGTTAGCTCGCGATTAGAGTAAGTTGAGCTTGACGGAGTAGATCATCGCATTCTGATAGTCGTTGGGAGTGCCCAACTTATTCTCAGAGTAGCGATACTGAATGCCGGTGGTGATCAAGTCGCTGGGGTGCCACCACAGGCTCAGTGCACCGTTGGTGCCTACACTGCCCGCTGTATCGCCCACGTAGTTCTGTTCCAGATACTCATCGTCACGGCCAAAGGTTTGCTCGTGCCAGTTGGTGACGCTGAAGTTCTGGTTGAGCGCAGTGAAATCATAACCCGCGACCCAGCCAGCCATATAGCCGTTCATGCCGGTATAGCTGTTACTTTGCACCCGCGCCGCACCAATAAACGGTTTAAACCACAGGCCGTTATCGAACGTCGTGCGGTAGCCCAGGCCCAGAATCTGATCCTGCTCGCGGCTGTTATAACCATAATCGCGGAAGTCATACAGGTGGGCGTAAATCGATAGCGGGCTATCACCCAGGTAAATGTGCGAGGTCACTTTACCTGCGGTGCGGAAGTTGTCCTTGCCGCCGCTTGATTCATCAAACTGGTCGTTGGTCGGGTTCTCGAAATCAAAGAAGCCATAAAACTCGCCCCAGCTAAAGCCAGCGCCGCCTTCGATTTCAACAAACGTAAAATCGCCTTTAGCGGCGTTAGATGCGGTGCGCGCTTCGGTGCCGTTCGACCAGTCCAGGTAATTAACCGAGACGTTAGCGAATGACCACAGCCGATCAAGGGCATGCGGCTGAGCTGCCTCATCTGCCATTAGCGGCGTAGCGATCGTTGCCGCTATTACACCCACTACGCCAGCGCCAAGCGCGACAACAGACGAGGAGCAAGAAGAAGAGAGAGCGTGTGTACGAACTGTCATAGGAGCCTCAACAAGGTTATCGCGGAGCCATTTGGGTGTGGCTATCCGTGGGTTGTAATTGTGCGGGCTGGCGTTAATGTTAAAATTATAACATTTAGTGTTATTTTTCTAACGTTGATTTGCAAGTACTGTCACATCAACGCTATTTAAATGTCATATGGCTCTCACTGTGGCACTTAATAGCGTCAAGAGCCGCCGTAGCAGTGGAAATTACGCCGCAGCTCGCTCAGCATAGAAAGTGACGCAACACCGATACTCCCGCTGCGAAAATCACAACAAGAGGGGTTTGCCAGGAGATGCCCACCATGAATGGCCGTAGCGCTCAGCGCCTTGCCAAACTTCAGGAAGCGCTTGCCAGTGGCGGTACTCTTCATCTGCGCGATGCCGCAGAGCTGTGCGATGTTTCCGAAATGACCATCCGCCGCGATCTTACCACGCAGGTCAGCGCCATTAGCCTGCTGGGAGGGCGTCTAGTGATGGCGAATTACCCCGGCGTTACGCCTATTTATGACTTAACTGAGCAGCAGGCTAGCCATTACCAGGCCAAGTATCGGCTGTGCCAGCGGGCACTCGCTTTTATTGAAGAAGGGGACACGCTGTTTATTGACTGCGGCTCAACGTTGATGCCGCTATTGAGCCAATTAAGCCATTTTAATGAGCTGACGGTCGTGACCTATGCGCTTAACGTCGCCAATGCCGTCGCCGCACTCCCCAACGTGCGCTTAGTGCTACTCGGCGGGCTGTTTTATGCCGCCTCGCAGTCGTTTGGAAGCGATAATATGGCTGCCTCCATTGAGCGGTTAGGCATTAACAAAGCGCTGATCTCCGCTGCAGGGGTGGATTTAGAGCGGGGCGTTAGCTGTTTCCACTTTCACGAAGTGGCGCCAAAACAAGCGGCCATTGCCACCGCTATGCAGCGCCTGTTAGTAGTAGATGCCAGTAAGTTCGGCGTAGTTCGCCCGGCCTATTTCGCCGCCCTGGATGATTTTGATGTGGTGGTCACCGATGGAGAGGGTGCTCATAGCAGTCAATACCTTGGGTGCGGCAATGCGCCACTTCTTTCATGATCTCGATCAATAGAAAATACTTTAGTCTTAGCTGCTTAAGTCTTTAGTGCTTCAGCCAGCGAGGCTCGTCGCCAACTCCCACTCGGCGGCGCATATTTTTCCCGGAGCAATGGCGCCTGGCGCCACGTGTGCACTGACCTTGAATACGTTTTAGAGCGTTTTCGAGAGCGTCCTTCAGAGCATGTTTTGGGAAGAGTATGGGGTGGTAGTTAGCCTGCTATGTAGCTGGACAGCATGGCTAGCTAGTGTTTTAAACAACCTCTGACGAGATCACACCATGCAACGACGCTCACTTTGGCGCAGGCGAGGCACGCTAGTGCTACTTGCGCTGTGTCTGTTTCTAGCGGGCTGTAGTTCAGCGCTGCTAGACCCAAAAGGGCAGATTGGCGCTGAGCAGCGCACGCTGATTCTGACCGCCTTTGGCCTAATGTTGATTGTAGTTATTCCTGTGATTGTCATGACGCTGCTGTTTGGCTGGCGTTATCGGCGTAGTAATAGCTTGGCTAAATACACGCCTGATTGGGCGCACTCCAACGTGATTGAAGCAGTGGTGTGGATCGTGCCTTGTGCGATTATCGCCGTGCTCGCCCTGTTGACCTGGAAGACCTCCCATAGCCTTGACCCGCACAAGCCGCTGGAAAGCGATGTGGCACCAATTGAAATACAGGCGGTGGCGCTGGATTGGAAGTGGCTGTTCATCTACCCCGAGCAGGGCATTGCCAGCGTTAACGAAGTGGCCTTCCCAGTAGATACGCCAGTGCGCTTTCGGGTCAGTTCCGGCTCCGTGATGAACGCCTTCTTTATCCCCCATCTTGGCAGTCAGATTTATGCCATGGCGGGTATGGATAACGATGTCCATCTCATTGCCGATGAAATTGGCAGCTACCCGGGTCGTTCCACTAACTACAGTGGCGCGGGCTTCTCTGGCATGACGTTTGAGGCCAAGGTGACCAACGACGCCGATTTTGACGCCTGGGTTGAAACGGTACGCGGTGCCCCGCAAACGCTGACTTACCCCGAAGGGTATGAGGCGTTGGCAGAACCCAGCGAATCGAATCCGGTGGAGTACTTCTCAGCCATCTCGCCATCGCTATATGAAAGCATCCTGAAAAGCTTCCATACCGGCGGTGAGCACGGTATGGGCGGCGAACATCAGATGAGCGGCGATCATGCTGACTCCCACGATGGCGAAAATGAAAACGCTGCCGATCACGCGGCCGAATCAGGTCATGTCACTAACAACCATGCTAGTCAGGATAATGCCATGCGCAGCCATTCCTCTAGCGTAGAAGTGGGAGGTTAAGCCGTGTTTGGAAAACTCACGTTAGAGTCAATTCCCTACCACGAGCCGATCATCATGGTCGTCGCGGCCTTTATGGCCATTGGTGGGATCGCGCTGTTTGGTTTGATTACCTATTACCGCAAATGGGGCTGGCTATGGAACGAGTGGTTTACCTCCGTCGACCATAAAAAGCTCGGTATCATGTACTTCATTGTCGCCCTGGTCATGCTGCTGCGTGGCTTCTCAGATGCGATTATGATGCGTACCCAGTTGGCGATGGCCGCCGGGGATGCAGCGGGCTATTTGCCGCCTCACCACTACGATCAGATCTTTACCGCCCACGGCGTGATCATGATCTTCTTTGTCGCCATGCCCATGGTCATCGGTCTTATGAATCTGGTGGTGCCGCTGCAAATTGGTGCCCGCGACGTTGCCTTCCCTTTCCTGAATAACTTAAGTTTTTGGCTGTTTGCGGTCTCCGCGATACTGGTCAATATTTCGCTGGTAGTGGGCGAATTCGCAGCTACCGGGTGGCTCGCTTACGCGCCGTTATCGGGGATAGAGTTTAGTCCCGGGGTGGGGGTCGATTACTGGATATGGGCGTTGCAGATATCCGGTATAGGCACCACGCTCACCGGTATTAACTTCTTCGTGACCATCATTAAAATGCGCACCAAAGGCATGACGATGTTCCGCATGCCGATCTTCACCTGGACCTCGCTGTGCGCCAACGTGCTGATCATCGCTTCCTTCCCGATTTTGACCGCGACCATCGCACTGCTAACGCTGGATCGCTATTTGGGTATGCACTTCTTTACCAATGATTTTGGCGGCAACATGATGATGTACGTCAATCTCATCTGGGCCTGGGGCCACCCGGAAGTTTATATCCTGATTCTGCCTGCCTTCGGCGTATTCTCTGAAGTGATTGCGACCTTTGCCCGTAAGCGGCTATTTGGCTACGCCACCATGGTGTGGGCGACGATTTCGATCACCTTGCTCTCGTTTGTCGTTTGGTTGCACCACTTTTTCACCATGGGGGCGGGCGCCAACGTTAACGCTTTCTTCGGCATTATGACGATGATCATCGCCATTCCTACCGGGGTAAAAGTGTTCAACTGGCTGTTTACGATGTACCGCGGCAGCCTGGAACTGACGTCACCGGTGCTGTGGACGCTGGGCTTTATTATCACCTTTACTTTAGGCGGTATGACCGGCGTTATGCTGGCGGTGCCCGCGGCCAACTTTGTGCTGCATAACAGCCTGTTCGTTATTGCTCACTTCCACAACGTCATTATCGGCGGTGTAGTGTTCGGCATGATGGCGGGTCTCACCTACTGGTTCCCCAAAGCGTTTGGCTTCACGCTGGACGAGAAGTGGGGCAAGCGCTCCTTCTGGTGCTGGTTTATCGGCTTCTACGTCGCCTTTATGCCGCTCTACGTGCTGGCCTTCTTTGGTGCCGTACGCCGCATGCAGTCTTACGCCAACACTGAATGGCAGCCGTGGATGATTCTGGCCTGGGTAGGCGCAGTGATCATTATGTTGGGCATTGTCTGCACCATCATTCAGTTCTGGGTGAGTATTCGCGATCGCAAACAGAACGCCGATGTCACCGGTGACCCTTGGCATGGCCGTACCCTGGAGTGGTCGACCTCTTCTCCTGCACCGTTCTACAACTTTGCACGTTTGCCGGAAGTGGGCGATATCGACAGCTTCTGGTCGCAAAAGCAGCGTAGCGAAGAGCAGCTTGAAGCAGCTCCCTATACCGATATTCATATGCCGCGTAATACCGTGGCCGGGCCCGTTATCAGCTTCTTTGCGCTGGTTATCGGCTTTGCGCTGGTATGGCATATCTGGTGGTTAGCCGGCGTCGGCGCCGTGGGTGTTTTTGTGAGCTTTATGGCACGGGTGTTTAACGACGACATCGACTACTACGTTCCCGCTGCTGAAGTTGAGCGCATCGAACGTGAGCATCAACTTAAACGTGAGCAACAACTCGAACGTGAACAACAACTAGGCGTGGAGGCGCAAGCGTAATGGCAACCGATACGTTACAACACGGCGCAACGGCTGAGCCCCACGAGCATCATGATGCCTCGGGCACGAAGCTGTTTGGTTTTTGGGTCTACTTAATGAGCGATTTGGTGATCTTCGGATCACTGTTCGCCACTTACGCCGTGCTGATGAGAGGCACGGCAGGTGGGCCGACCGGCGCTGATATTTTTGAATTACCGTTGATTCTTTTCGGTACCTTTGCACTGCTGATCAGTAGCTTTACCTTCGGCATGGGCGTTTTGGCAATGCATGCCAACCGTGTTGGCCAGGTGAAAGTATGGCTGATCATTACCTTTCTGCTGGGCTTGTGCTTCCTGGGGATGGAAATCTATGAGTTCCAGCATCTGATCCATGAAGGGTTTGGCCCGGATCGTAGCGGCTTTTTGTCGGCCTTCTTTACCCTGGTAGGTACTCACGGGTTGCACGTTACGTTCGGCATGATCTGGATTTTGGTGATGCTGGTACAGCTGTCGACCAAAGGGTTGAACGATATGACCCGGCCGAGGATTTTGTGCCTAAGCCTGTTCTGGCACTTCCTCGATATTGTCTGGATCTGTGTCTTCTCATTCGTCTATCTGATGGGAGTGTTGTGAGATGAGTGCAAGTTCAACCAATGCCCATGGCAGCGTTAAGTCGTATGTGACAGGACTGGTATTGTCGCTGATACTGACCATTATCCCTTTTGCGGTAGTAATGAGTGGCGCTTTTAGCGTACTGGCTAGCGTGATTGTGATAGCCGTGACCGCAGTGTTGCAGATATTGGTGCAACTGGTCATGTTTATGCATATGAGTACCAAAGCCGACGAAGGCTGGAATCTGATGTCCTTCGTCTTCACACTGACGGTTCTCGTCTTAGTGGTAGGAGGCTCGCTGTGGATCATGCAGCATCTGCATCTCAACATGATGATCGGCTAATCTCAGCGCCCAGCCGCTGGCGGGATCTGCTTGAGCTGACCAAGCCGGGCATAATCGGCGGCAACTTGATTGCCACCCTGGGCGGCTACTTTCTCGCCGCCCAGGGCCAGTTCGAGTGGCTCAGCTTTGTCTCGGTCATGGTGGGGATTGCGTTAATCATCGCGTCAGGCTGTGCGTGTAACAACGTCATCGACCGCGATATTGATGCATTGATGGCGCGTACGCGCCATCGCCCTCTGGTAAGAGGCAGCATCTCTATTACTCAGGCACTGGGCGTTTCGGCGCTGCTGGGTGTGTCGGGGGTGGTGTGCTTGGCGCTGGGCACCAATGGGCTAACCGTTGCCTTGGCGGTGATTGGCTGGGGCGTGTATGTGGGGCTCTATAGCCTTTATATGAAGCGCCGCTCGGAGTACGGCACCTTGGTAGGCAGCCTCTCCGGGGCCATGCCGCCGGTGGTGGGCTACTGTGCAGTGACCGGGCAGTTCGACAGCGGTGCGATTATGCTGCTGGTGATTTTCTGCCTGTGGCAGATGCCGCACTCCTACGCGATTGCGATCTTCCGCTATGCCGATTACCGTCGCGCGTCGATTCCGGTGCTGCCGGTAGTGCGCGGGGTGAAAATGGCCAAGCACCATATTCTTGGCTACATCGTGGCGTTTATTCCCGCTTCGCTGGCGCTGGGATTGGCCAGCCAGGCGGGCGCCGGGTACCTCTGCGTGGCGCTGACCATGGGAGGTTACTGGCTCTACTTGGCGCTGCGCGGCTACCGTTTAGAGGACGATGTGCGCTGGGCCAAGAAAGTGTTTGGCGTTTCCATTCTGACCATCACTGCGATGAGCTTAGTCATGGTGTTGGAATCAATGGTGCCGATGTGGGTTTAGCCCCCTCACGCTGTTAAGCAGTCAAACAAAACGCCCCGAGCAGGTAACTGCTCGGGGCGTTTATTTGGGTCGTGAAACCGATTGTTTACTCTTCCCGCTGGCTAGCCTGGATGGCGGTGAGGGCGATGGTGTAGACGATGTCGTCTACCAGCGCGCCACGTGAGAGGTCGTTCACCGGCTTGTTCAACCCCTGCAACATCGGGCCGACGCTGACCACGCGGGCGCTGCGCTGCACCGCTTTGTAGGTGGTATTGCCGGTGTTGAGGTCGGGAAAAATAAACACTGTCGCCTTCCCGGCAACCGGAGAATCGGGCGCTTTCTGCATGCCTACGCTCTCAATGGCGGCAGCATCGTATTGGAGCGGGCCGTCAATGGCTAAGTGCGGGGCGCGCTGTTTAGCAATCCGGGTGGCTTCGCGGACTTTATCCACATCGGCACCGGTGCCGGAGTCGCCAGTGGAGTAGCTGATCATGGCGACCCGCGGCTCAATGCCAAAGGCTTCCGCGGAGCGGGCGCTTTGCAGGGCGATTTCGGCCAGTGTTTCGGCGTCTGGGTCGGGATTCACCGCGCAGTCACCGTAGACCACCACTTGTTCGGGCAACAGCATAAAGAAGATTGACGATACCTGGCTGTATTCCGGTGCGGTCTTGATCAGCTGGAACGCGGGCCGCACGGTGTTGGCGGTGGTGTGTACCGCCCCGGAGACAAGTCCGTCGACTTCATCCAGTTGCAGCATCATGGTGCCGAGCACCACGTTATCTTGTAGCTGGGCTTCGGCGGTGAGTTCGTTGAGCTTGCCACGGCGACGCTCGACCATGGGGCCAATATAGCGTGCGCGGCTGCTTTCGGGATCGATAATCGTCAGCGCTTTAGGCAGCGTCAGCCCGCGGTTTCGCGCTACGTTTTCGATATCATCGCGTTTACCCAACAGTACGCAGTCGGCTATGCCACGGCGCTGGCAGATAATCGCCGCTTCAACGGTGCGCGGCTCATCGCCTTCCGGCAGCACCACGCGTTTTTTAGCCAATTGGGCGAGTTTAACCAACTGGTGGCGAAACGCCGAAGGCGACAGGCGGCGGGTATAACCGCTGCTTAGGTGGGCTTTCAGCCATTCAAGGTCCATATGGGCCGCCACGTAACGCGCCACCTGTTCGGCGCGCTCGAAGTCGTCCATGGGGATTTCGCTGCTTAACTGGCTGAGGTGCTGGGCGGTGGTCAGGCTGTCAGTCTCTACCGCCAAAACAGGCAGGCCGGTTTTGAGCGCGGGGCGACACATCTCAATCATATTGTCGTTGGGCATAAAGCCGTTGGTCAGCAGTACGCCCGCTAATTGAATGCCGTTCATGGTGGCCAATGCCGAGGCCAGCACTACATCGTCGCGGTCGCCGGAAGCCACTACCAGGCTGCCTGGGGTGAAAATATGCAGCGCGTTGGCAGCGCTGCGGGCGCAAAGGCTGGTGGAAAGCACTCGGCGGCTGGACGCTTCGCCTTCGTTCAGCAGCTTGGCATTGAGCGCCCGCGCCACATCCAGGGTGCGCGGCGCACTGAGTGTTTTACTGTAAGGCACCACGCCGATCAGGTGAAACTTATCGGTCGCCAGGGCTGGGGAGTATTGGCGTAGCTCAGTGAGCACCGACTCTTCCAGCTGCGGTTTGAAGGTGCCCGGTGCGGCAGAAAGATCATCTTCCTGAGCGTAGGGCAGGTTCTTCATGCGCATCAAAATGCCGCCCAGGGTGCGGCTGGAGCTAACTCCCCCAAAACTACGGGCATGCATATCCAACTGCTCGGCTAAGGCCTGGGGCTCGTTTAAATCACCGGTGCCGACCAGAATAATCCGCGCATTCAGCGCATTAGCAAGTTGGGCGTTGGTTTGGGTCGCGTAGGTGGTGTGCTGGGTGGGCACCACGCCTTCTACCACGACAAGGTCGAGGGTGCTGCCATCGCGGTGGGCCTGTTGGACAACCTGCTCATAGAGCTCAACGGCGTTTTCCATCAGCTCATCGGTTTGGTCGTCGCGCAGCAAGCGTTCCATGCGCGCCTGGGAAATTGGCGAAGGCGGGCGCTGGTTAAGCGCCCGCGAAACCAACGCGGTGGAGCGGTCCAGACCTGGGCCGTTGAGTTCGTTCTGCATAAACGGCTTTAAAAAGCCGGCTTTCAGGCCGATGGTATCCAGCGCTTGAATTAACCCCAGGCAGGCGGAGGTGAGCCCGGCGCCCTGGCTGGTAGGCACTAATAGAATGGCTTGTGGCTGGTCGGGGTGGGGTGTCATACACGGGCCTCTAAGCAGTGGCGGGTTTCCATGGCAATGCGGCCCTCTTCGTCGGTAGGGATCACCCACACCTGAGGGCCTTGATGGTCAGCGCTATCCAGCTTGCCCTCTTTGCCGCGAATGGTGGCTTCGTTAGCATCGTTATCCAACGCAAAGCCGAAGTGGGGCATCAGTGACAACACATTGCGGCGCACGATAGGCGAGTTTTCGCCGATCCCACCGGTGAAAATAACCCCGTCTAACTGGGGGAGAGCGCAAGAGAGCGCTGCTAACGACTTGGCGATACGGTAACAGAACACCTCCATGGCTAACTGTGCGGTAGCGTGCCCTTGTTCGGCTGCCTCTTCAATTTCGCGCATGTCGTTGGTTAAGCCTGAAAGCCCCAGCAGGCCACTCTGTTTATTGAGTACGTCGTCGATTTTGTCTAACGACCAGCCCAGTTGGCGGTGCAGGTGGGCGTGCAGGCCTGGGTCAACATCGCCACTGCGGGTACCCATCACCAAGCCTTCCAACGGGGTCAGGCCCATGCTGGTATCCTGACTTTGATTGTTCCACACCGCGCTGGTCGAGCAGCCATTGCCCAAGTGAGCGGTTAGCCAACCACCTGTGCCACCACGGCTACTTAGTTCGCCCGCCCGCTGGCTAACGTAAGCGTGGCTGGTGCCATGAAAGCCATAGCGACGAATACCGTGTTCGGCGTAGAGGGTTTCAGGCAGCGCGTAACGATAAGCACGCGGTGGCATGGTTTGATGGAAAGCTGTATCAAAAACAGCCACTTGCGGGAGCTCCGGGAAGACGTTTTGGGTCGCTGCGATACCCGCTAAATTCGCTGGGTTGTGGAGGGGGGCGAGCGCTGCGGTGGTTTCGATCGCTGCGATAACGCTATCGTCGATTAACGCGGCTTGGGTAAAGTGCTCTCCACCGTGCACGATGCGATGGCCTACCGCCGCCGGTAACCGGCCTTCCATGCACTCAAGAATGGCGTTAAGTGCCTGGGTATGGTCGGCTCCCGGTAGTGGCTGAGTAAAACGTTCACCGGCGCTGTTTTTACCCTTTAGACGTGCTTCATCGCTACTCAGGCGTTCAGCGATGCCTTCAAGTCGCGGTGCCTGAGGATCTGAGTCAATCAACGCGTATTTAATAGAGGAGGAACCGCAGTTAATTACCAGCACCGGAGCGTTCATAAAAACCTTTTCGCTAGGAGGTTAGTGAGCAAAGGGATAGACTTTAGTATAACATGCTGCATTGCGGAAAAGCAGTGCCTGAATTTCGTTAGCCTTCTATGTAAAAGCTAGGCATGCTGGGCTATTGCGACCTGCACAACCGCCACCCATCTTACACCTTCATCACTACAACGAGCCGTTTCGTTCTTATGTCAGCGCCTTCTCTGCCAAAACTACTGCCGCGCCATTTAGCCATTGTGTTAATGATGACCGTGGCCACCATGTTCGCCGCCAATCACGTCTCCGCACGACTGGCGTTTGATAACGGTACCGGGTTATTGCTGGCGGTATTAACCCGCTCCGGGGTTGCCTGCCTGATTCTGCTGGCGCTCGTCATCGTTCAACGCAAGCGGCTGTGGCTGCCCGCGGGTTCCTGGCCGTGGCAACTCACCGTAGGGCTACTGATCGCGATCCAAAGCGTTAGCCTCTACTCGGCAGTGGCAAGGTTACCGGTGGTGATTGCGCTGCTATTGGTCAATACCTTCCCGATTCAACTGGCGCTGCTCAGTTGGGCGCTGGGCGGCCCACGGCCGACGCTGCGTAGCTGTTTGATTATGGGCACTATTCTGATCGGCTTGCTGGTAGTGCTGGACATCCCTTCATGGATTGCCAGTGCTGATGGTATGGGGCCAGGCTGGATCGCGGGGATTGGTTTTGGCTTAATGGCGGCTTTCGTATTTGCCTGTGCGCTGTGGGTTACCGAGCACCGCCTAGCCGGTGTGGGCAGCACGCTGCGCAGCCTTTTGACCATGCAAACGGTGTTTATCGTCATGATCATCGGTGGCATCGCGGGTGTGGTGCCAGGGGGGATGAGCCTACCGGACAACAGTACTGGCTGGTTGGGTCTGACGCTGCTCGGGCTGCTATATGGTTCAGCGTTTTCGACGCTGTTTATTTTTGTGCCGCGACTTGATATGGCGCGCAACGCACCGGTGATGAATATTGAGCCGGTGGCCTCCCTGGTGTTGGGTTATTTCGTGCTGGGGCAAATGCTTAGTCCAGGGCAGCTAGTTGGCGGCGCCGTAGTAGTCGGCGGCATTATCGTGCTGAGCTTATCTAAAGGGCGGTAAGCTAAGTGGTGGCAAACTAAGGGGGCGTTAAACTAGGGGGAGGTAAATATTTGCGTTCTTCATAGCGATGGATCACAATACAAAGGTGTAAGGAAACACTGTTTTTTAACTGAGGTGCAAGCTATGAAAATGTCTTTATTGTCACTTACATCAGCAGTACTCCTGGTGGGTGTAGGCGCTTTTGCAACGTCTGCCCAAGCTCAACAGTCTTTCGGCTCCCCGCAAGCTTACTTGGGCGCTGATGCCATGTTCTGGAGTCTTGACCCAGACAGAGGCTCATCCCGTGATGACGTAGGCTTACGCCTGCGTGGTGGTGCACAGTTCAATGACTACTTTGCCATTGAGGGACATTTAGGCACGGGCGGTTCCGACGGTGGTGCCGAATTAGATTATGTTGCGGGTGCTTACGCGAAAGGTATTATTCCCATAGCACCTGAAGTACGTCTCTACGGACTGGCTGGTTTCACTGAAGTAGAGTTTGACCGCGGCGATAGCGAAAGCGACTTCTCCTATGGTGCAGGCGCTGAGATGGATGTCGCCAGAAACCTGTCACTCAACGCGGACTATATGCGCTACCTGGATAAATCTGCTTACACCTTTGATGCGGCCAGCGTTGGTCTGCGCTACCGGTTTTAATGTGATGGCTTGATATAGAATCGCTTAACTAAAACCCCCATGGTGAAAAGCCACGGGGGTTTTTTAATGACAATATTGTTAGCGCGCTAATTAATTGTTAGACTAAAGTCTCTAATGCCATCCCCTAAACAACACGCGCCCGTTGAGAGGCGCTGGCCAGGTGGTTACCTGGTGGCTAACAAGTGAGCTCTGCATGACTCCCGATCAAACATTTGCCCGCTGGGTGAAGGTAGCCCTGGCTGCCTTTGTACTGCTTTTCATTTATTTTCTGCTGGCCGATAGCTTTATGCCCATGACGCCTGAGGCGCGGGTGATGCGGCCGGTAACCCGTATCGCGCCCGAACTCAGTGGTCCCGTGAGCGAGGTGTGGGTGCGTGATCACCAACACATTAGCAAAGGCGATGTGCTGTTTCAGTTAGACCCCGCGCCGTTTCAGTTAGCCGTTGAGCAGGCACAGCTTAATCGTGAGCAAGCCGAGCGGGAGAATGCCCAGCTGGAAGCAGAGCTAGCTTCCGCGCAGGCGGCATTGGCATCCGCTGAAGCCACGGCGGCGGAGCGGCGCGGTGAACTGCAGCGTGCGGAAACCCTGGTGGCGCAGCAGAGCGTATCTCGCCAACAGTACGAACAGCAGGTGGCTGCTGAGCGCACGGCACAGGCCAGCGTGGCGGCGGCCAGGGCTAACATTGTTAGTCTGGAAGTGCAGTTGGGCGATGCGGGTGAGACGAACCTGCGTTTGCGCCAAGCGGAAAACGCGCTTTCCCAGGCGCAATTGGATCTGGCCCATACTCAGGTGCGCGCCGCGCAAGATGGGAGCGTCTCCAATCTTCAACTAGAGGTAGGTGACTACGTTCAGGCGGGCCAGCCAGCGGTAGCGGTAGTGGCGGATACAATCGATATTATTGCCGATTTTCGTGAAAAGAGCCTGCGCCATGTGGCGCCCGGCGATGCAGCGAAAGTAGTGTTTGATGCCTGGCCGGGGCAGGTATTTGATGCAAACGTCTTCGCCATAGATGCCGGGGTGCGTGAAGGCCAGTTGGCTGCCGATGGACAGCTTGCCGATATTCCTACCACCGACCGCTGGGTACGGGACGCCCAGCGCATGCGCGTTCACCTAGCGCTAACCCAGCCAGTCGCAAATTTATTGCCCAGCGGTGCCCGGGCTACGGTGCAGCTTCAACCCGGCGATGCTGCCTTGACCAAACCCTTTGTGTGGCTACAGGCACATCTGATCAGTTGGTTGCACTATGTTTATTAAAAAGAGGTCTGCCAGGTTTATTAAATACAGGTCTGCCAGATTTATTAAATACAGGTCTGCCAGATTTATTAAAAAAAGGCCTGCCAGCGCGCAATCTTCTAGCGCAGTGGCCACTAAGCGTAAGCCCGAACTCTCAAGGAATGGCCTGCGTCAGTGCCTGCGAGTAGCCGGGGGCGGTATGCTGGGGTTTGTGGTTAGCCAATTGATGGGCTGGAATTACGGGGTGTTTTTTACTGTTTTTCCAATGTTCTTGCTGGGTATGGTGCCTATCTTGAACGGCCATATCGTGCGCCAGTTTTTGGCCAACGTATCGATCAATGTGCTTGAAGTGAGCCTAGTGGTCGGACTGCTCAAGCATATGCCGGTAGTCATGACCCTGGTGGTGATGGGCATATTTCTGTTTCGCTTTAACCTGATGGCGAAAGGGCCGCTGTTTCTATTCGGTGCCAACGGGGTGCTAACGCTCAGCATCCTGCTCCACTTTGCCAGCTACCCCAATGTAGACTTGAGCGATCTACTGGCCTGCAATCTGGTTGCCAGCCTATTGGCAGTATTTATCGCCATGCTGATGCATACACTGTTCCCTGACGTGGAAGCGCGTAAGCCGCCACCCAGAGTTACTAAGTCTTCCTCCCAGATTCGCCATGAAACCTTAATCGGTGGCCTAACGGCGACGCTGTCGTTTGTGGTGTTTCAAGTTTTTGACTTGCAGGGCTCGCTTTCCGCGCAGATGGCGACCATTTTGGTGTTGTTTACGCTGGGGTACGCCGGTGCGCGGGTATCAGCCGCCAAGCGAGCGGTAGGCACGCTGCTGGGGTGTAACTTAGCGCTGCTCATGCAGCTACTTCTATATACCCAGAGCCACCATTTTCTGCTGGTGGTGTTGCTCTACTGGCTGGGGCTAATGCTTTTTGCTCGCGAGCATATTCATGAAGGCGGCGGTTCGGGGATTGGCTTTGGCGGGATGACCACCCTGGGAATTCTGTTTGGCCAGTCGCTGGGCCCGCAGCAGGATCTGGTGTACAGCGCCCTCTACCGGTTCTCTTCAATGAGTGTCGCGCTGGCGTTTACGCTGCTGGTTATGGCCTGCCTACACGTTGTGTTGAACCGTTGGACGCCAACGCGCTTACCAGAAAGGAGTCTTCCATAGATAGAGCTGCCATAAATAGAACTGCCATCAATAAAGTTGCCATCAATAAAGCTGGCATAAATAAATCAGCGCAACTTTTTTAATACAGGCTACTCTGATGAGTGTGCCGACGTGTGATTAGCTGTGCTAATGGCACATTTCACACACGGCGTTTTCCCTACTAACGGATTAGAGGTGTTCGTCATGGCAACAGGTAAAGAAGATAAAGCAAAAGGAACGGCCAACAAAACTGCAGGCAAAGTGAAAGAAGCCGCGGGCAAGGCGACAGGTAGCACCAAAACTGAAGCTAAAGGTAAGGCCCAGCAGGTAAAAGGCGAGCTGCAAAAAGGCAAAGGTGACGCCAAGGAGAGCCAGAAAAAACAGCGCTAAGAATATTACATTGATTCCAACAGGGGGCTTCGGCCCCCTGTTGGCGTTTATGCGGCTTTCAAACCCCCGCTAAAATTGATAAAACGTTCATATCAGCGGGTTCTTCATACTGAAAGAACTATCGGGTATTAATTCAATTCCAGCGAGAAGCTCATTTCAACGCCTGCGTCATCGACTCGGAACCAGTACTCCATATTCTCGTAGGCTTCGCCAAATTGCTTGATCATCTCAATATCAGATGCTGATATTTCATCGCTTGGTGTCTGTTCAATAACATTGGCCAGTGAATTATAAAACTCACCTGTTATGTGGCCATAAAGCAGCAGGTCACGATCTGATGCAGGGGCTTCTAGCTCTTTCTGCAGTGTCGCCGAATCGCTAATGCCGGCCCCCAGCGCAATGGCCGTTTCCGACATAGCGGCGTAGAGCGCCGGTGCATCTGGCGGCAGCATCATGCTCTCGATTTGCTTGGCTTCACCGCCTGGTTTAAGTCCAAGAGCCCCTAACTCTGGCGCGAAGGAGCTTGCTGTCGTCAGTAGTGTTAGCGGGTTTTGTGAGGCGAGGGTGAGGATGCCCGTCACAAAGGGTTCGCCGTTTTTCATTGTCAGGCTGTTAATACGCGCGTTGAAGCCAGAGAGAGACTGTCCAACCATCATGGTAATCGGGTTGTTGATCGCCAGGTTGGCTTCGTCCCAAGCGCTGTTTAGCTCCTGCATTTCATTACAGCTGAAGGGGTTTTCACGCACTTGCTGGGCATATTTCTGTACGGTCTGAACCAGCATCGGTAGATCCAGGCCCAAGCCAATGCTGGCCATGCCCTCTGTGCTGCCAAGGCCTGGCACCTGAGTGGTCAGAGCACGAAGGTCGCTGACAATCTCCTCGTCGGTTTCCAGGATGAAATTCATTTCCATGCGGTCGAGTTTGTACTCGCGAGACCCGATAACAACACCGGGGAAGCGGCTGGTTATACGGTCAATATCTGCCTGGCAGTTGGACAGATCCGGCTGCTCGGAATCTGTCGCTTCCAGCAGTGCCTGAGTCCCTGCATGCGAGGGTTCGCTCAGTTCATTAAGCAGGCGTGCAAAGGAGAGCTGCCCGGCACCGTAAGGGGTGAAACCATGGCGCTGTTCAAGCTCCTCAAGTTCTCCGGTTTCTCCGATGTTGCTGTCGGGCAGGGTGTTACCCAGCACCTGTGCGAGCAGCTCGTCACTGGCATCCTGCGGCACCATCGATAACACTAGCTGTTGATCGACGATAGCTAGGATTGCCTTGACCGGAGCCTCAGGCGTCAACACCCAGTAGTCGGTGCCGTTGGTGGTGGCCGTGTTTGGGGTGATGTCTGCCTTAGTCAGGATACGCTGCAGCGTTTCGCGAAAGGCCTCTTCATCCTGCAGTTGCATGCGCATAACAGGCAGCACACCCAGCCCGTAGATAGCGACCTGAGGATTTATTTTCAGGCCTAGTGCATGGACGTCTTCCAGCGTTTCAACCTCGAGTGCTTCTTCACTCGCGGCGATTAAAAGCGTTATCATCGAACGTAGCGCTTCATCATCGATATCGGGCAGCAAGTCGCGCAGTTCATCCAGGTCAGAGTCAAGGCCAGCCATGGGCTGTGTGCGCTGATAAAGATCAAATACATCTTGTTCAGGAAGTGACTCGCGCGAAGCCATAAAGTAAGGAGAATTAGCCGGGATGTACTTCAGCATGGGAGCTGCGAGATTTTTCGTCGCTTCCTGCTGTGCATCTGCGGCTGTCGGCTCGTTATCATCGCTACAGCCGCTTAGTAAGCCAGCGCTGAGAAGAGCCAGGGATACCGCCAAAGACAGTTTGGTTTTCATCTGTAATCAGTTCTTTGCAAGTTGAAGGTTTTAAATTGATCGTTATGAGCAACGCACTGCGTAAATGATAATCATACACGAGCAATATATAATTAATCTACTTGCCCGGGTAAATATTTATAAAGCAGGTGTAACCAATGTTAGTTATATATCGTATTGATAAACTGCAAGATCAGGACAGCAGCAGTGAGTAGCTAGTGGCGGTGACTCTTGAGTTTGCCTAATACTCAAGAGCCATGTTTAGTAACGAAACTGTTCAATAGGTCGCTATTTTAAACTTCCTGATACAGCTCGCTGCCTTTATTCCGAAACTTCTCCGCTTGCTCTTCCATGCCTTTCATCACCGCTTCCTGATCACCGTTCAGGCCGTGCTCATTAGCATAGTCACGCACTTCCTGGCTGATCTTCATAGAGCAGAACTTCGGCCCGCACATGGAGCAGAAGTGGGCTACCTTAGCAGAGTCCTTGGGTAGGGTTTCATCGTGGTATTCTCGGGCGGTGTCCGGGTCTAGGCCCAAGTTGAACTGGTCTTCCCAGCGGAACTCAAAACGCGCCTTAGAAAGCGCATTGTCGCGCCGTTGAGCCGCCGGATGCCCTTTGGCCAAGTCCGCCGCGTGAGCGGCAATTTTGTAAGTAATAATGCCGGTTTTAACGTCGTCTTTATTGGGCAGCCCCAAATGCTCTTTAGGCGTTACATAGCAGAGCATCGCGCAGCCAAACCAACCAATCATCGCTGCCCCAATGCCCGAGGTAATGTGGTCGTAGCCAGGGGCGATATCGGTCACTAGTGGCCCGAGGGTATAGAACGGCGCCTCGTCGCAGTACTCCAACTGCTTATCCATGTTCTCTTTCACCAGATGCATAGGCACATGGCCGGGGCCTTCAATCATCACCTGCACATCGTGCTTCCAAGCAATGTGAGTCAGCTCTCCAAGGGTTTTAAGCTCCGCCATTTGCGCTTCGTCGTTGGCATCGGCCACTGAACCGGGGCGCAGGCCATCGCCGAGGGAGAACGCCACATCGTACTGCTTGCAGATCTCGCAGATCTCCTCGAAGTGGGTGTACAGGAAGCTCTCCTGGTGATGGAACAGGCACCACTTGGCCATGATCGAACCGCCGCGGCTAACAATGCCGGTCACCCGTTTGGCGGTCAGCGGCACATAGCGCAACAGCACGCCCGCGTGAATGGTGAAGTAGTCCACACCCTGTTCGGCCTGCTCAATCAGCGTATCGCGGAACACTTCCCAGGTAAGGTCTTCGGCCACGCCTTTAACCTTTTCCAGCGCCTGATAGATGGGCACCGTGCCAATCGGCACCGGCGAGTTGCGCAGAATCCACTCGCGGGTTTCGTGGATATTCTGCCCGGTGGAGAGATCCATAATGGTATCCGCGCCCCAGCGGATGCCCCAAGTCATCTTATCCACCTCTTCTTCGATAGAAGACGTCACCGCGGAGTTGCCCAGGTTGCCGTTAATCTTGACCAGGAAGTTACGGCCAATAATCATCGGCTCAGATTCTGGGTGGTTGATGTTATTGGGAATAATCGCCCGCCCACGAGCTACCTCATCGCGTACAAACTCTGGCGTGATCTCTTCCGGTAGGCTGGCGCCGAAGCTCTGGCCGGGGTGTTGGTGGCCCAGAATGCGCTCCACCTCCGCCGTACCTAACGCCTGGCGGCGCTGGTTTTCGCGGATGGCAATAAACTCCATTTCCGGGGTGATGATGCCTTGGCGGGCGTAGTAAAGCTGAGTAACGTTTTTCCCAGGCTTGGCCCTTCGTGGAGTACGAGTTAAATCAAAGCGTAGCTGGGCAAGGGTGGGATCGTTGGCGCGACGCTTGCCGTAATCAGAGGTGTGGCCTTCCAGAAACTCAGTGTCGTCGCGCTCTTCGATCCAGGCACGGCGTAGGGCGGGTAAGCCTTTGCGTAAATCGTTGTTAGCCTCTGGGTCGGTGTAGGGGCCTGAGGTGTCGTACACCAGCAGCGGCGGATTCTCTTCATCAATGCCAGTGGTTTTAGTGGGCGACAGTGAAATTTCCCGGAACGGCACGCGGATATCCGGCCGCGAACCTTCGATATACACCTTACGCGAGCCGGGCAGCGGCGCAATGGCGGCGGCATCGACCTGGGCGGTTTCGGATAAAAAGTGGCTCGTTTTGCTCATTACGGTCTCCATACGATTGTTGTTCTACAAGGTTAGTGAGTGAGGTCGGCGTCTATCAGCGCTAAGCCCATCTGCCAGAAGTCGATTTCCAGGCGGGTGGCATCGCGGAAGATCTTGCTCAGTTCGACAAAGCGGGCGGGGGTCACATCGGCAAGGCGGGTGTTGAGCCATTCAAGCTCCGCCTGCATAGCGGCCTGAAACTCCTCGCCTTCGTACATGGCAATCCAGGCATCAAAAGGGTTCTGCGCGCCGCGCAGGGTGGAAGGCTGGGCATTCAACCAGTTGGCGATTTCGCCATAGCCCACCAGGCAGGGGGCCAGCGCCACGTGTAGATCAAGCAGGTCACCGCGGTTGCCGGTATCCAACACATAGCGGGTGTAAGCAAGCGTCGCCCTGGCTTCGGGCAACGCTTCCAGCTCCTGCTCGGAAATCCCCCACTCCTGACAAAAGCCCACATGCAGGCCCAACTCCACATCCACAATGGCTTTTAAGCCTTCATGGGCCTGGCGAAGATCGGCAAGGGTGGGGCTTTTATAGGCCGCCAGCGCGTAGGCGCGGGCGAAGTGAATCAAAAACAGGTAGTCCTGTTTCAGGTAGTGACGAAACGACGCTTCAGGCAGCGTGGCGTTGCCCAACTGACGCACAAAATCGTGCTCAATATAGGCGCGCCAATCTTGCTGGCAGGCGGTGGTGAGATCAGTAAAGCGGTAGCCCATGATGCCTCCGGTGTTAATGATCCGGAGGTAAGGCGGGAGAGATCGAGGAAATGGCGCGGAAGGTGGCGTGCGATCGTGAGAGAGAGCTAGCCATGGCCATCGCTTGATCCCTACGCCGGTACCCGCGCTGCGAACTTATGAAAGCCGCAGCACATTAGCCGGATCAGGTTCAGCGGGACCAGCGCTCGGCAGCAAAAATGCTCGCCCTGCGCCATCTCAGCCGGATTTCACCGGCACCCCGTCAAGCTGTTCGTTGATGGAGTGTAGGAGGCGGGTGGGGGAGATGCAAGGGGACTGTTGTGACCGTGTGACAGCTTTTCCCGTAAGCCTACCCACGGTGATGATGCGTTCTTCGCCGAAGTCCTGGCGATCTTCCAGCATCGAAAGCGTTTTACCAGTAATAGAGGACAAGCGCGTCGTTAAAATCCAGGCCGTGATGTTGCAGGGTGTCTTGCTGTTTGCGCAGGTCGAACTCAATCTCACTGCCTGGGGCCATTGGGAATCTCCTTCTTCTATCAATTATGTACCCCCAATAATTTTTTAAGCAACTGGTTCAGACCGGTGAATTAGGCGGGTTAAGGCTCGAATGCTTCCGCTCCACCACACAAATTGAGGATGATCCCTTTTAAGGGCAATGCGATATCAGGCCGTGACCGCGTCAAAGGGTGATAGCGTAATCTGCCGCGCAGCCTCTTCGTGAATATACGCAGCCAGCGTCCGGGTGGCCTGGCTGCGGGTCTGACAGCGGGGAAAGAACAGCACGTAGGGAATGGTTCTGACCGGATAGAACAGGCGCATTACGGCGCCGGGCCGCAGGCAGGAGCGCGCGACTAGCCCATCCGCCAGCCCCAGGCCAAATCCCCGCCCCGCCAGTTCACAGGTAACCGGGCCATTCGGCGTCTGGTAGCGGATGTCGGGGCGCGCGCCGATCTCATCGAAGCACTGCTGCAACACGTGCCGGACCAGCGTGTTCGTTGCGTTGGACACCAGTGGTTCGCCCACCATATCATGCACCGTCACATGGGGCCGCGCCGCCAGCGGATGATCCGCACTCATCACCACGACCATGGGTACCTGTGCCAGCGGCGCGCAGTCTAGCGCATCCGATTCCAGCGGCAGGGTGGCCACGCCCAGGTCAAAACGTTCGCGTCTGAGTGAGGGGTTGATCTCCAACCGCGTGCGCATGTCGATCCCGACGGTGACTTGCGGATAGTCATCTCTAAGCCGCCGCAGCGGCTCCACAAACAGCGCGTCCAGCGCATAGGGCGCGGCCAGCACGCGTACATGGGTTTTCAGCCCCATGCGCAGGCGGTTCGCGGTTTCCGTCACCTCATCCAGTTCCGTCAGCGCCAGTTCGACTTGCTGGTAGATTAGCCGCGCCTCGTCGGTGGGTTCCAGCCGCCGCACCTTGCGGTCGAAAAGGGGAAAGCCGACCTCTTCCTCCAGCGCGGTGAGCAGGCGGCTGACCTGCGGCTGCGTGCAGTTCATCAGTTCTGCCGCCACATTCAGGCTTCCGCCCTCCATGAAGGCGCGCAGGGCTTCAAGGCCTCGAAGTTTCATTGGTTCCTCCTTAACGGG
Organism: Halomonas sp. ISL-56; assembly: GCF_018612805.1. Lineage (NCBI taxonomy): Bacteria > Pseudomonadati > Pseudomonadota > Gammaproteobacteria > Oceanospirillales > Halomonadaceae > Halomonas > Halomonas sp. ISL-56. The sequence continues at coordinate 19,282 of NZ_JAGGRO010000007.1, read as the reverse complement.
AAATGCATGAACTGATACACAACACGAAATTGCCCAGGCCCACAAGGATTGCTAGTCTCAAATTATCATAAACGAGCCTTACACTGGCGGCAGCCTGATAGTTCTCAGGCGCCCGCGCTCTTACCCCATCGTCGAAACTGGCGATGCCCTGAACCTTGCCGGTTCAGGGGGACGGGGGGTATGTCACCGGGTGTCGGGGCAAAACAATAGGTACAAAAAATGTTTGCACGTATTGGCCTGACTGGTGCCCTTCTTCTCGCCGTTTCGACCGAGCCGCTCATGGCGGGCAAGGTTGATGACACGTTTACCTGGACCACCGCGAATGAGATCGGGTCTGCCGATATCTATTTCGCCAACCTGCGCGAAACGCTGATTGTCACCTATGCGATGTGTGACAGCCTGATCTACCGCGATCCGCTGACCGATGCCTATGAGCCGCTGCTGGCAACATCATGGGAATGGACGGATGCGACCACCATGGATGTCACGCTGCGGGAAGGCGTAACCTTTCATGATGGCCGGGCCTTTGGCCCCGAAGATGTGGCCTATACACTGAACTTCGTGTCCGACCCCGCGAATGAAAGCCAGACACAGCAGCTGACCAGCTGGATCGACAATGTCGAGGTGACCGGCCCCAATTCAGTACGCATCCACGCAAAGTCACCCACCCCGGCGGCGCTGGAATATATGACCGGCACTATGCCGATTTTTCCGGACGGACATTACGACAACGCCCCCGTGGTGCCCGGTGCCGATGGTGCGCAGCGCCGTGACAACGGTGCAGTGACGCCGGTCTGCACCGGCCCCTATCAGATGACGGAATTCACGCCAGGCGACGGCCTGACGCTGGAAAAGAACGAAGGTTACTTCGCCGACAGCCCCAAGGGTATGCCGCAGATCGGTACCATCGTCTTCCGCACCATTAAGGATCCCGAAACCCAGATCGCCGAACTGGTGACCGGCGGTGTCGACTGGATCTGGGGTGTGCCGACCGAGAATGTCGACATGCTGGCCACCATGGACGGGATCGAGGTTGTCGCCGCGCCGACGCTGCGGATGTCGTTTCTGGAACTGGATGCCGCGGGCCGCAGCGGCGCAGACGCCCCCACGACCGATGTGCGGGTACGTCAGGCCATTGCCCATGCCATCGACCGCGAAGCGATTGTCGAAAACCTGGTGGGTGACGGGGCTCGCGTGCTGCCCTCACTTTGCGCGCCAGCGCAATCGGGTTGCGAAACCGATGTGACTCAATACGATTATGACCCCGAAAAGGCCCGCGCACTGCTGGCCGAAGCAGGTTATGCCGACGGGCTTTCCCTGCCGTTCTGGAGCTACCGCGACCGTCAGTATGCCGAAGTCATTCTGAACTACCTGCGCGAGGTGGGCATCAATGCCGATCTGAACTTCGTGCAATGGGGCGCGCTGCGGCCTGCGCTGGCGGGTGGTGAGGTTGAACTAGGCAACCTGACATGGGGGTCGAACGGGGTGCTCGATGTGTCTGCCTCGACCGGGTATTACTTTGACGGCGGCGAGATGGATTATGCCCGCGATGCGGATGTCACCCGCTGGCTGGAAGAGGCGAATGTCGAAACCGACCCCGAGGCGCGCAACGCACTTTATTCCCGGGCGCTGAACCGCATCGCGGATGAGGCCTACAAGGTGCCGCTGTTCCTTTATGCGCGAACCTATGGTTTCAACGATGCGTTCGACTATCCGATCACGGATGACGAACTGGCGCATTTCTACCTGGGATCTTGGAAGTAACCACCCGATCCGGCCAAGCAGAGCGGGGCGCGTGCATCCATCGCAATGGCGCCCCACTCTGACATCCTGATACCGCATGTGCGGAACGCCAAAGTCGGTTCCCGCGTTCCTGCAACATACTTTCACCAATCTCCCAAGCTATGGGCCGGGCACCTTTGCCCCGGCACAGCGAGGTCGTATGGCATTTTATATCCTGAAGCGGTTAGGGGTGATGCTGGCGGTGTTGACCGTCACGTCAATTCTGGCATTCCTTCTGCTGCATCTTTCCGGCGACCCCGCGGCCACCATGGCGGGCGATGGCGCCAGCCCCGAGGATGTCCGCGTCATCCGTGACACTTTCGGTTTCGACCGCCCGTTGCCGGTCCAGTATCTGGACTGGGTGGGCGGCTTGTTTCAGGGTGATTTCGGGCGATCCTACTACCTGCGCACCGATGTGGCGGATCTGTTACCTGAGCGGCTGGCCGTGACCGCGACACTGGGCGTTTCAGCGCTGGCCTTCGCGCTGGTGCTGTCGATCACGCTGGGCGTTGCGGCCGCGCTCTGGCCCAACACGATCATCGACCGCTTTGCCCTGTGGCTGGCGGTGGCGGGGCAGGCAATGCCGTCGTTTCTGGTGGCCATCGGGCTGATGTATGTCTTCGGCGTCTGGCTGCGCGTGCTGCCGATCTCGGGCGGGGACACGTGGCAGCATTTCATCCTGCCGGTCGTGGCGCTGGGATATTACGCGACGCCATCAATCATGCGCCTGACCCGGTCGGGGATGATGGAGGCGCTGCAATCGGATCATGTCCGCACCGCGCGGGCCTATGGCTTGTCGCCCTGGCGGGTGGTGATCCGTCACGCGCTGCGCCATGCCATTGCCCCCATCGTTTCCATCGCCGCGGTTGAAATGGGTTTCATGCTGGGCGGGTCGATCATTGTCGAATCCGTCTTCTCGCTCAAGGGGATCGGCTATCTGGCGTGGGAATCGATCCAGCGCGCCGACATTCAGGTGATTCAGGCGATCTTGCTGGTGATTGCCGCCGCCTATGCCGTGCTGACCCTTGCCGCCGACCTGCTGAACGCGGCAATCGACCCGCGCATCCGCGTCTCGTGAGGATCAGATGACTGACACACATACCCCCGGATCTGCGATGCATCCCGCTGCCACAGCACCCCTTGCGGTGCTGTCGCCGGGACAGGTCGCGCTGCGCCGCGCATTGAAACACACCGGCTTCTGGGCGGGCGGCGGCATCTTGTTGCTGATCGTGCTGGCCGCGCTGCTGGCCCCGCTGATTGCGCCCTACGACCCTGCGGTGCAAAGCCTTGGCGCGCGCTTCGTGCCGCCGATGTGGGCCGAGGGCGGCAGTACCGCGCATCTGCTGGGCACTGACAACCTGGGGCGCGACGTGTTCTCGCGCCTGTTATTCGGGGCGCGCACATCGGTGATGCTGGGATTCCTGACCGTGCTGGTGTCGGGCTTCATCGGCGTCTCGCTGGGGCTTGCGGCGGGGTATTTCGGCGGTTGGGTCGATCTGACGGTGAACTTCCTGATCAATATCCGCTTGACGCTGCCGGTCGTTCTGGTGGCGCTGGTGGTCGTGGCGGTGATGGGCAATTCGCTGACGCTGCTGGTCATGGTGATCGGCCTGTTGCTGTGGGATCGTTTCGCCATTGTCACCCGGTCCGCCACCCAGGCGCTGGTGGGGCGCGAGTTCGTGACATCGGCGCGGACCATCGGCAGTTCAACCCTGCGGATCATCCTGCGTGAGATATTGCCCAATATCACCGGCCCGCTGATCGTCGTCGCCTCGATCGAGCTGGCGCATGCGATCTTGCTGGAGGCGTCGCTGTCGTTTCTGGGTCTGGGCGTTCAGCCGCCGCTGGTCAGTTGGGGACTGATGATCGCCGAGGCGAAAAGTCAGCTTTTGTTCAGGCCATGGATGATCGCGATCCCTGGGGTGGCACTGGTCTGCCTGATCCTTGCGATCAACTTGCTGGGCGACGCCCTGCGCGATATCACCACACCAGAGGGCAAGGCATGAGCGCAAAACTGCTGAAGATCCGCGATCTAAAGGTCGATATTCCGCTAGCCAACGGTATGCTGCACCCGGTGCGCCGTGTCGACCTGGAGGTGGCGCGCGGCGAAACCCTGGCCATCGTGGGCGAATCCGGTTGCGGCAAGTCCCTGACGGCACTGGCGGTCATGGGTCTTCTGCCCCGTGCGGCCCGCCCCACTGTCGCGGAACATGTCTTTGATGGTAAGGATCTTGCGCAGGCGTCGGATCGCCAGTGGCGGCGGCTGCGGGGCAACCGCGTGTCGATGATCTTTCAGGACCCGATGACCGCGCTCGACCCTTGCTACACCATCGGCAACCAGATGTGCGAAATCCTGCGTCAGCATCGCCGCATCTCGCACAAGGGCGCGATGGCGCGGGCGCTGGATCTACTGACCCGGGTGGGCATCCCGTCACCTGCGGATCGGCTGCGGCAATACCCGCACCAGTTGTCGGGGGGGCTTCGCCAGCGGGTCGTGATCGCTATGTCGCTTCTGTGCGAGCCCGACCTGATCATCGCGGATGAACCGACGACGGCGCTGGATGTGACCATTCAGGCGCAGATCCTGCGGCTTCTGAAGGACATTCAGGAGGAAATGGGGCTGGGGCTGATCATCATCACCCATGATCTTGGCGTCGTCGCGGGCGTCGCGGATCGCATCATCGTGATGTACGGCGGCGAGATCGTGGAAAGCGGCACCTGCGACCAGATACTGGCCGGGCCGCTGCATCCTTATACCGAGGGGTTGCTGCAATCGCTGCCACATCCGGGCGAAACGCAGCCCGGCGATGATCTGGGCTTCATCCCCGGGATCGTGCCGCGTCAGACCGGACCGCGGGACAGTTGTGGCTTTGCCGGGCGCTGCCCCTATGCGCAGCCCGTCTGCACGCAAGCCGCCGTGCCGATGCGCGATGTCGCATCCCCGGGCGTGGCCCCGCACAGCATGCGCTGCGTACTAACGCCGGACACCACCGCGCGCGATCCCGGTGTGTGGACGCGCCTGACCGAGGAGATCGCATGACCGACACCGTGCTGGAAATGAATGCCGTCACCAAGGGCTATGCCGTCGGCGGCATCTTCTCGCGCCGTCGCACGCTTCAGGCGTTGCGTGGCATCGACCTGACGGTTGAAAAGGGCAAGACGCTGGGCCTTGTCGGCGAAAGCGGTTGCGGCAAGTCCACGCTGTCACGGATGTTGCTGGGTATCGAAGAGCCCAGTTCAGGCACCGTGCGCATCGGCGGACGGGCGCTGAACAGCTACACCCGGCTGGACCGTGCGCGACTGATCCAGGCGGTCTATCAGGACCCGTATTCATCGCTGAACCCGCGCATGACCGTTGCGGCCACCATCGCCGCGCCTCTGACCGTGCGCGGCACCGGCACGGCCCGGTCGCGCCGCGAAAAGGTACGCGAACTTGCGGCATCGGTCGGCCTGCCCCAGCATCTGATCGACGCCTATCCCGGCCAGCTTTCGGGCGGTCAGCGGCAACGCGTGGCCATCGCCCGCGCGCTGATCGCGGAACCCGAGATCCTGATCTGCGATGAGCCGACCTCGGCGCTGGATGTCTCGGTGCAGAGCCAGATCCTCAACCTGTTAAACCGGCTGAAACGGGAATGGGGGATCACCATGATCCTGATCAGCCATGACCTGTCGGTGATCCACCATCTGGCTGACCGGGTGGCGGTGATGTATCTGGGCCAGATTGTCGAAGAGGGGGATGCCCGCGCGTTGTTCCGCGCGCCGCGCCACCCCTACACGCAGGCGCTGCTGCGCGCCGTGCTGCCCGCGAAGGCGGGGCAGGGGGTGCCCGAACTGGGGCTGGCGGCCGAATTTCCCAATCCCGTCAATCCGCCATCCGGCTGTGCATTCCACCCCCGCTGCCCACGCGCTGATGACGGGCGCTGCGCGACCGTCGCGCCCGGGGCGACCGCCAGCGGCATCAGCAGTTTCCGCTGCCACCACCCGTTGCCCGAAACCGCCGACGCACTGACGTGATTTCCCTTTCCCCGATTGCCCATGGACTGTCCCACATGACCAACAAGATCACCTTCGACATTCATCACCGCGCGCCCTTTGCAGAGGGCGCGGGCTTTGGCGACACCGGCGCCTATGAACATATCCGGGGCCGGGTGCATTTCGCGGTAGATCCGCTGGCACCCGCGCAGGCGGCAGTGACCGATATCGCGCTGGCACCGCGCGACGCGGACGGGTTGGTGCACTGCGCTGCAGATTTCGAGATCCTGCGCCCGGTCGATGGCGCGCGCGGTAACGGGCGGCTGTTCTATGATTATGGCAACCGCGGCAACAAGCGCGCGCTTCAATTCTTCAACGACGCGCCAAAGACCAATGCGCCGCGTACAGTGGCGGATGCGGGCAACGGCTTCCTGATGCGGCGGGGCTATCACATTCTCTGGATGGGCTGGCAGGGCGATCTGCTGCCGGGTGACGGGCGGATGCTGTTCGATGTGCCCGTCGCCACCGATGGCGACGCGCCGCTGACCGGTACCGTGCGGACCGAACTGATCGCGGGCGGGCCAGGGGTCACGGTATTCCCGCTGAGTTCGCTGGTAACGGCGCGCTCAAACCCCGCTGTCTCCACCGACACCGGCCGCGCGCGCCTCAGTCGCCGCCGCTATGCCTGGAGCCCGCGTGAGGATATTTCCGCCGACCGCTGGTCCTTCGCGCGGGTGGAACGGGGCCCGGGTGTCGACAATCAGGGGACGGAAAACGCCGTCGTGCCATCCGATAGCCATGTCTATCTGCCCGAAGGATTCGAGACCGGCTGGATCTACGAGATTGTCTATGAAGCGCGCGACCCGCAGGTGCTGGGGCTGGGCCATCTAGCGGTGCGCGATGCGGTATCCTTCCTGAAATATGGCGATGCCGATGCCAATGGTACGCCAAACCCTCTGAAGGACAACGGCGGGCGGGTGGATTACGCCTATGCATGGGGCCGGTCGCAGACCGGGCGCTGCATCCGCGATGCGCTGTATCTGGGCTTCAACGCCGATGCCGCAGGCCGTCGCGTGTTCGACGGCGTGCTGCCGCATGTGGCGGGAGCGGGCAAGATGTGGATGAACCACCGTTTTGCCAACCTCGTCCTGCTGCCGGGGCAGGAGTTCGAGAACCATTTCTCACCTGCCGACCGCTTTCCCTTTGCCTATGCCGTATCGACCGATCATCTGACCGGCGTGGTCGATGGCATCCTGAAGCGGCCTGCGACCGACCCCAAGGTGATCCATACCGACACCGCCGCTGAATACTGGCACCGCCGCGCTTCGCTGGTGCATACCGACACCGAAGGCCGCGATCTGCCGCTGCCTGACGGCGTGCGGGTCTATCACTGGGCCAGCACGCAGCATTTCGCCGCGCCAAAGGTCGAACAACCCGGCCATGGCATGAGCCAGACCTATTTCAACGTCGCCGCCAGCTCGATGCTGTTCCGCGCGACGCTGGATAACCTTGACGCTTGGGTGACGCAGGGCATCGCGCCGCCTGACAGTCGGATGCCGCGCAGGTCAGATAGTACGCTGGTTTCCTTTGATGACTGGAAAGCCGGGTTTCCGCAGATCCCCGGCGTAGCGCTGCCGCGCGGTCCCAGCAGGTTGGAGCTGATGGATTTCGGCCCCGACATCGACTGTGGCCTGATCGCGAAAGATCCGCCCGATCTGCCGGGCGGAGAGTACTGCGTGCAGGTTCCTGCCACCGATACTGACGGCAACGATATTGCGGGTATCCGCGTGCCTATGGTGCAGGCGCCGCTGGGCACCTATACCGGCTGGAGCCTGCGCAATGCCACCTTCGGGCTGGGTGCGCTGGAAGGCATCACCGGCAGCTATATCCCGCTACCCACCCGCGAAGATGAGCGCGCGCAGACCGGCGACCCGCGGGTATCAGTGACCGAACGCTATGGCGATGCCGCGGGCTATGCGCGCGCGATCGGCGCGGCGGCGCGCAGGCTCGTCGATGCGGGGCTGATGCTGGAAGAAGACGTGGCGCAGGCCACCGCCGAGGCCGCCGACTGGGGCCGCCCACGACATGATGTGAAACTGTAAGGAAGATATACCATGACTGACAAGGGAATGGTCGTCGCGCCGCAGCCCGAGGCCGCCGAAAGCGGGGTCGAGATCTTGCGGGCCGGTGGCAATGCCGTCGATGCCACCATCGCGACCGCATTAGCGCAGACGGTGGTTGACCCGCTGATGTGCGGGATCGCGGGCTTCGGCTCCATGGCGATCTATGATTCGGCGACGGGCAGGCAGGAGTATCTGGATTTTCACGCCCCCGCCCCCGCTGCCGTGACAGAAGACATGTGGGCCGGTCTGGTCGAGGGCGAGGCGCCGGACGGTTTCGGCTTCCTGTTGCGGGGCCGGGTCAACGACCTTGGTGCGGGCGCGGTCGCGGTGCCCGCCAGCCTGCGCGCCTATGAGGTCGCGCACCAGAGGTTCGGCAGGCTGCCCTGGGCCGATGTTGTCGCCCCCGCGATCCGCTGGGCGCAGGAGGGATACGTCGTGCGGCCCGCGATGTACACGTTCTTTTTGGAAGGCGATGGCTATGGCCGCGCGCCGACACGCGACCGGCTGCGGTATTCCGAGGACGGAAGGCGCCTGTTGTGCGATGCGGATGGCAACCCGAAGTCCGTCGGCACTTTAATCGTCAACCCTGACTACGCGGAGGTTCTGCGCCTAATCGCCCGTGACGGGGCCGATGCGCTGCATGATGGGCCCATCGGCGATCTGGTGGTCGAGGCGATGGAACAGGGTGGTGGCCTAGTCACCCGCGCGGATCTTGCCGCCGTCCGGCCAGAGTTCCGGTCGCCGCTGGAGGGCACCTATCATGGCTTGCGGATTGCGACGAACCAGCCGCCCGGCGGCGGGATCATGCTGCTGCAGATGCTGAACATCCTGGAAAACTTCGATCTGCCCGCGCTGGGTCACAACAGCCCCGAATATATTCGCATCCTGTGCGAGGTGATGAAACGCGCAACGGTGGACAAGGACCGCTACGTCGGCGATCCGGACTTTTGCGACGTGCCGCTGGAAATGCTTCTGGACAAGGGGCGCGCCGCCCGGATGGCCGATGATATCCGCAGGGGCGAGGTGGCCCATGTGCCGCGCCTGAACACCCACGTCCCCGTCCCGCGCGACACGACCCATCTGTCGGTGCGTGATGCAGACGGCTGCTGTGTGGCGCTGACCCATTCGCTGGCGATGCCCTCGGGCGTTATGCCTCGAGGCACGGGCTTTATGCTCAACGGCTGCATGAGCGTGTTCGATCCCCGGCCCGGCAAGCCTGGATCGCTGGCGCCGGGCAAGTCACGTTTCACCGCATCCGCCCCGACGATCGTGCATGACGCCAGCGGGCCGCGCCTGATCCTGGGGGCGCCGGGCGGCACGCAGATCGTGATGGGGGTATTACAGGCGATCGTGAACCATTTCGATTTCGGCATGGATATCGACCGTGCCGTAGCTGCGCCCCGGGTTTCGGCCACTTCAGACCGGATCGATGTGTGCAACCGCATCCCGCGCGATGTGCTGGCACCGCTGGAAGCGCTTGGCTATGCGGTTCAGCGTAACCCCCATGGCTATACTTTTGGCTGGGTTCATGCAATTGCGGTGCGCGATGGCCAGGTCACCGGCGCCGCCGATCCCGGGCGCGACGGAGTGGCCTACCGCGCCTGAGCGCGGGGCCGCCACTCCCCGCAACCCCGAACATTTCCCGCCGCCGAGAGGAGATATGAATGCACTACGGAATCGACCGGCCCCCCCTGTTGAAACACGACCCGTTCAAGGCGATCATCGCGCCACGCCCCATCGGCTGGATCGGCACGCTTAATGCGGATGGTATTTCCAACCTTGCGCCCTACAGCTTTTTCACGCTGCACGGGACCAGTCCACATATGATCAGCTTTACGTCTGAGGGGGACAAACACTCGGTCGTCAATGCGCGTGACCGGGGGGAATTCACCTTTTCGCTGGTGACCGAAGCTCTGGCGCAGGCGATGAATGTGACCTCGGCCTCGCTGGCCGACGGGGCGGATGAATTTACCGCAGCCGGGCTGACGCGCGGGCACAGCATCGAGATCACCGCCCCCTTTGTTGCCGAAAGCCCAGCCGCGCTGGAATGTGTCACGCTGTCGACCACGCAGTTGCGCGACCGGCATGGCGGTCTGACCAACAGCTATCTTGTGTTGGGTGAGGTGGTTCGCACGCATATCAATGACGCGTTCATTCGGGATAGACGTTTTGATACCGTTAAAGCGCGGCCCATCGCGCGCATGGGCTACCGCGACTATGCGACTGTCACCGAAGCATGGGAACTGATGCGACCTTCAGACTGAGCGGGTCGCTGCATCCTTGCCGATTGCCGACTGCACCAGCAAATATCCGAACGCCTAGACGCTCCAGTTTTCCTCGAACCGTGCGAATGTCAGTGCCCTGGCTAATCAACTGCGTTGCGAAACTATGCCGTAAAGAATGGCATGACCCTGGTCGTGTTAGGGAAGAAGATCGCATGGCATATTTAACGGCTTTTTGTACGGCAGAAGTATGAATGTGGTGTAGCACTATCCGGTTGTCGTCATCGAAACACGGCTTGGATGAAGGAAAAAGCCACTGCCAAGCAAGGGAAATGCCCGCATTTGGATATTTTCGATCCAGCGCGTAGGGCAGTGATACAGGAATTGCGTTGGTTTCAATACGGGAGGCAAGCTGCTGCTCTGTCAACTGAATATGAGCGCTTAATGTTTATAACCTCTTGGTGAGAAAGCACCACCGGCAGGCGCTGAGGTCGTTTAGCTCGACTAAACGTGCCAATCTCACCCAGTGGTTGATCTAAAACGTGGCGATAGAGGAATACGATGGCATTGAGAGCTTGGTTCTGTGTACCTGCAGCAACGCGCCTTTCAATCGCGAGATACGCCAAAAATTGGCGTACTTCATTGCCTGCCATGGTGGTAGGATGCCGCATTCTGTGGAAGCGAATGAAAAAGCGAATCCAGTAGCAATAGGTTTTCTCAGTGCGAAGGCTATAGCGCTTGACTCTGAGAGCAGCCTTCACCCTCTCCATCAGTTTCATAGGTTGCACCCACGTGGCTTTTGATACTGTTTGTATGTACAGTGTTATTGAAAATAGCAAATCGCGCAAGCACACGAATCTTGGGTATACAGCCGACATTTGCTTTGCCATCCGAAGAATCAATGGGGTAGAGTCAAACTATGTGGCTGCAAAGCCTCAATCAATGCGCCGTCGCGTTTATTGAGGTTTTGCAGCGGGGCGTAGAATCACTGTTATGTGCAAAAAAATCATAGCGGCGAATAATTCACAACAAGTTACAGAAGAGGATATTCATATGACTAGCGATGAACTTAAAGACCTTATTGACTCAATAAAGGTTGAAGCCAATTATGACCATAAGGCAGGCAATACAACGACCACGTATAAATTGCCAGAAGAAGCACTGAATGAAGAAGTCATTGAAGCGCTGGAGGCAAATTTTGAGCATTACAAAAGTTGTACAGTAACTGGCAATACATTGACCTTAGAGCACCCTGATGTAGATGATTAGTAGAGGGTACTTATGAGCACTCCGCGAAATAGCATTGCGCAAGGCTATGCACATAACAAGTGTAGGCTGTCGGACAAATTACTCGCTGCGCTCGAAATTTGCCGCAGCTACAGGCGTTATGTTTCATAGCGCCGCTTTCTTGCCAATCCTGCGCAGCGGGCGTACGCTTAAGAGTACGACTGGGTGTACGCAGGTGATTCCTATGCTAAGAGTTCGCGTCGATGAAGATATCCGCCCCCTGTCTGAGTTTCGGGCGGGTGTTGCCACATTTGTAAAGCAGATCCATGAAACCCGACGCCCTATGGTGCTAACGCAGAGGGGGCGTGGAGTTGCCGTACTGGTAGATGTCCAGGAGTACGAGAGGATGCAAGAGCGCCTAGAGCTGCTTGAGGAGGTCTACAAAGCCGAAGAGCAGATAGCTAGTGGAGAAGGCATCTCCCATGAGGAGGCAAAAGCACGAGTTTTGGGCAGACTGGAAAAATGAGGATTGTTTGGTCTCCGCTTGCCTTGGAACGCTATCGCCCAATACATAGCTGAAGATAAGCCCAGCGCTGCGGTTGAGTGGGTTGATGGCATATTTGACACTGTGGAGCGGCTGGCGGACTTCCCTGAAAGTGGACGCGTCGTTCCTGAAGTGGGGGGACGTCGCATCAGGGAGGTGATATTTGGAACGTATCGAATTATTTACAGCGTCAGAGACCAGATCGATATTCTGACAGTAAGGCGTAGCAGTCAATTATTGCGAATGTCCGAGCTTGGTGATGAAGAAACATAACCAAGCCATTAAATTCGCTCCCTGCGGTCGCCGGACACTCGTTCCTCGCGCCGTTTATGGCGGGCGTTAAGCAGAGACCCAGAAGCTATGCCGGTGGTTGACCATTTACTATCTTACTCACAGTGCTCTGCTCTATTCCGTACTGTTGAGCGAGCTGCACTTGTGTGTATCGATTGGAGTGGTAAAGGTGATAGATTTCGCGTTTAACCTGATCGCTAAGCCTAGTTGTGGGGAACTGTACATTTGCAATTCTTACAAGTTCATTATACGAATCGATATGACGCCGAAGGTTGTCTCTGCACCTATTCAGTTCGAGCATCAAGTTTGCGTATTTTAGAGCATCTTCATCGGTTTTCATGTTGTTTTGCATCATGCGGACTTGAGCTTCGTAATTGCTGTAATGGTGCTCCATTTCAGTAATAGCTTGGCGTGAGCGGGCGAGCTCTTCTCTGCTTACTTGCTGCTGTTCTTGTTGAATGTACGTTGTGTAGGTCATTGTCGTTCCTTTTGGAATATTTGGAATATCATGATGGTTTTTAGTATGCCATGGTATTCCAAATATTCCAATAGTTTTGTCGTGTCCTATGATCAGCGCTTAACAAGGCCAGGCACGGCGACGTCTTTTTCGTTGCGGCTTCGCCTTCACTACAAAGCCGCGCGTGCTGGCTGCGTTACATGCCTAGGAGAATTGGGCGATAGATGAAAAAATGGGCTTTTTATAAAGAAGGCACTGAATGGCGTAAGATCGGTTTGTATGCCGCTCTGGCTAAAGAGAAAGAAGAGCCAGGTCAGTGGAGGAGGCGAACATATTATAGTACTCATTCTCCTGAAAGTGTTCGTCTTAGAATGCATATTCGTAAAAGCACTAAAGGGACGTTCTCGTTTGCTTATAATCGCGGGCAAGAGGCTGAGATAGAAAGGCTAGGTGGTGGGGAGTCACTGGCTCACTACCTCTATAAAATGGCTATAAGCGAATTAAGTCATACCACTCTTAAGTTATATAATTTAAAAAAGGACGTTGAAGTTAAATTCACTGAAGCTCAAACTGAAAAACGCGTACGCATTGGTGATAGATATTATGATCTTGATGTGTTCGTTAAATTTACTTCGCCATCTGAGTATCAGCTCAAATGGAATGGAGTTCTTGGTATTGAGGTTCATAATACGAACCCGGTTGTAGGGCAAAAATTAAAAGATTTAAAGGCCCTTGGTATTCCAGTTATTGAAGTTAGTGTCAACGATAAATTGGCGTATAGAATACCTGAAGAAAACACCACACCCGACTTAGAAAAAGATTATGTTAGTTTTTTAAAAGAGCACCTATCACACTATTTATGGAGTAAGGTCTTGTCAGATCCTAAGTCAATGATATATTTAGAAAAAGAAAATGCGGATCTGTTTGAGCAGGTTGAGAATTTAAAGAAGCGACTTAGTAATTCTGAAGAGCTTCTTGACAAAGAAAGAAACTCTTCAGAAGAGCATGCAAGAAGACTGAACCAGTTGAGCAGGTCTTTAAGAGAAAAAGATAGCTTGGTGTCCAATCTGGAGTTGCAGTTAGAAAAACTAAAAAACATGGGAACAATCAGATTCCTATGGTTTAAACTAACCGGCAGGTAACAAGCGCATGTTGTCGGACAGGTTTTCCGCTGAGCTCCAAACCTGCCGCAAATGCGAGCGTTAGGAAATAAAAGGACATCGAATATGGCAAAAATTCCGACCCCTCAAGAAACAGCTATAAGAATCTTGGATATATTTGTGAATCACTTTAATTGTCGACCAGACCACGTTCTAAGAATCAATAATTTTATCGTCGTTTGGCACAAAAAGGGATTGCAATGGGAGGATTTCGTTCCGGGAATGGAGTATGCAGCAGAGGCAGGGCTTGTGGATGTGTTGGAAGGTGGAGTTTCTTTCAGGTTAACTCAAATAGGGTTCGATGCTTGTCCTTCAAGTACGGCATCACAGCCGCGTAATGCTGAAACAATCAATCACAATTATATTAATATTGGCCAAGCTATAAATTCACCAATAACTCAAGGCATTGGTTCAACTCAAAATGTCACAGCAAATTATGCACCAATGCCAAAAGATGAATTGATTGATTTTGTAAATTCATTTCGGGAAAATATTGCTGATTTACATTTGTCAGCTCAAGATGAAAGAAAAGTAAATGCTCAACTAGCAACAATTGAGGCTCAGCTTATTGACGAGCCGAATAAAGAAATATTGAGGCACGCGTTCGCAACAATTAAAAACATTACAGAAGGCGCCATAGGTAGTTTGCTAGCAACGGCTGCGCAACCCAGCGTATGGGCTGGCATAAAAGCACTGCTTTCGAGCTTATAATAAAAATGCCTAACAATCGCAGTCACAGCGACGGCTTTTCCATTGCGGCTGCGCCTCCATTACTAAGCCGCGCGTGCTGCGGGCGTTATGTGCGATCAGCGGTCCGTGCAGATAGGGATACTTTATGAAGGAATTTTTCATTTTTGACCCAACTTACGATTGGGCGACCTTAATTCAACTTTTCGGGTTCATTGGTGCTATTTGGGGGATTAGTTTTCAACTGACTAAACAACGGGAACTTCAAAAGGAGAATCATCGGAATGAGCTGCAAGTAGCTATCTACAAAAACATCACGTCCCAAATTGAGGGCAGTTCTCCTACCGGTATAGCCACATCACTTTGGATGGTAGTTGGCGCATTGGACGAAGCGAGAAAAAATGTGAGCCCCGATAGGAATTATGTTCCGCCCCCATTTCGAGTAGAAGCTCTCCATGATGACTTTAAAGAAATTAACCGCAGGCTATGGGCTGTTGCTAGTTCACTAGAAAAGTTCGAGATTGCTTCACCACACTTAACCGTGTTTCGTGCAGTGTTCGTTATCAAGCTAAAGGAGTTGTCAGAGCGATACTTACCAATACTAAATGTTTTGCCACATGTTCTTCTCTCGGATAACGGAATCAAAGAAGCAGAGAATCTATTAGTTTTGGATGACGGCGCCGTTACAATCTTAGAAGAGAAGGCAAACTCATTTGGGGAGGCAGCATACGATGTCGCGGCATTCCTACATGACATACAAGTTGAGTTGCAGAATAGTTTGCTCGGAGACTTCTTTGGCAACAAGGTGCCCATCCGAACCCCAGCGGATGAAAAGCTCGTGCTTACTTCTACTGATTCGAAAATGGTAGAAAGAGCCAAGGAGCTAGTGGCTACCAACAATGCTGCTCAAGGTAATCCGGGCAATGGCACATAACAATCTCATGCAGTTCGCGCCTTCGGCGCCGGATGCAACCTACGGTTGCACCGCTGATGAAGGGCGTTAGCCGCTTTCGGGGTGGTTAAGGGTGGTAAAGTTTTCTAATCTGGCCCTTGCTCGCGTTTTGTTTTTATAGCGGCAAAGCCAAGCAGTCAAAGTATGCAAGTTTGTTGGCAAGGTGCAATCTCTGATGGTTCGGTAACGTTGTTCCTTTTGGCGCATTGGCTCCGCTTGCAATAGGTTTTTAAGGTTCCAGTCATTTCGTTGTATCGTACTTGGCTGGTTAAGTTTTTAATTTTGCACATGGGTGCCTTTGTTCGGTATCGCATGGCGGCAGTGCCGCTTGGGTAGTGTGTTTGTCGCCGCTAACAAGGCGCAGCACTCGCTCCCGTTGGTCGCTGGGACGCCAAACCCGCTGGCGCGTTTTTGTCGCCCGTGTGCGCGGCGTTGAGGCTGTATAAAAACCCCACTGACGGCTAAGTTTTGGTAGGATCGAAAAAAACAGATGAGGAGTGGTCAGCATGCCGCGCTTCAAGGCTTATAACTACGATCAGAACGCCATGGTGGTGATCAACTACCAAGATCAGCTCCAGCCAGGCACCTTTGAACACGCCGTACACTACCTGATCGAGCACAAGCTCGACTTGTCCGTTTTCCATCCCAAGTACCGTAACGATGCAACCGGTCGATTGGCCTATGATCCGGCTATCTTGTTAAAGATCATCCTGTTTGCTTACTCAAAAGGCATCACCTCCAGCCGTGAAATGCAGTGGTGCTGTGAGACCAATATCATTTTCAAAGCCCTTTCCTGCGATACCGTTCCCCACTTCACCACACTGGCCAGCTTCGTCAGTCGGCATGCTGATGAGATTAAGCGCTATTCGAACAAGTGCTACTGGTGTGCCACGAACAAGGCTTGTTGGGTAACGAGCTCTTTGCCATTGACGGCTGCAAGATGTCCTCCGACGCCTCCAAAGAGTGGTCTGGCACGTTCAAAGAATTGGGCGAGAAACGGGACAAATTGAGAGGTCTGATTCGGCATCACCTACTGGAGCACTACGCGCGTGATGAAGCCGAAACGGAAGCCGATCTGGATCGGGATATCCGACGGGCCAAGACGATTCTCTCGCTAGATGCCGCCATGAATAAAGTGGATCGTTTCCTAAAGACGCACAGCCCAAGGATGGGCCGGGGAAAGCGAATCAAGGAAGTGAAGAGTAATCTCACAGATAACGAAAGTGCCAAAATGACGACCAGCAAGGGCACGATTCAAGGCTATAACGGTGTAGCCACGGTGGATAAAAAACACCAGATCGTCATCGATGCCCAGGCCTTTGGCGAAGGCCAGGAACATCACACTTTGCAGCCCGTACTGGAAACGGTCGAAGCCCGTTTTAAGAAGCTAGGAATTGCGGACAACATCTACCAGAAAGGCACCGTCGTCACCGCGGATACCGGCTTCGCCAACGACAAATTTATCGGGAATAAATTTGAACAGCCGCAGGCTGGCCCGAAGGGCGAGTCTCATGGATGAGACGAGTAAACCCAATATGAAGTATCTGCACGAACAGCAGATCAACGGCTACATCCCCGACAATCAGTTCCGCAGCCGAGATCCGAAATTCGCCGACCAGAAAAACAAATACGGCAAGCGCCACCAGAACTTACCAGATAAAGGCTGGCGAGAGACGACGCCCGCCAACGCGTTCCAGTTTGATCCGGTAGAGCTAACGTGTATTTGCCCAACTGGCGAAAAACTGTCCTATCGCGGGCAACGAGAAACTGACAATGGCAAGATCCGGGTACACTTTGAAGGGCGTCTGCTGCAATGTCGGCACTGCCCAAAGAAATACCGATGCATGCAGAACCCGAGCTCGGCCGATCATCGCAATGGCGCAGGACGACAAGTGTCTTTTATTATCGAGAACAAACGCTTACCCAATTACACCGACTGGATGAAACACCGAGTGGATAGCCCGAAGGGCAAGGAAATCTACAGCCATCGTATGTCAGTCGTAGAGCCGGATTCGGCAACATTGGCACGACGAAAAGACTGAACCGCTTCAGTCTTCGGGGTAAGAAAAAGGTGCAAGGTCAGTGGCAGCTCTACTGCTTGGTGCACAATATTGAGAAGTTAGCGAATTATGGCCACTTAGCCGCGTCATGACGGCCTTAGAACGGGGTAAGTTGCTTTTTAAGAGCACAAGGCCGTCTTCAACAAGCTTTAGTTGGGCGCTCTAGTGGCTAAATGCCGTTAATAAGATTACTCAGCCAGATGACTGGCTGAGTAAGTAAATTAGGACGAGAGGCGGTGGAGATGGCTCGAAATCGGGTTTTTCTACAGCCTCGTTAGGCACCACAACAGGAATATCAATTTAATGGCATCAAACTGGAAAGAATACCAAGAGGAAGTGGCGGAGTTCTTCCGTTCTTTAGGTTGCAATACACAGATCGAAAAAAAAGTAGATGGCGCCAGAGGTACTCATAGTGTAGACGTTTGGGTGACATTCAACGTCCTTGGTATTGATGCAAATTGGTTAATTGAATGCAAATACTGGAAGAACGCAGTACCAAAGGAGAAGGTTCTTGCTCTGAGCCAGATTGCGCAGGATGTTGGTGCGGATCGTGCCTTTTTGCTTTCGGAGTCTGGGTTCCAAGCTGGTGCGGTTCGTATGGCAACAAGCACTAATATTACACTAACCAATCTTGAAGAACTCAGGACGCATGCAAAACCAGATATGCTGGACAGGGCAATGAACGCCTTGGCTAAGAAGGCGCATAACCTTCAGAATCAGCTCCATGACATATTAATCTTAGATAACAACAGTCCTGGCCCATGGCCTGGAGCGGACCGTGAAGAGGTAATTGAAATTCTTGCTGAGGTCTTCGAGGTCAAGACAATTGTTTTACCGAAAGCTCTATCGGGTGAATTCCCAGTTTTAATTGACCTTGGGCGGGAAAAAGCATTAGGCGCTGAGCAGTTGGTCACAGAAATAAGCAATAAGTTGGAGAAAATTGAAAAACGTTTAAATGAAATCGATGCGGAAGTGGCCAGCACCCGCAGTGAGGCACAAAAAACGACCGTTTCTTTATTGGAGGAAGTGAGCAAACTATTAGTTTTTGGTGAAAAGGCATTATTTGGACCTTTCACAAGTGAAAATGATTTCGAAGAGTTTAGGTTAGCCGCACTCGAGGCAATGAAGCGGGTTGGTGCTATTAGCAAACAAGCCCGATCTATAGTTGCAGGACACATATCTTCTGATCTTCATGCGCTGACGAGATCTCTAATTGATGGTGTTTACCTTGACCTTTCGCAACCGAAGGTTGATAGACAACAATGGAACGAATCTGCCCGTGCCGCGATAGAGGCACTTGATAGGCTTTCTAAGTCTATTGCCTAACACCTATGAGCCTTCTCTCTGTCAATAGGCCGCAGTGTTTTTTATTGGCCGCGTCAGCGGCCAATAACAAGTCCCTGAGCCAGTGATCCTACTTCATCTGTCATCGTTGGCTGTGAGTGGCTTACAGCAAACACCTATTGAGGCTCTCTTAACGTGGGGGGTTACCACTGCCAGACCGGGTTGCTCCTTGCAGGTGGGTCTGGGGCACTAGACATTCATCGGTTAACCAGCCTCTGTCCTATTCAAACAGCGGGTTACTTTATAGTCCCAGTTAGTTTCAGGTTCAGCGCCGGTGTAAGCCCACTCGCTCAGGGTATTGGTGCACGCCAGCAGGATGGATAATCAAAGCGACGGGCTTCTAGTTGGGTGTAGAAGTCGGGTTTCAGATCTCAAGATCAGTCAGCAGACACCCGGTTTCAGCACACTCCGTGATGATCCAGTTAGACGTTGATCATCATCCTGCTGCGTGACTAACTCGT
>NZ_JAGGRO010000006.1:0-110379 GCF_018612805.1 Halomonas sp. ISL-56 | reverse complement strand
CCAGTACTCTTCTTCGGTGACATCGAAGTCGTCGATCAGCTTGAACAGGTCGCCGACCAGACGATGCACGATCTGCTTGGCGCGGTCATTACCACCGGTTTGGTCGAAGCCAGCCACGGTTTTGATAAAGTCCTGGACTTCGGGGGTATCGAATATCTTCACGGTCATGGTGACATCCTCTTTTTTATAGGGTGTTGTTTTATTAATGAGAACTGACGTGTACGTGCGTAATTAAGTGTCGTCTTCACGCACCGATGAAGGATGACGGCACAAAGGCTTAACGTTTATTTCCATATAAGGGAACAGCGGCAGGTTGCTAACCAACTCTTGTAGCTCGGCGTTATCTTCAACGTCAAAAATACTGACATTTGAGTAGCTGCCTGCCACTCGCCACAAGTGACGCCATTTGCCCTGACGCTGTAAGTCTTGCGAATACGCTTTTTCGGTCGACTTAATCTTCGCCGCTTGCTCTGCGGGCATATTGGGCGGCAACTTAACGGTCATCTCTACTTGAAACAGCATACGTTTCTCCTCTTAGAACGCGGGTGAACGCAAATAATATCTTTACTAACAAGGCTTTAGTTTGCGGGATGTTATTTACGTGCGTAGTGAGCCAATTTATCTTCGTCAAGCGTGATACCCAGCCCTGCGCCTTGCGGGAGTTCCACGCCAAACTCGGTGTAATTGAGAGGTTGAACGACAATGTCATCCTTAAGCAGTAGTGGGCCAAACATTTCAGTGCCCCAGGCCATTTCCGGCAGGGTAGCCCAAGCATGCAATGAGGCAGCCGTGCCGATCGTGCCCTCAAGCAGCGTGCCGCCATATAGGCCAACCCCAGCCGCTTGCGCGACATGAGCCAGTTCCAGTACGCCATGAATACCGCCGGATTTAGCGATCTTCAGCGCAAAGGCACCACTAAACCCGCCGCACACGAGATCTAGTCCATCGCGGGCATCCTGAACGGCCTCATCAGCTAGCATTGGCACGTTGAAACGGTTAGCTAAGCGAACTAAACCAGCATGTTCGCGGGCGTGAATAGGCTGCTCAATTAACTCAATACCGGCATCCTGCAGCGCCTGAATCCCCCGCACCGCCGTGGATTCATCCCAGGCCTGATTAACGTCAACGCGCACACTGGCACGCTCACCTAGCGCTTCTTTTATCGCCGCCACATGACGTACGTCCTGATTAAGCGGATTAGCACCAATTTTCAATTTGAAGTCGCAGTGGCGACGCTGCTCTAATCGCAGCAGTGCTTCGTCGATATCTTTAGCGGTATCTCCGCTGGCCAGCGTCCAAAGCACGGGTAAGTGTTGTTGTTGAGCGCCGCCAAGAAGGTCAGCGATACTCAAGCCCAAGCGCTTGCCCTGAGCATCTAATAACGCGGTTTCTAGCGCTGACTTGGCAATCATGTTGCCGCGGGTATGGCGATTAAGCCGGGCGCGCAGCTGATGGACATTGTGAGAAGGCTGACCGATCAGCAGCGGGGCAAGATAGGTATCGATATTGCGCTTGATGCTCTCCGGACTTTCCGGCCCGTAGGCCAAGCCACCAATGGTGGTCCCTTCGCCGAGCCCTTCGACACCGTCGGAGTGGCGCATGCGCACAATGACCATGGTTTGGCAGGCCATGGTGGTCATGGAGAGTTTGTGAGGACGAATGGTCGGTAAATCGACCAGCAGTGTCTCAATCTGTTGGATGACGGTTGACATGGCGGCTCCAGCGTCTGGCAATCATTTAACTGAATGTCAGTTTGATAGGCGTTAGGAGACGCAACCAATATTGTTTAAGTGCCTTGCCATACCGAGGAGGTATCACCAACGCATGATTGCCCCTTTTCAACAGTGCACCCGCCACACTGGGATATAGTTCTTTGCGTATTGGAAATCTCTGCATTTCGTAATACTTTGCAAGTAAATTAAAAATACATTAACTATCAAACAGATATAAAACCCACCGCCACCAGACAAGCACACTTTCCCCCTCTTGCTTGGGTGCAGAGGGGGCTGCGACAAAAGAATAAGGCGGAAGTAGCTATCAAAGGGTGTTCATGCAGAGCTATAGCACAGCTAAGCGCTGTCGTGCGGCGATCACATCATCGTGGGGATCGTGGTTCCAGAGCCACTCGAAACGTTTTTCCAGATTTTCGATTAGCTTGGCTTCATCGGCGCCGATGCCAACTCCGGCATATTCGTAGACATCTCCTGCTTCATGGGAGGTTCTTTGAACTTTGCAGGTGCGCGCGTGACGTACCTGCTCAAACGTAGCTAGAACATCGCTGACGTTATGAAGATCGCAACTAGCATCTGCCAGCAAACTGGCTAGCACGTAGGCATCTTCAAGTGCCTGACCGGCGCCTGCGCCCTGGTGAGGCACTAATGCGTGGGCGGCGTCGCCGACAATTAGCACGCGGTCACGGTGGTAGCGGGCGAGTTCGGGTAACTCATGCAGCGCCCACCGCGTTGGCTCAGGAATGCATTCTAGGATTGCTTGGCAAGCCGAGCTCCAGCCCTCAAATACTTTCAGCATTTCCGCCTGGGGTACGGGCTGTACCCACCCGGCTCCTTCGGGCAGCTTTGGATTCGGTGTGGAACGATCCGTAATAAACGCGACAACGTTAATCAGCTGTGATTGTTTGACGGGGAACGTCAGTATGTGGCGGTCTTTGCCTAGATACATCTGGGGCACTAAGGCTAATCGCTTCTCTCTGCCTTTTGCCTCCAGCGCAGCCTCCAGTTGGTCAGTCGGGATCATGCCGCGATAGGCATAAGTACCACTCCAAAACGGATTTATCTCGCCGTACTGCTCTGGAGGTAAGACATGGCGGCGCACTACGGACTTGATGCCGTCAAAGCCGATGATCACATCGCCGGTAAAGTGCGTGCCGTCGTCAAAGTAGGCTGTGGCGTTATCACTGTTTTGTTTGACCTCGACACAGCGCTTACCGAAGTGAGCGATGCCTTCCGGTAGATTGGCGACAATGGCATCCAGAAAATCGGCTCGATGTACTGAAGATTGGCCCACACCTGGCGCTAAGCTGGCGGTTAAGTATGTGTCATCGATACCACGACGCCATTCAAACCAAACATCTACAAAAGGTGCTGGGGAGGAGTCGGCAATCCGCTGATAAGCGTATTCCAACCCCAACAGCTGAATGGCTTTTACCGCGTTGGGGCCAAAGGAGACCCCGGCGCCAATTTCTGAGAATTGGGGAGCGGCTTCGAAAAGTTGAACATCAAGGCCGCTATCTCGGGATAGCGCAACGGCGAAGGCTACGCCGCCGATACCGCCACCGACAATGCCAATAGAGAGACGTTTTTGCTGTGTATGTTTGGCTGGCATGTTTCACTCCGCTCAGGGATTTATCGTTATCATGTTGAGCATCACGCTCTGCCCTTAACGCTATTAGGATGAAACAGCAACCACCACACAGCCCCCTTCATCTGGACTATAAACGGTGCTAATAACAATATGAATCAAAGCGTTGAAACCCCCACCTGCGGTCGGAATAGACTATTGTCGAACAATTGGCTGAGCGCATTCTGATGGTCAAGCTTGCCAATATTGACCTGAACTTGCTGGTGGTATTTGACCTACTGTACCAAGAGCAAAACACTCAGCGGGTTGCACTGCGCCTTGGCATTACTCAGCCAGCGGTAAGCCATGCTTTAAAGCGTTTACGCCTTTTATTGGGGGATGAGCTCTTCGAACGCACTTCACAAGGGCTCCAGCCAACGCCTCGTGCCAGCCAGCTTCATCCCGGCATTGCGGACGCGTTAGCCAGAGTGAATGACACCTTGAACCTGCGTGATGATTTCAACCCAGCCCAGAGTGAGCGCACCTTTAATCTCAACATGACCGATATTGGTGAGATCGTTTTTCTGCCACGCTTACTGCAGCACTTCTCTCAAACAGCACCAGGAATCTCACTGCACACTGCTCGCAGCCACAACAATGAGCTGAAATACGAGATGGAAGAAGGTCAGATTGATCTAGCCGTTGGGTTGATTCCACAGCTTGGGGCGGGTTTCTATCAACAGCGACTATTTGTGCAGCGCTATGTCTGCCTTATGCGCCATGACCACCCACTCGCCACCGGTGAGTTTGGCATAAAGGAGTTTTGCTCAGCTCATCACGCCGTTGTCGTTGCTCAGGGAACCGGCCACGGGGTGGTAGAAGAACAGCTAGCAAACGCTGGTATTAAGCGCCCGGTTAGATTAACACTACCGCATTTCGCTGCCGTTCCCTTCATCGTGAGCAGCAGCGATCTTGTGGTGACGGTCACGAATAAGCTGGCCGAGGCTACCTGTGAACGATTTGGGCTCACCGTTCGTGAGCATCCTCTCGCGCTTTCAGAGATTCCGATCAACCTCTTATGGCACCGCCGTTTTCATCAAGATCCCGGTAACCGCTGGCTGCGGGGGCTGATGTTTTCAATGTTCTCTGAATAAATCGTCAGCAGCCCTAGGCATTGGGCCTGGCCCATGCCGCACGGCTGCTGTGGGCAGCAGTCTTATTGGTGATTTTCCAGGTGCCTTGAACCTTGAGCAGTGCAATCACATCGACCCAAGAGTCCTCAAGGTTCTCGCTATTATCAAAACCTAGCAGCACGCTGGCGACCTCTCCGGCCTGTGTGATGGCAATAAAACGGCTTTTGACCGCTCGCTGGCTATTGGCCCAGCGCTCGAAGCGATCGCTGATCAGGTCAGTCGCTACCGCGCCCTCAGCGTCCAGAGCAAAAATCCACGCCTCTTTATGGAAGGCTTCCTGAAGCTTTTCCATACCGCCTTGAAAGCCATCCACATAAAGCTGTACAACGCGTTTGATCTCGTCTATTTCAGGCGCATCGCCCACGACAGTGATATTCGTCATCTCTTTACCCCTGCTTATTAGTTGTCGGTTTTGTATTGTTTATAACCCAAGCATCTCACGAGCCTGCTGCCAGGTAGCTACCGGGCGCTGGTACTTCTCGCAAAGGGCTACGGTACGCTCGACCAACGCCGCGTTGGAGGGCGCCAGGGTTTCGCTATCCAGACGCACGTTATCTTCAAGCCCCGTCCGAGTATGGCCACCTGCCGCAATCGACCACTCGTTAAGCAGGTATTGATTGGCGCCAATGCCCGCACCGCACCACTGCGCATCAGGCGCCAGCCGTTTGAGCGTCTCAATATAGAAATCAAAGGTTGGCTTATCAGCGGGCATCGAGTTCTTTACGCCCATGACAAACTGTACATAAAGCGGCGTCTTAAGCTTGCCTTGCTTAGAGAGGTTCACTGCCTGGTGGATATGCGACAAATCAAACGCCTCTATCTCGGGCTTAACGGCGTACTTAAGCATCTCGTCGGCAAGCCACTCCACCAACTGTGGTGGATTCTCGTAAACACGATTAGGGAAGTTATTGGATCCAACCGAAAGGCTGGCCATATCAGGCTTGAGCGGCAACATACCGCCACGTGCCTCTCCAGCGCCCGAGCGTCCACCGGTAGAGAGCTGAATGATCATGCCTGGGCAGTGCTTCTTGAGCCCTTCCATCAAACGACCAAACTTCTCAGGGTCGGATGAAGGCGTTTGGTCATCGTTGCGAACATGGCAATGAGCAATAGTCGCTCCCGCTTCAAACGCCGCCTGGGTACTTTCAATCTGCTCCTCAACCGTAATCGGCACGGCAGGGTTGTTCTCTTTACGCGGCAGGCTGCCGGTGATAGCGACACAGATGATACAGGGCTGAGACATGGAAACCTCTTCTTGTTCGCATTGCGAATATTGATTTGCATTACGAACAAGATAGGGCGAATATTTACCAGCGTCAAATCTGAATCGCTACCAATGCCGGTGACAGCCACGTTTTAGAAAGAGACATCGAATACCAGAGGGACAATGGTGTAGAGCGCGACCATGATCACCAGCAAGCCGATGACATTGAGCCAGATACCTGCCCGGATCATGCTCTTGATGGGAAGATCCCCGGTTGCGAAAGCCACCGCATTGGAAGGTGTCGCCACTGGCAACATAAAGGCGCAGCTCACGGCAAAGGTGACCACAATCGTCATCAGAAAGGGCTCGATACCCAACCCCACGGCAATAGACCCCATAATCGGGAAGAAGGCAGCCGCCGTCGCTGTGTTACTGGTTAGCTCGGTCAATAGGATGATGACGATAGCAGTGATGGCTAGGATCAGGATCGGAGGTAACCCCGATAATCCCGAAACGCTCTCGCCAACCCAGGCACTCAAGCCAGTGGCGGTGAACTGGGCTGAGAGAGTTAGGCCGCCGCCAAATAGAATCAACACTCCCCAAGGCACGTCACGGGTGGCCGACCACTCCAGCAACGCTCCTTTCCCTTTAGAGGCAGGAATCACAAACATTAGAATCGCCGCTAAGATCGCTACACTGGTATCGTTGATGTTACCTAACCAAGGCAGCGCACTCTGCACGACTGGAATTCTCGCGATTAACGGCAAGAATACCCAGCAGAACACTGCCCCGGTAAAGACCATCAACACACGCGACTCTTCAGGCGTTAGTCGGCCCATCCCTTTGAGCTCTGTCTCAATCATCGCTCGGCCACCCTGGATATTCTCAACCTCCGAGCGGAACACCAGCTTGTTAAGAACTAGCCAAGCCAGCATCAGCATGGTGAATGAGAACGGCACACCCACTAGCATCCAGTGGCCAAACCCGATACTAAGCCCGTGGGTGTCTTCCATATACGCGCGCATTAGCGCCATCGGCGGCTGGCCGATCAATGTGGCCATGGAGCCGATGGTAATGGCATAGGCAATGCCCAGTAGCACAGCGGCAGAAAACTTGGGCGTGTCATCACCGTTACCCAGTGACTTCACTAGCGCGATGATCGAGCCTCCAATTGGCACCATAATCACTGCTGTGGCGGTATTGCTCACCCACATGGTGATAAACCAGCTTGCGAACATCAAACCGAAGACGATTTGAGCCGGCTTGGTTCCTACGGAGAGCACCGTCAGTAACGCGAAGCGTCGATGTAAGTTCCAGCGCTGCGTTGCCAAGCCCAGCAGCACGCCACCCAATACTAGAAAGACAATACTGTGGGCGTAGGGCGAGGCAGTCTCACCAACCGAGGCAATATCGAAAAAAGGGAACAGCACCAGCGGCAACAGCGACGTGGCAGGAATGGGTATCGCCTCAGTCATCCACCAAGTGGCCATCAGCATCGCAATGCCTGCCACTAGACGAGCATTGAAGGCCAGCGTTTCAGGCAAAAGGAAGAGAACACCCAAGCCAATAACGATACCCATTACAAGTGAGATTGGCTTGAAAGCAGAGGCTTCGGAGTAGGGCGCTTGTTCAACGACCCCTGTGGTATGCGACATGATCGTTTTACCTGCATAGCAATAACAGTGCAGGTGAGTGTTACCTTTGCGTGGCTATGCTACCAATACCTCTCAGGTTGATATGCATACCTAATTGAGACATTTACTCATAAACGCGAATCTATTTATATCCTTAAAAATCAACAACTAATTTCTTATAAATAAGAATTTCAGAAGTTAAAGAATCCTTAAATTTTGCACGGGATAGGGTATATTCCCTTAAATTGAGACGTATCGCTTACGACTAATAGATGGACTAACTCTTTCGCCGGTGTCAGCCACCTACGAGTAGTCGCAAAGCAAAGCACCTCACGACTTTTTAGGGAGTGTCCGCATGCATGTAGATACTGCTATTACCAGCCGCAAATCGGATCGCCGTTTTCTCGGCCCCCGGCAGCTTTATAGCCTGCGGCATGTTTATCTAAAGTGTAATACTGGTCGCTCGTGGCCAAGGGCTGCATACCTGCCCCAAGCTGCTTTTTCTGGGTACCACTCAATTATTCGCGACGAGCTTGAGCTGGACGAAAACTCGCTACTGCTTTGCGGTATAGCGCTGGCGTACGAGGATCCTGATGCACCTGAAAACGCATTTATTACCGAGCGAGAAAGCGCAGGGAGCTTTACTACCTTTCACAGTAGTTAAACGAAAAAAACCCAAGCGTCAGCCTGGGCAAGGAGGATAGTTGAGAAAAGCGAGGGTCTATTCCAGCGACACATTGACTAACCAAACGTCGTTTTACGCGATGACGGTCAGCCCAGCTATTCAACTGATGAGATAGTCAACTATATACAGTTACTAAAGCTTTCTGAAACAGAGAAAGAGAATCGATCATAGCGCACCTGGGGTTAGTCACCGGATACCGGAGCCCTTTCCGTTAGGCAGTCTTCTCTCATCAACAATGTTCCGCTGCCATCTGGAATGATTACAACGCGTTTAAGTTGCGGAACATCTTGCTTAGGCATCGGTTAATATAAATGATTTCATCCTTATGCAAGTCGGCAAAAGCCTTTTCTACCACACGCCCCATGAGCTCTCTGACCACAGTCAACTTGGCTTCACCACTCTCAGTCAACTCCACCTCAGTGACGCGACCATCCTGGGGAGAAGGAGAGGTCTTGAGCAACCCTATCTCTTGCATTTTATAGACGATTTTAGTGATGGTGGAGAGCTTCGCCGCCGCATGAGTGGCAATATCCGACATACTCAAGCGGCCTTGCTCACGCAGGATCATGAGCACCCGCCATTTGGAAGAGCTCAGCCCATGAGGCTTGAGCAGAGCATCCACATCGGCGCTGTATTTAGCATTCAATCGAGCTACCCAGTAGAGGGGAAAGTCTTGCGCTCGATACTCATCAGAAAGAGGAAAGAAGGAGGAGGCAAGTTCATCCTTGTCGACCATAAGGTAGGCGCTCCCAGCGCTACGAAAATAGTGGAATATTCTAGCATGTATTCTCTATAACGAAAGCGCTCAACGAATGCTTCACTCCCTCACTCAAGCCGACGTGTCTCAGAAGGGTACTCACCAAACAATTTGTAGTAGCTTGCCGAAAAATGGCTCAAATGACGAAATCCCATTTCGTAAGCCACATCACCAACCCTACTTTCCATTAAGGTTGAGTTTGCTAACTTTCGCCGTACAGCATTCAACCTGATACATCTTAAAAACTCGATCGGGCGCATCCCCACCACTCGCTGAAAACTATTCTGTAATGTTCTCCGACTGACGCGTAAGCGCTCGCAGAGATCAAGCACACTAAGCGGGTCGCCCGGATCGTCCAGGGCTAACTCCTGGCTTTTCTTGACGATATAGGCACTCACAGCAAGCTCGCTGCGCTTCTCCTCGGAATGTGACTGCAAGAAAATATCGAGCAGCACAGCCATCAAGGTATCTTCGACATCCTTCTCAAGCGCGGGAGCTCCGTGCTCCCCCGGCCTGATAGAACCATCGAAATTCCGACACACCTGAACTTTTATCTCTTTCAGCAACCGCATCGGGACATTCATGCCCGGCAGCGAGATAAACTGGGAAAATTGAGCAGAACCCAGCTCGATGTCCGCCAACCGGGTGAATCTTTCTAGATCGACGCTCAACGACAGGAACGCCATCCTTTCCGGCGCATGTAGCAGGAACTCTTCGCCATCGCGGAGCAGAAGAACACTATTGGAGCCTACCTTGCTCCCCTGAATAATGGGCGGCCTTCCTGTGGCAAAGGCCATGCAGAACCGCTGCTTAGGTGCGTTTCCATGCTGGACGACTCGCTTATCCAGCACCTCATGAAAAACTTGAAAACGCTTTCCTGACACCTGGGAAAGTTCACTCGAAAAGCGCCCTGAGCCCAGCTGGTCATAAACCTGCTGCCATCCCTGGATAGCAGCAGCATGCTGTTGAGAGTCATGAAAGGAACGAACTTCGTATCGCATACCCGACCCCCTGAAAACTCCGCATCACCCATAGCCAAGCAGCATGGTTCACTTCACAGTGCCGACCACCCACCAAGTTAGAATTGTCAAAAGAACGCCGCCAAGACGAGCTGCGCGTAAACATTGGTGCCATTGCCGCCCACTTGTGTCCCCCCCTCGGCTTCGTCTTTCTTAGGCTTGTACAGGCCCAGCAAGGGACTGATGACAATGTTATCGGTCACGGCCCACTGCGCGTAGAGATCCAGCTCCCTGCCATCCAGATTCAGCGTATCGCTACCCTTTAGGGTGCTGAAGTCGAAGAAGAGCGCACCAAGGGTAAGCCGTTCCATAGGGCTGGCGGTCAAGGCGATATGATGGACATCGTTATTGCGTGCATAGGGCCCCGCATAGTTAGCCGCGACTTCACCTTGCAACCAAGTGCCCAGCTCGGGGGGGCTGCTCAGGCCGGTAAACAGCGGATCCCAGCCCTCCGAATAGCGGGTATAACGGTAGGTCAGGCTGGGCGTCCAGGGGGCATCGGCGAAGGTGTAGCCAGCCTCGACATACCAAGCATTTTCTGTGCCAGAATCTTTACTCTGCCAAGCATGTTCGAACGCGAAGTTGGCGTTTTCAATACCGGCGTCACTTTCACCCCGCACGCTGTAGACGTTCATTCCATCACGCTGCTGGAGAAAATCATCGGCCCACTCACGGTTGACATCAAGCCCGTGTACCCAGGTCAGCCCGATGAGACCAGCATCGCCAGCGTAGTCGAGGGTAGCAGCGCCCAGTTCGGTTTCTGCCTGGCCCAGATTGTCAGACTTGAGCCAGGCCGCCGTCCCGTGCAGGCCCTCTTGACCGCCGATACGCACCACGGCGGTGCGATCAAAGGCGTGTCTGGCCGCCAGATAATAGGCGCCGCCACGATTGAGTGCACCGTCCGCAGGCCCTCTGCCCAGGTTCAACCCATCGTCGTTAATGATAAATCCCTTGCCGAGCTGGACGGCCTGCCGACCCAGCGAGAAATCCAGCCCATCCTTCCCAAGCGCGGGGAAACGATCCGCGGAGCGCCACCCCAGATAGGCATCCTCAAGCGTCGTACTGCGCTCCGAGCCGTCGCTGTTACCACCGGCATCACCATCTCCCCAGGTGGCGGAGCTGACCCAGTTGAGACCACCGTAAAAGGTGCCAGATTCTCCCACCCCCTGATAACCGCTGAAGCCGTACTTGATGAAACCCTCGCGCCAGTTCGAGCCACCTTCTCTGCTATCGTAGTTCTTGCGACTGTCCATCCAGCCATGAACGGCCAGCAGATCGGCATTTATTGCCCCCTCAGCACTCGAAGACAGTTCGTAGGCTTGGGCCTGACCTACCTGACCAATGGCGATTGCCAGCGCCAAAGCCCCATTGGCAACCCAAGTCGTCTTGAAAGAGTTCATATTTGCACCTTGATGATTTTGTTCTTATAGGCTCGCTTGATGTGAAAACACGAGCTGTTTGATTCAAGCATGCGCCATCCCCACGGAGATTGAACGCGCTCGGTTAACGCACTAGCCCTGGCGCGAAAGAGCCACCTCAAGCGCCTGAACGATCATGTCAGCCTCATCGTTCGTCAGGGTCAAAGGCGGTGAGAGGATGATCTTGCTGCCGACGGGGCGCACAAGTACTCCTTGCTTGCGTGCCTCCTCAGCGATACGTGCTGCATGCCCTTCGCCAGGATCGAGCGGCTGCCGGGTGCACTTGTCAGCGACCAGATCAAGGGCGATCATCAGCCCCTTGCCGCGCACTTCGCCGACCACATCGAAGCGGTCGCTCAATGGTTTCAGCCCCTCAATCAGGTGCGTGCCGACCTTCGCGGCATTGCCTGTCAGGTCTTCTTTCTCAACGATATCCAGCACTGCCAGAGCGGCAGCACAGGCAACCGGATGACCGCTGTAGGTGTAGCCATGCATGATCACGTTGGCAAAGCCTGGAGCGTTCTCGACGGCATCGGCGATGCGCTGATTGAATACCGTGGCGCCGAGAGGGATATAGCCGGCAGAAATCCCCTTGGCCAAGCAGAGGATATCCGGCGCCACCCCCCAGCCACGGCTGCCAAGCATACAGCCACTGCGGCCGAAGCCTGTCACCACCTCATCGGCGATCAGCAGTATGTCGTGTCGGTCGCAGACTTCCCGCAGCCGTGGCCAATAACTGGAAGGCGGCACTATCACGCCACCAGCCCCCTGCACCGGCTCGGCGATAAAGGCAGCGATCGTGCCAGCACCAAGGAAAGCGATCTGTTCCTCAAGTTGACGAATGCAATGCTCGACCAGCTCTTCCGGCTCACGGCAATCCCAGGGATTGCGATAAAGCCATGGAGTATCAAGCAGATAGCAACCTGCGAGCAGTTCGCCATGGTTATAGTGATAGACGCCGTTGCCGCCGACCGAGGTTCCACCTACATGCACGCCATGGTAACCGTTGCGTAGCGATAGGAAGCGGGTACGGCCCGGCTGGCCAGAGGCGATCCAGTATTGACGCGCCATTTTCAGTGCAGTCTCTACCGCATCGGAGCCGCCGGAGTTGAACAGCACTCGGGCCATACGCTCCTGAGCGAACATGCCGGTCAGACGCTCGGCCAAGTCGAACACGCGCGGGTGGGCGATGCCATCGAAGGTCTGATAGTAGGCCAGCTCGTCGAGCTGCGCGGCAATCGCGGCCTTAACTTCGGGGCGGTTGTGACCAACGTTGACGTTCCACAGGCCACCGACACCATCGAGCAGGCGGTTGCCATCGATATCGGTGACGTAGTTGCCGTCGCCGCGGGCGATGATCAGGGTATTGGCCCGATTGGCTGGCGCCGAGGGGCTCATCGGGTGCCAGAACTTCTTTTCCGCCGTCTTGTATTTTGCGTACATGGGTGCGCCCTTTGTCGCTTCTTGTTTAGCACCCTGCTTGAGCACGAGATTCGTGGACATGGTGACCATCCTCACTGTTGAGCGTCGGACTTACGTACGAATAAGAGCTGCTGAGCAGTGAATTCCAGCAGCCCCTCCAGGCCAAACTCGACGCCAAAACCAGACATCTTGCAGCCTCCAAAGGGTGTGTTCGGTTGAATCTGGGCGTGGCAGTTGACCCATGCCACACCACTCTCCAGCCGACTGGCAATGGCCTGGGCTTCGGCTTCGTCAGTGCCCCACACCGAGCCGCCCAGCCCCATGCTGCTGGCGTTGGCACGTTGCAGTGCGTCTTCCACGTCGCGATAGGCGATCAATGGCAGCACTGGGCCGAACTGCTCTTCATCCACCAAGCGATGGCCATCGGTGGCACCGGTGACAATAGTGGGGGGATAAAAGAAACCAGGTCGGCTTAGGCGCTCCCCTCCGCACAGCACCCGTGCACCATGGGCACGAGCATCATCAACAAGCTCGCCCACCAACGTCAGTTGCTCCAGGTTCTGTATCGGCCCAAAGGTCACACCTTCCTCAAGACCGTTACCGATGACTTGTCTCTGAGCAATAAGCGTCAAGGCCTCGGCTAGTGCCTGGCACTGGGATTCGTGCACGTAGAGTCGCTTGAGAGCGGCACAGGTCTGCCCCATGTTGAGGAACGCCGCCTGGAAAATGTCCTCGGCCACCGCCTCGACCGGTGTGCCGGGCAATACGATAGCCGCATCATTGCCTCCCAGCTCCAGGGTCAGTCGCTTGAGGTTTCCGGCTGCCGCTTGCATGACGCGTTGTCCTGTCTCAGTGGAGCCTGTGAAGACAATCTTGTTGATACCCGGGTGAGAGGTAATGGCATGTCCAAAGCCATGCTCCCCAATGACGATATTGGCGACCCCCTTCGGTACATGACGGGCAATAATCTTGATCAAGCGAATCGTACTCAGGGGCGTAAGGCTGGATGGCTTACTAATGACACAGTTGCCTGCGCGCAACGCTGGCATGATGTGCCACACAGCAATCATGAAGGGCCAGTTCCAAGGGGTGATAGAGGCCACCACTCCCAAGGGTTTGTGGTGCATTTCGATGCGCTGCGTAGGCGTCTCTTCAATCAGTTTGATCGGGAGTTCTTGACTGGCGGCATAACGTGTCCAGGCCACGCCACCTCCCACTTCGGCGTAGGCCAAAGCCAGCGGTTTTCCTTGCTCCTGTACAATCAGCTTCGCCAGCTCATCTGCCTCGCGCTCCATATCATTGGCAATTAGATGCAAAAGCTCACAACGTTGCTCATGGGAGCTGAGCCCCCACTGGGTGAAAGCCTCCCGAGCAGCATTGACGGCTTGATCCAACTGTGCGGTTGAAGCAGCCGAGCACTGCGCAAAAGCGGTATCGCTGGCAGGGTTAATGACCTTGAAGCTGCCTTTTTCCCCGGCCACATCTTCGCCATTGATAACCAGATCGTAATTTTCCATAACGCTTCCTTTTGTTTCTCACCCAGACAATGGGTTGTTTTGCCGAGCTTTTTAGTGAACTTAAAGTTTATGAAAACCAAGCGATTGATATCTTTCAGGCGAAGATCGACGAAGGCGTACTGCCAGAATGACGCCTACCGCCAGAAACAGAGGAATGAGCATGCAGAGGCCATACGAGAGCACCTTGCTTGAGCCCGTCAGGACGTCAAAATGCATCACCGCAATCACTAGCATGAATAACAGGGCCGCACAGGATAGTGCCGGGAACAGGCGCGTTCGCCACATGGCCTCTTGCAACTCGGGGTGACGGATAAAAAAGTACAGCACCGCCAAAGAGGTAATGGCCATCAATAGGATTAAGGAAAGGGCCGCCAAACTGGAGAACCAGGCGAAGAGCTGCAGAATGGGATCACCACCGGAAGCGGCAAAAATCAATATCGCGCTGGCAGCTATCAACGTTTGTAGAAGCGACCCAATGTGGGGACTCTGATGAACCGGATGGGTCGTTCCCAATATGCTTGGCAGCAAACCATCACGGCCTATGGCGAAGAAATAGCGAGCGGCGGAGTTATGAAAGGCGAGCAAACCAGCATAGATGCTGACCAGAAACATCACGCGAATAACGCGCGTCAACTCGGGGCCCACATAATGATCGGACAGCCCATAAATCAGTGTGGTTGGATCGTCGAGGCCTTGGAGGACGGTAACAATTTTATCAACCCCCGTACCGACCACCATCGACCATGTGGAGAGGGCATAAAAGCAGCCAATCAGAAGTATGGAGGCGTAAGTCGCCAGAGGAATATCTCGCTTGGGGTTTTTGGCCTCTTCCCCATAGATGGTCGTCGCCTCAAAACCGATGAAAGCGGCAAAGCAGAACAGTAGGCCTATGGACGGGGCACCACTGAAGACATGCTCGGCATTGAAAGCGTCGAGGTTAACGCCGCTGTCCCCACCACTCGTCAAAATGGCAACATCTAATATTAGAATAACCAGATACTCTGCCGTGACAACAAAGCAAAGCACGCGGGCAGAAAGATCAATTTTTCGATACCCCAGCAATGCGATACTACCCATCGCCAGCAGCGAGTAGAGCCACCATGGGTGGTGCAGGCCAAAGACTTCACTCATGGTGCCTGCCGCAACGCCACCAAACATCCCATACAACCCTATCTGCAGGATGTTATACGCAAATAGGGCGAGTCCGCCGGCGGCACCGCCAGCCACTCCCCCCAGCCCTCTTGCCGAAAAGGCATAGAAGCCCCCGGCATTCGTCACGTAGCGAGCAATGGTGGTGTACCCCACCGAAAACATCAGAATAATCACTAGTGCACACCCAATCAGTGCCGGTGTGCCTGCACCATTTCCCAGCATGATGCCAATCGGAAAGCCGCCAGCAAGAACACTGAATGGGCTGGCGGCGGATACCACGAAGAAAATAATGAAACCGGCACCTAAGGCGCCGCGTCTTAGCTCTGTCGAACTGACAGTAGGAGAGGAAATAACGCTCATTGTTTCAGCCTTTATATTATGCTTATTGGAATTAACAGGGTTACTACCTACATACTATTCCC
The DNA here is from genome assembly GCF_018612805.1 of Halomonas sp. ISL-56. Taxonomy (NCBI): domain Bacteria; kingdom Pseudomonadati; phylum Pseudomonadota; class Gammaproteobacteria; order Oceanospirillales; family Halomonadaceae; genus Halomonas; species Halomonas sp. ISL-56. The sequence goes on along the minus strand of NZ_JAGGRO010000006.1, from coordinate 94,659 downwards.
ATCCATCCGTGACCGTTATCCCAAATTGGCATCAATAATTTCATAAAAAACAATGCTTTATAAAATCCAATGAAGATATGGGCAAACTGATTCATCAGCATCGATCATGGTTGGGAAGGCAAGCATGCCCCAGGCGGAATCAAGCAATAAAAAAGTCACCGCAGTGACCAACAAGAAACTCCTTATTTCGGTGCCATAACAAAGTCGAAACTCGTCTGCCACTTCACCTTTCCGCTATTGACTGGAAAATAATCCATAATAAGTGAGTCTTTAACGCCGAAGACCGCATCCGATGTCAGGTAAGCATCACCGGCTACAAAGGTGTGGGTGACAATCCGTTGATAGTCAGGATGAGTGAGCAAGAAGTGCATGTGTGCTGGCCGCCACGGATGACGCCCGAGACTTTCCAGCATCTTGCCTACCGGGCCGTCATCAGGGATCGGATAAGAAACCGGCTTAATGCCAATAAATTCGTAGTAACCATCGGCGGCAGTAACGAAAACGCCGCGATTGTTCCACTCTGGTTGCTGATGGGGCTGCTGAATGTCGTAAAATCCGTCACTGTTGTCTGACCAAACATCGATGCGTACCCCCTCGATAGGATGGCCCTCCAGATCAAGCACCCGACCCTGATAGCGGCACGGCTCGCCCTTGCCATCCAACGAGATGGAAGCTCCCATGGGCAACTCCGGCGCCCCATCCACATGAAAGGGACCGAACACCGTATTTTCGGTTGCGCCCGCCGGACGTCGATGCTGAATGGCATCCACCAGCATGGAGACCCCGAGAGTATCGGAGAGCAAGATGAACTCCTGCCGCTTGTCATCGCACATTTGTCCGGTACTGGTCAGGAAATCGATTGCCAGTTCCCACTCAGCCTGGGTGAGTTCGACCTCCTTGACGAAACCATGCAAGTGCTTGATCAGCGAGCCGATGACCTGACGCAGCCGTGGGTCGATATCTTCCCCCATACGCCTATTGACCGACTCAACGGAGTGCTCTTCAGTGAAGTAATCAATTTGGGACATGGTTAATTCCTTGGTGAGAGCCCTGTCGCCAGGGCCGAGATGAATTATTCGGGACGGGCACCGTTCCAGGCACGCTCGAGCAGCTCGCGTATGGCTCCGCGCTCCACCGGCCGGGGGTTCCAGTACGGGTTCTGCACCGCCTGATCGGCGACGCTGTCCAGATCCGACTCGCTCAGCCCTAAGGCTTTGAGGGCAAGAGGGGCACCGAGTGACGCCGCAAAGTCGTAGAGACCACCACCAAGCTCACCGCCGAAGAGAGCCGCAGCGGGGGCCAGAGCCTCCTCTGCCGATCGAGCGTTGTAAGCCGCGGTATGCGGCAGCAGGATGGCGTGGGTATCGGCATGCGGCAGGTCGAAGCTGCCTCCCAGGGTGTGGCAGAGCTTGTGGTGTAAAGCCATGCCTACGCTACCCAGCACGGTGCCGCACAGCCAAGCGCCATAGAGCGCGTCACTGCGCGCCTGCAGATTCTGCGGCTGTTCAACGATGGCAGGCAGCGCCTGCTTGAGACTGCGAATGCCCTCCATGGCCATGAGGCTGCTGATGGGGTTACGATCCTTGGCATAGAGCCCTTCCACTGCATGCGCCATGGCGTTAAGACCGCTGGTCACACTCACTGCCACCGGCAGTCCAATAGTGAGTTCTGGATCGTAAATCACCACTTCAGGAAGAATGGAGGGATCCTTGATAGTGGTCTTCAGGCCATTTTCAGTTTGCCCCAGAATCGGCGTGACCTCGGAACCGGCATACGTTGTCGCTACCACCACCTGCGGCGCATCGTTGCGATAGGCGATCGCCTTGCCCAGTCCTATCGTCGAGCCGCCGCCCAGTGCGACGACACAGTCGGCGCCTGCTCTATCAAAAGCCGTCATGGCCTGCTCGGTTACCTTCACAGGCGTATGCATGGCCGCCTCGCTGAAGACCCCGGCGCCCAGCTCACCAAGCTGCAAGTTGAGACGTTCAGCATCCTCGCGACGGGAGGGCGTCGACAATACCAGGGCCCTGGTGCGCCCCAACTGGCGCACCTCGTCAGCAATCCTGGCCTGGCTACCCAGGCCAAACACAACCCGCGCCGGGTTGGCCGTATAGAGAAAAGCGTGTGGCATACTTTTGCTCCCTTAGGGTTTGAGCAATACCGATTGCGAGGGGTAATCAGTTGCCCAACCCTCCTGTAGAGGAGCGACGAAGACATTCTCCGTACGCGTTCGGGTGATTTTCCACTTCCCGTCAGGCTCCTTGCGGAAGGCGTTGTTGAGCCGCGACGAACGCAGCAGCGCCTTGCCATTGGAGAAGATCCAGGGCTGGCAATGCACCCACTGGCCCTCCGCAACGTCGCCATTGACATAGATCTGCTCCGAGGTCAGGTAGTGGACGTTGAGCAGGAGCTTGGGATCCTGATCCTTCTTCCAGAACCCTTGGAAATGGCGCCGGATAGCTGCCGCTCCTTCGGCACGGCCGAACTGGTTGTCGTAGTATTCGCCAACGCCCTCCCAGACGGCGTCTTCCGTGTATAGCGCCATGATCAAATCGATACGCTCTTCATCGCTGGTCACACCATATTCGGGAATTGGCGTATCGCACAGAAACATGTAGCGGGTCTGGAGGCGACGTATCTCGGCCTCGGCCTCCAGGGTTTCGATACGTGTCACCAACGCCTTCAGTTCGCTATTTGTGACTTCTGACATTTCTCGCTCCTTTTCTTGTTTGCCGGAGGGTCAACCCCGACGTTAGGTTTGCCCTTTTGCTCAAAATACGCGTAGGGCAGTTAAGGCCGTCTTTGCACTTGCTTAGCTGTTTACAACGACGCACCAAGATGCTCAATCACGCGCCCCAAGCCTAACTTGATCGCCCCGACTCCGGACGGCTCCAGGTTCTCAAACAGGCGCTGTTCGTAGTCATCAGCCATAGACAGCAGGCGTCGTGCCAATGCCTGCCCTTGCTCGCTAAGCTGAACGCAACCATTGCCGTCTACCACCAGCGCACGTTCGCGCAGCCCTGCAAGGGTATCCTCAAGGTCTGCCTGGGGTTGGGCCACACGCTGGGCCAGGGCCTCCGAGGGCAACGGGCCACGATCCGCCAGCAAGGTAAGAATTCGCCACTCATTGTCGTTGACCCCGAGGCTGCTGAGCCGCGGATAGAAATCGCCTCTATAGGCGGCTAGCGCCTGACGCATCAGGTAAAGCAAATGCTTGCCCAAACGACCATCCAGTGCCGTTTGCTCGTCAACGTTCAACACCATGGGATGAGGCTCGGGTACGGCATAGCGCCCGTTGTGGAACACCAGGGCACTGCCCTCGTTGCGATAGGCGTAGCGCACCACTTCGCCAACGATGATTAGGTGATCACCGCCCTCGTAGACATTCCACGTGCGGCATTCGAAATGCGCCGCGGCCCCCTTTATCTTGGCAACACCGCCGATGCCCTCCTCAATGGCAATGCCGCTGAACTTGTCCTCTCCCCGGCGCGCGAAGCGATTGGAGATGTCGACCTGATCATTGCTGAGCACGTTGACCACAAAGTGCTCGGCATTGCGGTAGGCAGTCAGGCTGTAGGCCCCCTTGTCGATGCTCCAAAGGATCAGCGGTGGATCCATCGACACCGAATTGAAGCTGCTGGCGGTGACGCCGTGGTTCTCTTCACCGCTGCGCGTGGTGACCACCGTTACGCCGGTGGCGAACTTGCCCAGCGCGCTACGGAAATCTCTCGTATCGAAGCTCATAAGCGAATCTCCATCCCCAAAATGGGATCGTTTTCAGCGCCCTAATTTCTCGCCGGTCGTACCGGCGATACCGTAGTCGCTCTTGGGTATCTCACTGATGATGACCCGTACATTCGCTTCGGGCGCATCGACCGACGACACGACGGCATCGGTGACCTTGCGGATCAGTGACTCTTTTTGGGCCTGCGTGCGGCCCTCCATCATGTAGACGTGAACGGTTGGCATTGTTTTGTCCTTTGCTTGTCGTCAGATTCTTGTCGTCAGAGGTCGAGAACGATCCGTTTACCCTTGGCCCGGGAGCAACAGACACACATCATGTCGCCTTCCTGTTTTTCGTCTTCGGTCAGAAAGTGATCGCGATGATCGATCTCACCTTCGAGGACGTCGGCCACGCAGGTACCGCACACGCCCTCCTCGCATTTCACCTCCACTTTCACGCCGGCCTTGGCGAGGGCCTTCGCAATCGTCTCCTCGCTACCGACGAACACGCTGACGCCGGATCTTTCGGCGACCACTTCGAAAGCCTCACCCGAGACATCGACGTCGGCGGAGAAGAATTCACGATGAATGCGCTCATCGCCGATGCCATACGCCTGGGCACGAGAGATCACCCAATCCATGAACCCCTGTGGGCCGCACACATAAATGTGTGCCCCCTCCCTGGCACCAGCGAGTTCGGCATTCAGATCGAGTTTTGTATCGACTTCGTCGTCATGGTGATAGGCGACAACGTCGGACAGACCAGCCGCCTCCACCTCGCTCTGGAAGGCCGTCAAGCTGCGTGAGCGCGTGCAGTAGTGCAGCGTGAAATCCTTGCCCAGCGCCTGTAGGCGCCGCGCCATGGCTATCATCGGCGTGACGCCAATGCCGCCGCCGAACAGCAGGCTCTGCGGTGCTTCTTCATGTAGCGGAAAGTGGTTTCGCGGCCCGTCGATCTCGAGCGTTTCCCCCTCTCTCGCAATCCTGTGCAATGTTTCCGACCCCCCACGGCTATTGGGGTCGCGCAGCACACCGATCTCGTAAAACTCGTGCTCTTGCGGATCCGAGCAGAGCGAGTACTGGCGCCACAGGTCGATGTCTCCATCGCGGACATGCACGTCGAGGTGCGCTCCGGCGGTGAAAGGGGGCAGGGGCGCGCCGTCCAGAGCGCGCAGCTGCAATCTGACAATTCCCCCCGGCTCATCAATACGCTTGTCGATCAATAGCATCAGGCTTTTGTTAGTGGTTTCCATTGGCATCACCTCATGTAGATTCCACCATTGACGTCCCAGCAAGCGCCATTGACGAACGCCGCCCGGGGGCTCGCCAGCAGCGCCACCAGGTCGGCAACGAAGTACGGGTCGCCCAGGTGGCCTACCGGGATATTGGCAATGGCTTTCTCGACGTCTTTGCCAAGCACGGAACGCACCATGGGTGTATCCATGGGCCCAGGCGCAATGGCGTTGCAGGTCACCCCGAAGGGAGCCAGATCCCGCGCGAAAATTTTCGTCAGCGTCAGAATGGCGCCCTTGGAGGCGGCATAGTGAGCCCCGGTGGCCGTGCCGCCGTTCTGCCCGGCCAGGGAGGCGAGATTGACGATCCGCCCATAGCCACGCGCCTTGAAGTGGCGGCCAAATATTTGGCTACCCGCAAAGGTGCCGCCGGCGTTGGTGGCCAGCACGGCATTGAAGTCCGCGGGGTCGATCTCCAGCACCCCCTGGACGGCCGTACGCGCCGCATTGTTGACCAGCACTTCTACTGACCCCCAGCGTTCTATGCACTTGTCGAGCACGCTCTGGAAGTCTTCGGGGTTGGTTACGTCTAAGGTGGCGGATACGGCGGTGTCGCCCGCAAGGTCTAGCTCTGAGGCCACCGCCGCGGCCGGTTCGAGCTCAATATCCGAGATCACTACTCGGAAACCAGCTCTATGCAGGGCACGCACGGCTTCGGCGCCGAAGCCACGCGCCCCGCCGGTCACCACGGCCGTCTGGACTTTGTCGGGTGCAGGCATGCTCATCAGAACAAATAGCTGAACGAGTTCAGCATTCCATCGGAGTTGAGCAGACGCGCCACCTTATGGCGGATTTTGAAGCCGCCCGGCGTAACGATGAGGATGTAGGTCAGGTTCGCGGCCCAGATCCGCTGGCGACCGAACTTGTCTTCGATCAGGTGCTCGGCGCAGCGAACCGTGACGTCGTCGGCTTCGACCTTAACAATCACAAAGCGCGATACCGTTCTCACCGTCTGTGCAGGGGGGGCCGATGAAATCGAAAACCCTTGCTGGAAGCGTGTAATGCGATCACGACGCATCTTCGCATCGTCATGGCAGAGGTTGAGCATGTTGTCGAAGTCCTCGCCATCGCCAATGGGTAATGTATAGAAGCCTTCGTCGCTCCACAGGTCGAGCCAGGCGTCGTAGTCCTGACGATCCAGAATGTCCGCCTCGGCCCAGATGAAGGCTTCCGCGTCGCGCAGGAGAAGCCCTTTTTCCTTTTTGATCATCTCGTTCATGCCTGCATCATCCTCTTCCACATGTCGTATGCCGCCCGCATCCCGGTTTCGGCGCTAATATGGCCGCGCGGCCCCACCTCGCCCGGCTGTTCATCGTCGAGGCCGCGATTGAGCAGAATGGGCAATTCCGCGCCCCCTTTGACGCCGCGCTGGATCCGCTCCCAAACTTCGGCATCATCGGGTGAACCAAAGCCCATAGGCCCCTGAAAGTGCTCGTGCAGGCGCAGGCGTACCTGGTTGGCTGCCTCGGGGCCGCCCTCCATGCCGATGGCGATATGGCGAATGTCGGTTCGCTCGACGCTCACCGGCGTCAATACCCGGAAGAAGGCCAGCGAGAACGACACGTTGGGAAAGAGATTGAGGTTGAAGCCCGCACCACCCACGGCACGCACGATCCGTTTTACTTGATCCTCGGGATAGCCTTCGCTGCGCAGCTCTTGGGCCAGCGCCTCGAAGCGCTCCGGGATCGGTGCTTCGAGGTTTTCGTCGAGATCCACCAGCTCGGGAATCATGACCATAACCGAATGCCCGTTACCCAGATCCTCGACGTACCCTTTGCCCTGTTCCAGGAAGGAGAAGACTGCCTCTGTCTCGCCATCCAACGACTGCAGAAAGGATTTGTGGACGACGGGAAAGTGGTAAGCGTCGGTGGTGTTCTCGAGCTGGACTTTCCAGTTCATCGGCACGCTGAACTGGTGTTCGCCCAACACCTTGACTGGGTACCCCGCTCCCTGCTTCATGAACAGGTCGATCCACTTGGTGACCGGGCCGAGAAAATCGACCAGCGGTTCGACCTCCTCGTTGAAGGTGGCGAAGACCATGCCTGCATAAGACTCGGTGCGTAACTTGAGCAAGCCATGCTGCGCCTTGTCGAAGTCGTCACCATATTGCTCGGGGTAAGGCAACGCCCGAAGCGAGCCATCAAGCCCGTAGCCCCAACCGTGGTAAGGACACTGGAACGATGAAGTCTTGCCCTTTTTCACTTCACAAACCGTGGCAGCACGATGGCGGCAGCGGTTCACCATGATATGGATCTCGCCCCTTCTATCGCGCACCACGATCACCGGTTCGAGCCCCACCTGGGAGAGCCTGAACGAGCCCTTGTCAGGGAACTCGCTTTCGTGGGCGACCCACACCCAGGTTTTCTTGAAGATTTTCTGCATCTCCTCCTCGAACAGCTTGGGGTCTTCATACATGGGGGTCTGAATATGATCCCTGAATACGAGCTCGTGAGGGGTGATGTCGATTTTGTTTTCGGTACTCATGATGACCTCGAAATCTCTGTTGTCTTCCTTGTTATCAATGGCTTATCGATGACTCACTCATCACTCGGGCACGACGAGCTCGCGTCCGATTCGCGCCTCGACACGGCAGTATTTCCAGAGCTTGTAGGTGCCGTCCCCTACCGGTGTGGTGCGAAAGAAGTTGCAAGCTTTGGCGACAGAATCGTAGTCCTGTACATCCGCCATAATGTAGAAAGTCCAGGGAGCGGCGATGGAGGGGCCGACCTGGATACAGTCGTCATCCATGATGCCCAGGATCGTGAGGCCGGGCAGGCCGTCGATGCCCTGCAGCATCTCGCGGGTGGCCTCCCACACCTGCTTGGCCTCCTCCGCGGTGGCGTTCATGAAGTTCTGGTTAATGCCGCAGCAAAAAAGTACGCGATGCATAATGTTGGTCTCCGCTTGTCAGATGATGTCGCTAGTTCACAAATAGCCCGGCAGGGGGTCGTGGTTAAAGAAGATGGCGCCGGCGTTCTTCCAGGTGATCTCGCCCATGAAGGCGTGTTGAGTGCACAATAGGGAGTCGCGCAGAATGCGTGATAAGGGATGGCTGTTTTCGGCGCCGGTCATGCCGCTGATCTGGTAGACGCTGCGAATAGCCGCGGCACACTCCTGGGTCAGATGGGTGGTGGAGAGACGCAGCAAGTTGGTTTGATCGCGACTCGGCTCGGTACCGGCCTGAATGGTGTCCCATGCCGACTCGGTGCTGTCATAGAAGAAGGCACGGGCAGCACGCACCTGTGCCTCGGCCTTGGCCAGGGCAATCTGGGCGTACTCGCGCTCGCCCAGATTGGGTGCTCCGGTGACCGACTTGCGCCCGCCGACCATGGCACGCACCACATCCAGTGCTTCCCGAGCCAGTCCCAGCGTAGTCACCGCCAGCACCTGGGCAGCAAAAGCCAACGCGGGATAACGGAAGAAGGGAGCGTCGACATTGGCCTTGGCGCCACGCACAAACGTCCACTCCTCAGCGACATAGGCGTCATCAACCACTAGGTCGTGGCTACCGGTGGCGACCATGCCGACCATGTTCCAGGTGGGGTCGATGAGAACTTGCTCGCGTGGCAGCACCGCCATACGCGGCAAGGCGCCGGGCTCGTCGGGCTGGATTCCGACGCCGCACAGTGAGGCGCCCATGCAGCCGCTGGCGAATTTCCAGCGGCCCTTGATGCGAAAGCCGCGCTCGACCCGCTCGGCGGGATGGGGGGGGAAGATACCTCCCGCGAACACCACATCAGGAGAGTCCTTCCAGATGCTGGCGATGGTTTCCTCGGGCAGGGCAGCTAAATAGGCGGGATTCATACCGAAGCTGGCAACCCAGCCGGCAGAGCCATCGGCCGCCGAGATCGCCTCAACCATTTTCAGAAACTCGGCGGGTGTTTTCTCATCGCCACCGTAACTGGCCGGCACCATGGCACGGTAGACGCCGATGGCCTTGAACTCCTCGACGATGTCCGCCGAGAGGTAGCGCTGCGCTTCGAACTCATCACGCCGTTGGCGGATGCTGTCGAGCAACGCATCAAAGCGCTCCTCGCCGCCCCATTGGGTTTTATCGACCTGGCTGTGCATAAATATCTCCTATTATTGGTAGGGTCTTGTCACGCTGAGCCTTGACCATGTAACGCGCGGCCCGGCATAAACCAGCCTCGTCGCCTCGCCTGCCGACGAGCTGCAGGCTCACCGGTCGGCCCCAATTCGGAGACATAGGCAGGCTCAAGGCAGGGTGTCCCGAAAGGTTAAAGGGCCGTACAAGGGAGGAGATGGCCAGATCCTGTTGCCCCTCCTCGGCTGCCGCGCGGCTCAGTGGAAAGTGCGGCAATGTCGGCAACGCCAGTACTTCGCAAGTCTCAAGCAGCCGATCCACCTCGACAGTGAAGGCCTGGCGCACTGCTTCCGCCTCGCGCAGCTCGGCTTCGGAGGTCTTGGCAGCCGCGCGCAGTCGGCTCTCCACGTCTTTCCCTAAGCGGCCACTGTCGAGCCAGACACCGCAGGCCATATAGGTTTCACGGTTGATCAGCGCCATGGCGGCATCAAAAGCCTCGCCCATCAGTGGTAAAGCACGCTTTTCAGCGGCCAACTCGGCAGCGTCGAGATACGCTTCCAGCGTGCCGAGAATTGCGACATCGGCCGCCACGTCTAGCGTGCATATACGTGGCACCGCTTCACTGCTTTCGACCGAGAATCCCGCATCTATGGATGACATGAAGTCGATCAACTCCTCGATATTGGCGCTGAGCGGCCCCACGCAGTCCAGGCTGCTGGACGCGGGCATAACGCCGCGTCGACTGAGCCGACCAAACGTCGGCTTCAAGCCATACACCCCACAGCAGGCCGCAGGCACCCGGATCGAGCCTCCCGTGTCGGTGCCGATGCCTATCTCGGCCAAACCCGCCGCAACCGCCGCCGCTGAACCACTGGAAGACCCACCCGGGATCAGCGTCGGAAAGCGCGGATTCTCGGGGGTTCCCGTCCAGGCATTGAGCCCAGTCATGCCAAACGCCAGCTCATGCAGATTGGCTTTGCCGACGATGCGATAACCGGCCGCCAGCGTGCGTTCGACGATCTCGGCATGCCTCTCTGCCGCTGGCGCGTCGGCCAGCGCCGCTGAACCTGCCTGGGTTGGATAGCCGGCGATATCGATGCTGTCCTTAACCACGACTCGCTTGGAGCCCGTGCCTAAGTCGAGATGCTGAATAAGAGGTGGCATGGCATTTTTATCCACTTATCACATGAAATTTCAAGTATTTGAAAACACTTTATTACTCATATTTTCTTCAAATTAAAGGACGAATAGCACGATGTCGGGGACTAGAAGTAGTAACGCGATACACAATAGATAAGGCGTCATGAAGTAACCCACGCCCAGAAAGATATCGCCAAAACTGAGCTCAGGGTCGAGGCTTTTGACGATGAAAGCGTTAACCCCTACCGGCGGCGTGATCGCTCCCATGCTGGTCACGATGCAGACCATGATGCCGAACCAGATCGGGTCGTAACCCAGTACCAGCGCCACCGGAAAGAAAATGGGGATCGAGATGATCAGGAAGCCCATGGCATCCATCAGCGCCCCGCCGACGACATAGATAAGCAGTACGCAGGCCATGACCAGCACCGCCGGCAGGGGCAGCGCGGCGGCCCACTCGCCGACCAGGAAGGGCAGCCGCGTGACGGTCAGGAAGCGACCGAACACCACCGCACCCGCCACCAGCATCAGAATCATCGCAGATGTTCTAAGGGTGTTGCTTAATGATTCCCACAGCATCTCCCATGATAGCCTTCCGCGCAGACCGATAAGGGTAATGGCCCCGACACAGCCAACCGCGGCCGCTTCGGTAGAGGTGAACCAGCCGGCGAACAGACCGCCCAGCACCAGAGTAAAGAGGACGAATATCTCCACCACCCCTTTAAGAGAGGCCAGGCGCACTCCCCAGGAGGAGCGTTCACCAGCGGGCGCCATGGCTGGGTTGCGCCAGCAAAGGCAAGCAATGGTCAGCACGAACAGCGTCATAAGGATTAAGCCGGGCAGGATGCTGGCGATAAAAAGATCACGGATGGCAAGCTCGGCTTGCAAAGCGATCACGATCAGTACCGCGCTGGGGGGAATGATGACCCCTAGAGTACCTCCAGCCGCCACGCTGCCGGCACTCAGCGCTTTGTGGTAGCCAAATTTCTTCATTTCCGGTAGGGCAATAGTACCTACCGTGGCGGCTGTCGCCGTATTGGAGCCGCAAACGGCGGCGAAACCAGCACTGCTTAATATCGTTGTCGTGGCCATGGAGCCCTGGCGGTGCCCCGTCCAGGCATAGGCAGCCGCAAACAGCTTCTCGGTAATCCCCGAGCGGAACAGCAGCTCGCCCATAAAAACGAACAGCGGTATGACGCTCAAAGAGTAGGAGGAAAGCTGCTCCCAGATACCGGAGCTGATGATGTTATAGGCCGCCATGGGGCTGGTGATATGCAGCATCCCAAAGAAGCCGACGATGAACATGGCAAAGCTGATCGGCACCTTCAGGATAATCAGCAGAAAGAGCGCCAATACGCCAATCATGGCGACCATTGTGAAGCTCATGCCTCTCTCCCCTGGGTCAGGCAATCCCGCACATCCATCAACAACACGAGGCAGAATGCGGTAAAGCCGAAGGCGACCAGATAGATAATCGGATAAATGGCCAGGCGAAGAGATTGCGATAGTGCACCTCGCTGCATGGCAAAAGTGCCATACTCCCAAAGCTTGAATGCCACCATGGTAAAGAAAAGCAGGCTCACCACCGCTACCAGGAGTTGGATGAGGCGCTGGAGCCGCTGAGGCAGTCTAGCCACCAGCATGTCCAACTCAATGTGCGCCTTGGTCAACTGGGCATAGGCCAAAGAAGATGACACCACCACCGCCGTCAACCAACCTACCACCTCGGTAGTTCCACCGAACGAAGACGCCAGCTGACGCATGATAATGTTGGTCACCACCAAGGACATCATCGCCAGCAAACTCATACCAGCGAGCACAAGCAACAGCCGACTGATTAGGAGTGTGAATCTATTCATGGATGCTCCCTCTTTAATGCCGAATACCCCGCCCGACCCAAGGCCCTGATTACCAACAGCCGTTACTGCTGTTGGTAATGCTCGAAAAGCTCGTGCATTCGCTCATTAAACTCGTAGGCGGGGAGCCCTAACTCAGCAACTCGGGACAGACGCTCCTCATTAAGCGGCATAAGACGTTCGGCCCAACGCGCTGCTTCCTCGTCGCTCAGCGAAACGACCTCTACCCCCTCTTGCTCACGCGCCCACTTTATAGACTCCTCAACATGAGAATCGAGATAGTCACCTGCGAAAAAGGCCATTTCAGCACCCAGCTCATCGATAACCTGCTGAACATCCTCGGGCAGCGACTCCCAGCGCTGACGATTCATAACCGCCACCAGCACCGCATTGGTCAAGGGGTAGTCGGTGATGGACTTAACGGTGCGCGCATAGCCCAGATCCATCAGCACTTCCCGGGAGCTCACGTAGCCATCGACGACTCCCGCTTGCAGTGCCTCGCCCGTATCAGCCTGCGAGAGCGCTACCGGTACCCCACCCAGCGCCGCTAGTACATCGGTACTGTCGCCAGGCACACGGATCTCCTGGCCGTGCAGTTCTTCCAGTGAAGTAACTGGCTGCTTGGTCTGTAAATAACCGGGTTCGGAAGTAAACGCAGTGATGACCTTAAAATCCTCAAGGCCCAACTGCTCGGGGGGGAACTCTTGAATCAAATCATAGAGTGATTGGCTTGCTACGGTCGAATTGACGTCCAGCCCCGTCAGGCTACCGGCCAGATTAAGCAGCGGAAAACGGCCCGGCTCATAGGAAGTGATCGACAGCCCGATATCCGCAACGCCGCTCAGCACACCGTCATACATGTTATTTGCCGTTAGAAGCGTGCCGCCGGGGAAGGTATTGACGGTCACGCGGCCATCAGTGCGACGATGAAGCTCTTCCGCCCAACGCTCCATTTGCACACCGAGGAAGGTGCTGGCAGGCGAAATGAACGCATAGCTAAGGGTGATGTCACTGGCAGCGACGAGCGGACTCATCAGCATACCTACTAGGCTAGTGGCACCCGCCAAGCGCCGAATGCTTGACACTTTTTTCTTCGTCGTCATGGGTCTTATCTCTCTTTATCGTTGTTGTTGGGTGCTTCTTGCCACTCAATACATTCAATATCACATGAAAATTCAAGCAATGCAACAGCCTCATACGCCACAATGAGAACTCACGCGATAGATGGCTTACTGCACAGGATCTAGCGTTGCCAATCGCTGCTGCCGTTCGAGCAAGACGAACGAACCTACCGTCTCAGCCAGACGCAGTGACTGACCCTCGAGCCTATCAGCCGCCGTTGCGGACTCTTCGACCAGTGCCGCGTTCTGTTGGGTCATTTGGTCGAGCCCAGCCACCGCCTGATTGACTTGACCGATACCCTGGCTCTGCTCGCTGGTTGCCGCACTGATTTCGCCAAGCACATCGGAGACCCTCGACACACTGGCAACGATTTCGTTCATGGTGGCACCGGCTGCGCGCACGAGCTCTGAACCAGCCTGAGTCTTGGCGGTGGCATCCTCAATCAGTTCCTTGATCTGCCGAGCAGCGGCGGCGCTGCGGCCAGCCAACTGACGCACTTCGTCTGCTACTACCGCGAAGCCTCGGCCATGTTCTCCAGCGCTAGCCGCCTCAACCGAGGCGTTGAGCGCCAGTAGGTTGGTTTGAAAGGCAATGCTATCCATCACTGAGACGATCTCTGCAATCCGCTGCGACGCGCTATCAATGTCGTTCATGGTTCGCACAGCTTGCGACACCACGTTACCGCCCTGGGAAGCGACTTGCGAAGCAGAGACGGAGAGCTCCTTTGCCTGCCGAGACGCTGAAGCGGTATGTTCAACGGAATGGGTCAGCTGCTCCATGGAAGCCGACGTCTCCTGCAGGTGGGAGGCCGCCACCTCAGTTCGGGCCGACAGATCCTGACTTCCCACGGCAATCTCACTCGCAGCTGCACGCACTGAGTCGCTGCTGTCGCGCACATCGAGTAGTACATCGTTTATTTTATCGACAAAGGCATTGAACTGGATCGCCAACCTAGCACTTTCATCGCGGCCATTGGCGGGCAGGCGGCGGGTCAAGTCGCCATTGCCGACAGCGATGTCATGCATGCGCTCAGCCAACCGACGCAACGGACGAGCAATGCTCTCCCCCACCAACCATGCCGCCAATAACCCCAGACCTGCAATGAAAAGCCCGATCAACGTCATACCCAGAATGTCTCTATCAAGCTGTTCCTCTGTTTGCCGCTGCAGTTCATGCAGTCCAGCAAGCACTGCATCTTCAGGCTGTCGAATCATCAGCACCCAGGTGTTGTCGCCCCCTCCAATAGTAAAAGGCCAGTACAATTCGATTACGCCCTGCTCGGCATCATGGATATACGTAGGCTGGCCTCCTTGGGCCTGCTGTATGCGCTGCTGCAAGGTGGCATCAAAAGCCTCACTAAAAGGTACTCCCAGCGTGGCTCCCTCATGCGTATACGCTACCAGCCCCCCTCTCGGAGCCACCAAGGCCATGTCTCCCGATCCCTCATAGAGTTCTCTATTTTCCTCCAAGAGCATGGACTGGATAAAATCTACCGTCAGATCAACGCCGGCAATACCGCGAAACTCGCCGTCGACAACGATCGGGGCGACGAAGGAAGTCAACATCACTTCCTCCTCCCCCACCTGATAAACGTCAGGGTCTGTAATACATGGCCTCAACGTTTCTCGTGGGCAGAGATAATACTCGCCCTCGCGCAACCCATTGGGCTGAATAACCTCGCTCTCCATGATGGCTGCTTCCTGAGCCATGATGTCGAGATCTCCGTTCTCTCCTCGATACCACAGGGGCATGAAGCGCCCCTGCGGGCTATGTCCCGGCAGGCCACTGTCAGAATAAACGTCATCCTGATCGAAGGCATTAGGCTCCCAGGCAGCATAAGCGACAGAAACATCCTGGTTGACTTCCAGATACTTTCGAATGGCGCCGATTACCTCCTGACGATTAAAATCAAGAGTGGGCCCACCGTTATAAGACACTTCACCCTGCATGGAATTGACAGCTGCCAACCCTTTGGCCATCTCGAGTGCCTGAGTAAATTGAACCTGTATGCTCTCGGCTTGATAGGACGCAATGGCATGCAAACGGCCTTCAGTCTCATCCAGTAGTATGTTCTGCGCTCCCACCTGAGTGGCTTTCTGTGATCTTGTATTTGCCATTACGAAGTAAGCAGACAAAGATAACACCGCCAATATTGTTGAGATGCCAGCCAGCAACGTGACAAATGTGCGAAGGGATTTAAATTTCATATCATCAACCTGTGCAGGGGTTTGATTTTTATTTGTCCAACAGCATGGTTGCGGTAAATCACAGAGATAAAGCGGCGGTTTCCGCTCAACCGGTATGACATAAGCGACCACCTACTACCAATATCACATGAAATTTCAAATAAAAATACACAGTATGTACTTGAATATGTGCATTACTCTCTAACAGCCCCGCACACAGCCCACAACGCAAGGAGCATCTAGTCTCCGCCTCCGGCTACCTTCAGCTTCATGCCTTGCAGAACGTCACTAGCCAGTTCAGATATGGCACACGACAAAAAAGCCCAAGCTTAAGCCTGGGCAAGAGGATAAACGGAGAAAGGTGAGAGGCTATTCCAGTGATTCGTAAGGCAGACCCACATAGTTTTCTGCGATGGTGGTCATCCCTGCTTTAGAGCTGGTGACGTAGTCCAACTCGGCCAACTGCATGCGGCTGTTGAAATCTTCCTCATCGGAAAAGTTGTGCAGCATAGAGGTCATCCACCAGGAGAAGCGCTCCGCCTTCCAGATGCGCTTCAGGCAGGTTTGCGAGTAGCGCTCGATCAAATCCGTGCGGCCCTCTTGGTAGACCTTCACCATTAGCCGATAGAGCGTATTCACATCGCTGGCGGCCAGGTTTAGCCCCTTGGCGCCGGTGGGCGGTACGATATGCGCCGCATCGCCGACCAAGAACAGCCGCCCGTACTGCATGGGTTCGACCACATAGCTACGCAGCGGTGCGATGCTCTTCTCAATCGAAGGCCCAGTCACCAGCTTTGCGGCAACGTCATCAGGCAGGCGGCGCTTCAGCTCTTCCCAAAAGCGCTCATCCGACCAATCTTCTACCTTTTCATCCAAGGGTACCTGAAGGTAGTAACGGCTGCGGGTGGCAGAGCGCATGCTGCACAAACTGAAGCCGCGCTCGTGGCTTGCGTAAATCAGCTCGTCCGAGACCGGGGGCGTGTCCGAGAGCACCCCCAACCAGCCAAACGGGTAGACCTTTTCAAACTCTTTAATACGCTCTGGAGGGATCGATTGGCGGGAGACACCATGATAACCATCGCAACCGGCAACATAGTCACAATCAAGCCGGACGGTTTCACCGTTATACTCAAAGGTGAGGTAGGGGCTGTCGCTATCCAGGTCGTGGGGCTGAACGTTTTCCGCCTCGTAAAGAGTTGTCGCGCCAGCGGCGGCGCGGGCCTCCATCAGGTCCCGCGTGACCTCGGTTTGGCCGTATACCATCACTTTGCTGCCGCCGGTCAGTTCGTCCAGCGCAACCCGCACGCGGCGGTTATCAAAAACCAGCTCAAAACCGTCATGGGGCAGGCCCTCTTCATCCATGCGCTGGTCAACCCCCGCTTCGCGCAGCAAGTCCACCATGCCCTGCTCCAGTACACCGGCGCGGATACGGCTTAATACATACTCACCGCTACGCCGCTCAACAATCACGTTATCAATGCCTTGACGATGCAGTAGCTGACCCAGCAATAGGCCTGAAGGCCCTGCGCCAATAATCGCGACCTGTGTTTTCATAGGGGATGCCTCATCATTGTCATTATCTAAAACGTATGACTTGTATTTTTCAATGAAACACGCCGCATAATAAGGCATGATCTAGATCAATTATTGGACATTTAGCGTCTTATTACCCAACCTTAGTCGTATAGGAGAAGCAGGTGATGCCAGCCTCATCGGCAACGTCCGTTCCGGTCTTTAAACTGTATGGCGAGACGCAGCACTGGCCCACGCCCGACTTGCTCCACTGCGAGTCTATCCCCGAGCGCAGCCAGCTACATGACTGGCGGATCCGGCCGCACCGCCATGCGGATCTCGTGCATATTCTGTTTATTTCTCACGGTAGCGTTGAGCTGGAACTGGAGGGAACAAGCCATCAGCTTCAGAGCACCAGCGCTATCGTTGTGCCCGCGATGGCTATTCACGGCTTTCTCTTTTCACCGGATGTGGAAGGACACATTATCACCCTGGCCAAACCGCTGGCCGACCACTTACATGCACTAATGGGTGAGAGCAGTACGCTAAAAAAAGCCGACTTCTATCCGCTGCTCCAGCCAAACCAGACCGACAAAATTGCCACGCTGGTGGCCCAGATCGACCAGGAGTACCGCCAACCGGCCCCCGGACGCAACAGCCTACTCGAAGCACTTACCCAAGCCTTGGTAGTCGAGCTATCGCGTCTTTGTGCTTATGCAGGCCGCACGGCAAAACGCTATGGCCCCCGCCAAAGTGACAAAGGGCGGCAGCATTTAGAGCACTATCAAGCGCTGATCGACGCCCACTATCGCGAGCAGCCAAGTATTGAGCAGTTAGCCGAGCAGATCGGGGTGAGTAGCGCGCACCTGAACCTGCTCTGCCGGCAGCTCGCCGGGCGCAGCGCCCTGCAATTGCTGCATGAACGCTTATTGCTGGAAGCCAAGCGTCAGCTCACCTATACCAATATGACCATCGGCCAGGTCTCCGACAGCTTGGGCTTCTCTGAACCGGCTTACTTCACACGCTTTTTTAAGCGCAATACCACGCTCTCGCCGCGGGAGTTTCGGCTGCGCCAGCACGCCCAGTCATAGGCGCGAAGCCGTGTTGCTATCTGGCTGGCAATGAGAGCTAACCAACGCTGAAGCCAGCCAAGGGTCTGAAGCTGGTGAGACCCTTTAGCCGCCTAGCAGCCAACTAAAATTTGGAGCACCACCGACACGTAGTGAAGCGCTTTTTAATGTATTCTTATTCGCCTTTATCAGAACTAAAAAGCTGATTGAGCTTTGCATATTGGAGCAGCATTATGGTTTTACCATCTTGAATTTCTCCCGAGCTAATCTTGGCGTAAGCGTCATTAAAATCTAGCTCTAACACCTCGATATTTTCCTGCTCATGCTCTAAACCGCCTCCTGAAGAAACTTTCATGTCGTCTGAATATTCAGCCACAAAAAAGTAAAGTTTTTCGGTGACCGAGCCCGGTGACATATAGGCTTCAAATATTTTCTTTACTTTATCGACCCTATAACCCGTTTCTTCCTCGGCTTCTTTTTTAATACAATCTTCAGCATTATCTTCATCTAGCAACCCTGCACATGTTTCGATTAACATTCCGTTGGCATTGCCATTAACAAATGTGGGCAAACGAAACTGGCGAGTCAATATGACACTACCTTTACTGTTATTGTATAAAAGTATTGTCGATCCATTACCTCGGTCATAGGCTTCACGCTCTTGCCTCTCCCATTCGCCATCTGGTTTTTGATAATCAAATGAGTATTTATTGAGGGTATACCAGTTATCCGACAATAATGTTTTCTCGATATTTTTAACTTTAGTATCCATAGCACTCTCACGATATAAGCCATACTAAGAAGCTTAACAATAAACTAAAATACTGATAGTTCATTGCTTAAATTGCAGATAATAGCTTTTCAAAAAAGCTTTTCAAAATGCCAAAAGGCCAGCGCAAATGCGCTGACCCTTTTTGGTGTCTCTCGACCCAATGTCAAAGCTACGGGCAACTGAGCGTTTAGATACCGTAGCGATTAAACAGGTGCGCCCGGTGGTGGCGGTAGGCACGCTCGGTCATTCGCTCAAGCAGCCGATAGGCAACGCCCAGGGTTCGTTTAATCAAGGAAGCGTTAGTAGCGGAGATCATGGCAGTGGTACCTGACAATTTAGTGAGGATGCTAACAGCATAGCCAAGCACTAGACTTTAGTCCAATGCTTGCACTTTGCCTATCGATACCAGCTACATCCGGCGCTATCGCTTGAAAAGCAGTCGAGTGATATGTCTTCGAGATAGAACTGGTGCGGTTCAGAAATCTGGCTCCATGACACTGAAGGAGTCATTTCCTCGAACATATTACCGCCGGTTGTGGTCTTCTTTTTACCCGTTAGGTAATTAACGCTCACTTCGGTTACTTCCCCCGTGCTGCGCGAGAACCCTGAGTAGTCGTAGCCGATTAGCCGGAATTGCTCGCTCTCAAGCCGAAAGGTAAATGCCTGCCGTGAGACCCCATAGCTTCCACAGCTCAGCCAAGTGCCCAACGCGACGAGGATTCGCCCACGCGCTATCGAGATATCTCCTTCACTTAGTAGTGGATCCGCCAAGCACGGATTCTCCTGACTATGCTCACTGGGCAGTAGATTATCGCGGGTCAAAAACGTACGGTACCCGCTTTGGGTATTAAGCAGCACAATAAGGCGGCGAGGATTAAGGTTGAGAACGGGTGACCCAAACCCGTCATTCTCAAATAGGTTGTCAGCACTCACTTCTTCGACCACGAGCACCGCATCATCTGCACCGTCTCGGTTCAAGTCGCCCGTTGCACTTGAGATGAGCTTCCAGCCAGAGGGCACCCAGTGCTCAAAGAGGGTTGGCGGCTCGGCAAATGTCGAACCGGTAGCAAGAAGTAACGCAACGGCTAGTGTCAAAACCGATAATCGCGGCTTAATGGTCAGACTCCTCTAGACATGAAGCCAAAATAAGGTTTAGCGTCATTTTTGAAACTCAGCACTACCACGCTTATACCGCGCGAGTTTCGGCAACGCTAGCACCACACCCAGTCATAGACGCGAAGCCGTTATAGCGCCCGACGGCAAGCCCGAGTGCTTTCGCCGCGCCCGAAGATCCCCGGGGGAGACCCCATAGCGCTTGCGGAACACCCGCGCAAAATGCGCACCATCAGAAAAGCCGTGCTCCAGGGCAATATGCGTAATGCTGCATTGTTGCAGCGCCGTATCTAATAACGCCAGGTAACACTGCTCCAAGCGTAGCTCACGGATAAACGCGGCCGGTGGTGCCATACGATAACGCCGGAACTCCTCGTAGAGCCCGCGTACCGAGATATTCAGGGCATAGGCCAGATCTTCCGGCGCCAGCAATGTATCGGCAAGGCGCTCAAGCACCATACGTCGTGCTTGGGTAAGTCGCTCGCTGGGCATGGGGGCGTTATAGAGCTGTTCTCGTTGGTAGCGCCAGAGTGAGCCGAACACCAGCTCCAAGGCAGCATCTTCCACCTGAGCTACCGATGGATCACTGTCACGCCTAAGCTGAACACGCAGTGCGGCTAGCGCGGCATACGCAGCGGCATCTACAGGGATGGCAAGCCCTTCACAGCGTTCGGCTAAGCGTCGCCATTCAGGCATATCGGCAAGGTCGACTCTCAACATCAGGGCACGATACTCCCCGTAGGTATGCAACCGGTAGGGGCTAGATAGCCGATAAATAGTCATCTTTCCAGGGGCTAACCGGATAGTTTGCCCACCCTGGCTCATCAGCGCGCCACCGTGTAATTGCCAGACCAGCTTGAAGAGGTGATCACCACTGGTCTGGGCCGCCAGCCGCGGGGTGCGAGCGACGCGCACCGGCGAACTGGCGATGTCTACCAGCCAGCTTCGCAGCAACGCGCGCCCTCGCAGCTGAGCGCAAAATGCGGGCGTTAACGGCGAAACCTCCAGGGGCAACAGATGCCTGTCGTTGGCTTCCACGAAACATTCCAGGCTGGTGGTGCTTAACGAAAATAACGGTGCGCTATCGGGGTATGCTGCCCCCCTTGAGGTAAGGGCATTCATATCAGGGTGACTCCGATTTTATTGTTTCTGTTATTGATTGGTCTCCACACCTATTTAGCTTGCTCCAGACGCTTGCGCTTGGCAACCCACCGCTGCAGCCATCGTCAAGTGTTCTGCAGAGATGGACAAGACCCGGCATGCAATGAGGCATTGAATGGTGAATCCGCAATAGGAGAAGCGCCATGCAAAATAATCATAAATTTCATGCCCTCATTAACGGTGAATTGATCGCTGGCACCCAGCAGATGCCGGTGATCAACCCAAGTAACGAAACGATACTGACCCACTGCCCCAGGGTCACACCTGCAGAAGTGGAGGTGGCTATTCGCGCGGCCAGAACGGCGTGGCCAGCCTGGCGGGACACGCCCATTGAACACCGCCGCGGCGTATTACGTGCCATTGCCGACTGCATTGAGGAGAATGCCGAGGAGCTACAGCGCTGGATAACGCTGGAACAAGGCAAGCCGCTGGCAGGTGCCGCGGTCGAAACCAGTCAGGCCCCTGCCATCTTGCGCTACTTCGCTGAAATGGATCTTTCACCCCGCACGCTGCAAGACGACGAACACCAGCGCGCCGAACTCCACCGTCGGCCTCTGGGGGTTGTGGCGGCGATCGTACCTTGGAACTTTCCGCTTGTGATGGCCTGCTACAAGCTGGGGCCTGCGCTGATCGCAGGTAATACCTGCCTTATCAAACCAAGCCCCACCACACCACTGGCGACGCTGCGCCTGGGTGAACTGATTGCCGACCTGGTACCGCCCGGGGTAGTCAACATACTACCGGACGGTGGGGATGTTGGGCCTTTATTGACCGGCCACTCTGGTATCAACAAAGTCTCTTTCACGGGATCCACGACCACCGGGCGGGCGGTTATGCGCTCTGCCGCCGACAGCCTGCAACGCCTCACCCTGGAGCTAGGTGGTAACGACGCCGCCATCGTGCTTGACGACGTGGACATTGACGCCGTGGCACCCCAGCTGTTCGCCCTGGCCTTCATCAACTCGGGGCAGGTGTGTATGTCGATTAAACGCCTCTATATCCAGTCGGGTATCTACGACCGCCTGTGCGACGCCCTCGCCGAGCTAGCCCACGCCGCCAAGCTGGGCGATGGATTAGACCCGGCGACGCAGTTTGGTCCCGTGCAGAACCATCAACAGTTCGAGGCAGTGCAAAAGCTACTGGAGCTGGCCCCCCAGCATGGTCGCATCATTTCGGGTGGTCATACCTACGGCCCAGGCTACTTCGTCGAACCCACCCTGATTCGCGATATTGAAGAGGGTAACCCACTGGTGGATGAGGAAATTTTTGGCCCGGTGCGTTCGCTGCTGCGCTTTGATGACATCGATGAAGCCATCGCGCGAGCCAATAACTCGCCTTATGGCCTCGGCAGTTCGGTATGGACGAACGATCTCACCCTGGGCAAGCAGATCGCCTGCCGATTGGAATCAGGCAGCGCCTGGGTCAACCAGCACTTCGCCGTGGCGCCGCACATTCCCTTCGGCGGCCATAAGCAGTCCGGCATCGGGGTGGAGTTCGCCGAGGCAGGGCTACACGAATATACCGCGATCCAATCGGTGGTGATCGCCAAGTAATCCGTTTGAACCCAGTCAGGAGCATGCCATGAATATCATTGCCGCCGTTGCCCGCTCCCCGCGGGCGCCATTTTCTATTGAAACGTTACAGCTTGAAGCGCCCCGCGCGGGCGAAATCTTGGTCCGCGTGGTCGCCACCGGTATTTGTCATACCGATATCGCCATGCGCGATCAGCAGCTACCCACGCCTCAACCTGTGGTGCTCGGCCATGAAGGCGCCGGTATTGTCGAAAGTGTCGGCGCAGGCGTCACAAAAGTAGCGGCCGGCGACCATGTCGTCATGACCTTCAACTCTTGCGGGCACTGCCCCAGTTGCTCGGGCGGTCAAGCCAGCTACTGCCATGACTTTTTCCCCCGCAATTTCTTTGGCACCCGTGCCGATGGTTCCAGCGGCCTATCGCAAGATGCCGAGCCGGTGCACGCCAATATCTTCGGTCAATCCTCCTTCGCCAGCCACGCCCTCTGCCATGAACGCAATGTCGTCAAAGTGCCCCACTCAGCATCGCTGGAGCTGCTCGGGCCACTGGCCTGCGGTGTGCAAACCGGCGCCGGGGCCGTGCTTAACTCACTCAAGGTGGCGCCAGGCGATTCGCTGCTCGTGTTTGGCACCGGCTCCGTGGGCCTGTCGGCCATTATGGCGGGGGTGGTCGCCGGTGCGACCACCATTATTGCGGTCGACATCCACGAGCAGCGGCTGGCACTGGCAAAAGAGCTTGGCGCTAGCCATGCCATTCCTGCCAACGCAGAAGACCTTATGGAGCAAATCTTCCAAGCCACGGGCGGCATTGGCGTTGACTACGCCATTGATACCACTGGGCTGCCTGCCGTTATTCAAAACGCAGTAGCCGCTTTAGCACCACGTGGCACCTGCGGGATTGTCGGCGCGTCCGACCCTTCGATCACGGTAGAGTTAAACCTGACCCATATGATGTCGGCGGGGCGCAGCCTGCGCGGCATTGTAGAAGGCGACTCGTTGCCGGATGTTTTTATACCGGCGCTGATTCGCTTGCATGAGCAGGGCCGCTTCCCGTTCGATCGACTTGTTACCTTTTACGACTTTGATCAGATCAACCAAGCGATTGACGATGCCGAGCATGGCCGGGCAATCAAGCCGATTGTGCGTCATCCCCACTGATCATCAGGGCCTGTTGAGCCCAACAGGCCCTAATCTCAACCTCATTAGCCCACATCTGTTTTACCACTAACACTGCCCCCCTCTGCATTTGCAGGGGTTACTTCCCGAATGACTCTTTCTAGTATGGAGTGCGAGCACGCCTCACCGGCGGGCAACCCATGGCCATTTAGGCCAGACCTACCCTCGCTAGGAGAAACCATGATCATTCCCAAGAACAATGCCAAGAGCCATCCCAAGCACAATTCCAAGAGCTATACGAAGTACAATGCTATCTGTCTTGCTGCGATCGTTTCCCTTACCTCAACGGCCTGTTTGGCATCTTCTCTACAAGAAAACGGGGAGCGAACAATCGGGGAACAGTGGGTCACCGAGACGATGATTAATGCTCGGGCCAATATGTTTAACCCTAACCTCAATTTTCTGACGTTCCAACAGCTAGACAAAATGTTTGCCACCCGCCGCGTGGCCGCTTCGTCAACACCGTGGCCGCTTGAAACAGACTTGATTGAAATTGATGACAGTTTCTCGTTTGAAGGGAACGAGGTACCTTTAGAGGAGTACCTGGAAAATACTAAGACCAACGCGCTACTGGTCATTAAAGATGGCAAAATCGTTTATGAGCAGTATCGAAACGGCTTCAGTGATGACAGCCAGCACGCGGTATTCTCGGCCTCAAAGTCGATCCTGGCGACCTTGGTAGGCATCGCCGTTGAAGAGGGCAATATTGAGAGCCTCGATGACCCGGTCACTAAATACCTACCCGAACTAGCAGGCACTGGTTACAACGATGTTCGCGTCATTGACGTGCTGCGGATGCGTTCTGGCGTTGCCTGGGAAGAGGTCTATGAGTTTGGCGGAGACACCCAACTAACGGAAGTGCATGACAACGCGCTTGTGGCTAACAACTACCGCTGGTGCGATTACGCCATTGCCTCTTCCGAGCCGGAGTACGCGCCCGGCGAACGCTTTAATTACGCCACCCTGGATACCAGCGTGCTGGGCTGTGTGCTGGCGAGCGTTTTAGATACCACGGTCGCTGAGTACATGTCTGAAAAAATCTGGCAGCCTGCGGGTATGGAAGCAGATGGCTTCTGGATCATGGATGGCGGCGATGAGTTCTATGGCGCTGGTTTCAATGCCACCCTGCGCGACCTCGGCCGCTTCGGCCTGATGATGCTCCATATGGGCGAGGCTAACGGCAACCAAGTCGTGCCTGCCCACTGGGTAACAGAGGCCACGGTGTCCGACCCTGGCTATGAGCATATTTCGGAGGGCGCCGACCTCGGCTACCAATATCAGTGGTGGACCCTCCCTGATAGCGATGCCTACACCGCCATGGGTATCTATAACCAATACATCTATATCGACCCGGACAACCAAACCGTGGTGGTGAAGTTGAGCCACACGCCCGATGCTGTCGGCTGGGACGATGACAACTTCGCCTTCTTCGACAAGCTCTCTGAGCTCGTTTCTGAGTAAAAATCAGTTAAAAAACGACTCGCACCGGCCTTGGCATACCAGCCATTTATGACTCACCAGGCTGACGCAGCGCTGAAAGCAGCTCTACTTTGTTGCTAACACCTAACTGCACATAAGCGCTACGCAGATACGTTCTTGCCGTTGCCGGGGTGATGCCCAGCATTCGGGCGACTTGTTTATAGGAGCTACCCTGAGCATAGAGGCTAGCGGCACTGAGTTCACGCGGGGAAAGCGCACTTGAACGCTGATGGGAACATAGCGTCAGGGCAATGAGGTCACCACAGTGATGCACGATGATGCCTTTGTTTTCATCAGCAATTAGCGCGGGCGGGGTCGTGCTTAGCTTGTCGGCGATAAGGCGTGGCAGGCTAGAACCCTGCCATCCGACATATTTTCGTTCGAGCGCCACGCGAACCGCTTTACCAATATAGAGAAGCTCCCCCTTCCTATTGGTAAGTGCATAGTTATCCCAGCCATTGGGCAGAGTCTCAAAACGAATCTTGGCTAAATACTGCTTCCAGTAATACGCCAAATGGGTGAGAAACTCTTCCATTAGCAGAGCATCAAGCCTATCGAATCCGCGACTTGTTGCACTGCGATAAATCGACACAAAAAAGAGCATCCCACTGCATGGAAACTCTAGCGTCACAGCCATGCTATGCAAAATGTCATGACGCCGACAGAAAGCTTCAACCTCGGCGCAATCCGTGTCAGGTAAATCGTCATGCCCTCCCCGCACCGCCTTGCCCAGGTAGGAGATTGAAGCCTTAGCGAACCGATCCACCCCGGAAATACGATGCCACTCTTGGGCAAAAGACGAACGCAGCCCCAAGCTGCCATCCATCATGACCCTGGGTGATGAGCCAGGCGATGAGGCGTCTGACGAAAGATACAGTTGCCCCCACCAAGCGGCATCAAAGCCGACAATATTAGCGAAGCCTTGCACCGCCTCACATAGCCATCTTTCAGGAACCGAGCACCTTGGCAGCTGTGTCAGCTCCATTAGCTCACGGCTGAAACGCTTCAATACATCGGCATCACAGGAAAGTGTTTGTGCCTTATTATTATTGATGTCCATAGTCCCACCTGCTGTCGGCCCCAAAGGCCTTGCATCGTTACTATCTCAACGACGCTTAGACTTAGACAAACACTGCCTAGAGCAGAAACATTGTGCTCAAAATGGGGAAGGCGATTAACAGCGCTAGTCGTATCAAGTCAGACACTACAAAAGGCGTCACGCCCTTGAAAATCTCCCCCAGCCCCACATGCGGCGCCATCGCTTTAATCACGAACACATTCATCCCCACCGGCGGGGTCATCAGCCCCAGCTCAACGGTCAGCACGGTCAAAATACCGAACCATACCGGATCGATGCCCATGGCCTGAATAATGGGGTAAACCACCGGCACGGTGATTACCAGCATGGCGATGGAGTCCATAAACATGCCCAGCACAAAGTAGAGCGCCAGGATGCACAGCACCACCACAATAGGTGTGAGATCCATGCCGTAGAGCAGATCAGTGATAGAGAACGAAATGCGCGACACCGAGATGAAGTACCCCAGTGTTTCAGCCCCCACCAGCATAAAGAACACCACCGCAGAGAGCGCCAGCGTCTCTTGTACGCTATGCCATAGCTGGGCACCGCGCATGCCTTTTACCAGAGCGTAAAGCAGCGTGGCGAACGCGCCGACACTGGCCCCCTCGGTGGGTGTAAAGGCACCAAAATAGATACCTAAAATCATCACCAGGAAAACGCCAAAGAAGGGTATTAAGCCGGTCAGCGAGGATAGCTTCTCTTTCCAGGCAGTGGGTTGGCCCGCTACCGCCAGGGAGGGGCGCAGGTACATCACTACCGAAATGGTCAGTGAATACATCACTAGCCCGAGCAGGCCGGGAATCAGCCCCGCCATAAACATATCGCCAACGGACTGCTCGGTAAGAATGGCGTAAATAAGCAGCGCGATGCTGGGCGGAATCATAATGCCCAGCGTGCCGCCAGCAGCCAGCGCGCCGGTGGCTAAACCACGGTTATAGCCATAGCGCTCCATTTCCGGCAGCGCCACCCGGGTCATGGTGCTCGCCGTCGCCAGCGATGAACCGGAAATTGCGGAGAAAATACCGCAAGAGCCCACCGCAGCAATCGCCAGACCACCCTTCCAGCCGCCGCAAATAATGCGCGTTGAGTCAAATAGCTTCCCCGCCATCCCCGAATGGGCAGCAAGTACGCCCATTAAAATAAACATGGGCACGGCGCTGAAGCTGTAGTTAGAGAGCACCTCAACCGGGACGGTTTTTAACTGCGCAACGGCTGCATCCCAGCTTATGACTTGGGCAAACCCCACGACCCCGACAATCAGCATGGTCAAGGCGACCGGCACACGCAGAATCATCAGTACCAATAAAAGCCCTAGCCCAATGGCACCAATCGCTTCACTCCCCATGAGTCACCTCCTCACCCGCCGCATAAATGACGCCTAGCAAGGCATGAATAAAGCTACGTATTCCCAATAGCAAACTGAGCACCGCTGCCAATTGGTAAATCGGCCCCATGGGCAGTCGCAGGTCTTGGGTTATTTCCCCATGTCGCGTAGCGGCAGCAGCAGAATCCAGTAAGCCCACAAACAGGATCAGCCCCAACGCCATAAAACCGAGCAAAAAGAAGCCCTGCACGCGATTTTTGATTGCTTGTGGTAAGCGATGTGAGAACGCTTCCACCACCACTTGGCTTTTTTCGACATTTGCCGCCATCGCCGCCAGTAGCGCGAACAGCATCAAATAGCTAACCAGTTCCACACTCCCCGATACGCGCAGCGCAATCGCGCCTTCCGTCAACCGGGAAAGGTAGCGTGTGCTGACATCAGCAATGGTAACCGCCAGCAGGCCAATCAAAGCGACCCCGGCCACCAAGCGACAAATAAGGGCCAGCCAATGGCTGGCCCGGTAAAGAGTAGATTGCATGACACATTACCCCTATTGGGCGCTGCAAGACTCACTGGCTGCCAACGCCGCCTGATAGACATCGCGCGCCTGATCAAGACCGCGCTCTTCCAGCTGCGTCAGGTAGTTTTCGATACCTGTTTCAAGCGGCTTCTGCCAGTCAGGATGCGCCAGCGGATTTTCAATTTCACGAATGGTATGGCCCGCGTCGGCAGCCTCTTGCTTACCTTCCACATCGAGCCGATCAAACACCGCACCGGCGTTTTCAGCCCATCTCATACCGGAATTATTATCGATCACCGCCTGCTGCTCGGGGGTCAGGCTGTCATAACTACGCTGATTCATGGTGGCCACAAAGATCAGCGTGTAGAACGGTACTTCGGTGTGATAGTTGACGAGTTCGTTGATACGGAAGCCTTTCAGCCCTTCCCAGGGGAAACTCAGACCATCAATAACGCCGCGCTGCATTGAGGTGTAAATATCAGGGGCTGGCATGCCCACTGGGCTGGCGCCCATATTTTCCAGCATTTCACCCGCCACCGCCGTTGGGCGGCGAATACGCAAGCCTTCTAGATCAGCGGGCGTTTGCACATCGGTATCGATGGTGTGGATACCGCCAGGCCCTGTGGTGAACATAAATAGCGGACGCGTATCTTCGTATTCGCTTTCCAAGTGACCGTCGTCATAGAGCGTCTGTAGCACGCACGCCCCTTGTGTTGCGGTGCTGGCTACACCCGGTAGCTCAACAATTTGCGACAGCGGGAAACGGCCAGCCGTATAGCCCTGGGCGGTGGCGCCAATATCGGCAATACCGTTGGCTGCGGCTTCATAGATGGAGTCCGGTTTGGCTAAGGTACCGGCGGGAAACATTTGAATGGTTAGATCGCCATTGGACTCTTCTGCAATGGTATCGGCCCATGCTTGCAGAACATCTTGATTAACGCCGGAAGGGCCAGGCCAAAAGTGGGCCATACGTAGCGTGGTTTCTGCCTGGGCCGAGCTAACGGCCAGGCCAGCAATTGCCGCTGCCAAAATGCATCGGGATAGGGACATTTTCATGGGAGCCTCCGGGACTTTCTTGGATTATTTCAAGTTCGCATAGCGAATACTAGTTCGCTTTAAGCCATCACATTAGTCCACTACGAGGCGTAGAGCTAATCGACATTCGTCTATGCTCAGGTATAGCAACGCGTCGTTCTAGCCGAGTGCTTAGAGTCTCCAGTGATGCTGGCTAGAAGGCTTGCTATAAAAGGTACAATGGCATTATATAATTGGACTTTTCCAACATTCGCTCGCCACTATGGTCGAAGTAGCGACCAGTAGCGCACTTAACGATCGCCTGAAGTACCAAAAAAAAAGCCACCTTCAAACACACCAAGGCGGCTTCAGTGTGAAAAATACGATTACCTTGTCAGCTCGGTATACTTCTCTACCGAGCAAGCCGCCCCACCATAAGGATTTCTTATTGACGTCGCTTTCTTACCAGACATCCTGCTTACACTAGCTAAATGGGGTAATGGCGCGGGCCCAGCTGCATGGTCATCCAGCGCAGATCCGTGAACTCCTCTATCCCGGCCTTACCGCCAAAGCGTCCATAGCCGCTCGATTTAACGCCGCCAAACGGCATCTGTGGCTCGTCGTGCACGGTGGGGGCGTTGATGTGACATATACCCGACTCAATGAGCTGGGCAAACTGCATTGCTCGGGCGGTGTCACGGCTGAATACGGCAGCCGAAAGACCATACTCGCTATCGTTCGCCACGCGCAGGGCTTCTTCTTCATCCTTAACGCGCATCATTGCGACGACCGGCCCGAACGACTCTTCGCCATACAGACGCATCCCCTTGGTAACCCCATCCACCACGGTGGGCTGCATAATGACGCCTTCGGCCTTGCCGCCACAGGCCAGGCGAGCGCCATGCTGCTGGGCATCGTCGAGCAGGGCGTTAAGCTTCTCGCCCGATTCGCGATTGATCAGTGTGCCCAGCGCATTGCCTTCGCCGCGGGGATCCCCCGCGCGCAGCGTTTGCGCCTTGCGGGCCAGCTTTTCGATGAAGGCGTCGGCGACCGCATCCACTACGATCAGACGCTCGGTGGACATACAGATCTGGCCCTGGTTGAAGAAGGCGCCAAAGGCGGCGGCCTCTACGGCGGCGTCCAGGTCGGCATCGTCAAGCACCACGAATGGCGCCTTGCCGCCCAGCTCCAGCAAGACCGGCTTAAGATGACGCGCCGCTTTTTCGGCAATGATGCGCCCCACTTGGGTAGAGCCGGTGAAGTTGATACGCCGTACGGCTTGATGCTCGATCAGCGCCTCGACGACCTCGGCGGCCTGTGGCGGCGCATTGGTCACCACGTTCACGATGCCATCGCCAAGGCCAGCCTCAATCAGCACCTCCCCGATCAGGTGGTGCGTGGCGGGGCACTGTTCAGAGGCTTTAAGAATCACCGTATTGCCGCACGCCAGCGGCGTTGCGATGGCACGGGTGCCCAGAATAATCGGCGCGTTCCAGGGGGCGATCCCCACCACCACGCCGCAGGGTACCCGCACGCCCATCGCCAAACTGCCGGGCACGTTAGAGGGTATTACTTCGCCGCCTACCTGTGTGGTCAGCGACGCCGCCTCGCGCAGAATGTTGGCGGCGACCATAACATTGAAGCCTGCCCAGCCTGCCGTAGCGCCGGTTTCATCGACCATGCGTTCGATAAAGTCAGCTTGCCGCGCCTCCATGACCTCTGCCGCTTTGAGCAGCTTGGCGCGCTTTTCGCCGGGGCCGGTCGCAGACCAAGCCGGGAAGGCACGGGCTGCAGCCTCGGCGGCGGCCCGAGCATCGCTAGCAGTTGCGGCCGCTGTACAGGTGATAGTTTCTCCGCTCAGCGGGTTGGTGTGCTCGAAGGTGGCGGACTCAAGAGCTGAGCGTGGATGGCCGCCTATAAGCAGATCGAGAGTGTTCATGGCGTATTCCTATAATGTAAATGGTAAGGCTGACTACCGTTGCGCCAATACTTATTTTTCACACTGATCGCGTAACGTCAGAGCTTTCTCGTAGACAGAACGAGCGCTATCCAAGCCCCTTTGCTCAAGACGCTCAAGGTAGTTCTCAGTGCCTTGCTTAAGAGGGGGAGCCCAGGCGGGGTCATTGAGTGGATCTTCCACTGCATAGATGGTATCACCTTGAGCCATAGCCTCTTCACGCCCAGTTTTATCAATACCATCAAATACTTGACCGGCCTTACTAGCCCATGCCATACCACTATTATTATCAATCACTGCTTTTAGTTCGGGAGAGAGGCGATCATAAGAGGCTTTATTCATAGTGGCTACGAACGTGCCTGTATAATATGGCAACTCCAAGTGATGATTCACTAACTCATTGATACGAAACACCGTCATGGCTTCCCAGGGGAAACTTAATCCATCTATCACGCCACGCTGCAGTGACGTATAAATATCTGGTGCAGGAATACCCACTGGGTGCGCGCCCATACTTGTGAGCATTTCTCCTGCTACCTCGCTGGGGTGCCGCATCCTAAGACCTTCTAAATCAGCGGGCGTTTTAATTTCGGAATCTTGTGTATGTAAATAGGCTGGCCCAGTGGTGAATAAAAATAGCGTATGGGCATCTTCGTACTCCTCCGCTATGTCACCTTCATCATAGAGTGTTTGTAAAATACAGGCCCCTTGCGATGCGCTAGTGGATACGCCAGGAAGTTGCACGATCTCGGAGAGAGGGAAGCGACCGGAGGTATAGCCTTGTACAGCGATGGCAATGTCAGCCACGCCATTGACCGCCGACTCGTAAGCGTGGTCAGCCTTGCTCAACGTCTGGGAAGGATAGATTTCTACTTTTAACTGGCCGTCAGACTCCTGCTCTACTTTTTGTGCCCAGGCTTGATAAATTTCCTGGTTAACCGTCGAGCCAGCAGGCCACAGGTGAGACATGCGTAGTGTTGTATCAGCATTAACCGAAGCACAAAGACCTACAGTTGATAGGCTGAGTAACAGTGGCGATATTGTTTTTTTCATGAGGGTTCTCTCTGTCATTGTTATGGCCTTCATTGTTTGGCGTGATCACCACGCCCTCTGGGTGTAGCGTCGTATCAAGGTTCTATCGTTGTTGTCGGCACCTCCAGTAATATCGGGCGGGAAGCA
Source organism: Halomonas sp. ISL-56 (assembly GCF_018612805.1). Lineage (NCBI taxonomy): Bacteria > Pseudomonadati > Pseudomonadota > Gammaproteobacteria > Oceanospirillales > Halomonadaceae > Halomonas > Halomonas sp. ISL-56. The sequence continues at coordinate 62,407 of NZ_JAGGRO010000006.1, read as the reverse complement.
TCCAGCGCCCGGCATAGCGCGTCCTCGAAGGACTCAAGCGTCTCAGTACGAACCGCCTCAACACCGTACCCCCGAGCCAATTCACAAAAATCCAGCCCTGGCACGTCGAGCCCCGGAGCGTCTTCTGCATCCAGCAGCCGCGAGAACCAGCGTAGCGCTCCATAGGTGTCGTTCTTGAGAATGATAAATACCACTGGAACGTTGTACTGAGCGGCGCTCCACAAAGCGCTGATAGCATAGTTCGCTGAACCGTCACCAATGACCGCAATCACCTGCCGATCGGGTTGAGCTAGTTGCACGCCCACTGCAGCAGGCAAGCCAAACCCGAGCCCCCCTGCCGCCGGGAAGAAGTAGCTTCCAGGGTGGCGCATCTCAACGCGTTGCCAGAAAGCAGTCACTGTCGACGTCGACTCTTTAACGTAGATCGCATCCTCTGGCGCTAGGGCATTAAGGGAGTCAAAGACACTCTCCGGGGCTAGACGTCCAGAGGAAACCGCCTGAGGTGGTGGCAAAGGAAGGGGGTTGGGCAGAACACGGTCACTTTGTGCCAATAGTGGCAGCAGAGCCTCCAGAGTGGCATGAATGTCGCCAACCAGAGCATCTCCCACCGGGGCGCGTGCGGCCTCCTGCACGTCGCCGGTCAAGTGCAACAGTTTTGCGCCTTGGGGTAAGTAACGGCCTGGCGCATATTGGTGATAGCGAAATACCGGAGCACCGATCACCAGTATCAAATCATGGCCATCCAGCTTATCCGAAATTCCCGAAATAGCCGCCGGTAAGACACCGCGGAAACAGGCATGCCGTGTCGGAAACGGACAGCGCGAAGCAGACGGTGCCACCCACACCGGCATACAGAGTCGTTCGCTCAGCTCCACGGCCAGTGAATTGGCACGCACAGCATCAACCTCAGGCCCTAATACCAACACAGGGCTGTGAGCTTGATTGAGATTTTCAGCCAAAGCTTCCAGTTGGGCGGCTGAAGGTAAACCGGCATAGCTAACGTCGTGCTGAACGACTTGGGCTGCGTCACCTTCTACTTCATGATCCCAGTCGTCATAAGGAATTGAGACATAGACCGGCCCACGGGCTGGCAGATTAGCCATATGAATCGCCTGGCTCAACGTACGCGGCACATCCTCTGCACAGGCAGGCTCGTAACTCCATTTAACCAACGGGCGTGGAAGTGTTGATGCATCAACATTAGCCAGCATGGCCTCAACACCGATCATCGAACGGGCCTGTTGGCCTGCCGTAATGACCAGCGGTGAATGGGAATACCAAGCATTGGTCAGTGCTCCCATCGCATTGCCGGTACCCGCGGCTGCATGTAAGTTGACCAGCACCGGCTGGCCGGTGGCCAGGGAATAACCGTCGGCCATGCCAACGACCACACCTTCATGGAGGCCAAGGACATAGCGGAAATCTTCAGGAAAGCGCTTGAGGAACGGCAGTTCATTGGAGCCGGGGTTACCGAAAACAGTGTTGAGTCCCTGTCGGCGGAGAAGCTGGTAAGTAATAGAGTGTACGGTTGGCATGCTTGGCTCTAGTGTGAAGGCGTTTGTTTCACACTAATTGGCCTTTAAACATCTATCAAATAAATATATGCTCTATAAAATATAAATGGTATCTATACTATGTCCGCTATTGATCTAAATCTAGTCCGGGTATTTGTCACTCTCTTTGATGCCCGTAGCGTAACGGTGGCAGCGGAGCGTTTGAACGTCACTCAGCCGTCAGTGAGCTACGCGCTATCGAGATTGCGTGACCTGTTTGACGACCGCCTTTTTGTACGTTCTCGCGACGGCATGGAGCCGACCTTCACTGCGATTCAGCTCTACCCAACGCTGCGCGACTCGCTAGCCCAGATCGACAGTACGCTGGAGGAAAATCGCGATTTTGTCCCGCGCTCTTCACATAGACGATTCCGACTAGCCCTTACTGACCTCGGCGAGCTGGCACTATTGCCACGCATTCTCTCTCATATGCATACCGAGGCGCCAAATGTTGAGCTTGAAGTCATTGCTCTGGAAATCGATAAGGTCGAAGAGTGGTTGGCAGCAGGGAAGGTTAATGCGGTCATCTGTAGTAGGCCTATTACTGCCTCTGGCGTGGAGCGCCAAATCATTCTCAAGGAGCGATACGTTTGCCTGTTGAATCGTCATCATCCAAGTATTGATGATCACCTCAGCTTGGAGCAATTTATGGATGCTAAACATGCGGTGGTTGCTGCTTCGTCAGGACATGGTCTGGCTGAAGATGTGCTGGCAAGGCTAGGGTTGAAGCGCAAGGTTAGCCTCGTGGTGCCCCACTTCTCTATTTTACCGAGAGTCCTGCAAAAGAGCGATTTGGTGGTAATTTTGCCTCAGCAAATTGCTTCTGCCTTTGTGAATGAAGCACCACTAAAAGCACTTGAATTACCATTCGAAGTGCCTCCATTCGATGTAACACTTTACTGGCAGGCACACACTTCGCGTTCGCCCGCTCAACGTTGGTTTTGTAAAAGCATCATTAACGCTATTACCGCAGGAAATTGATTTTTTAGCAGGCTAGTTTGATATAAATCGTGTGGAAATAAAGCCAACTCTCGAACATTCAGCTGTAAGTGGCACCGCTGCCCGACCATCTCTCATAGAGTAATTTCTTTCTTATAATCAATAACTTCAACACATCATCATTGATATATTAATTTTTTGCGCATTTTATGGCTTAGCTTTGTGGCATGGCCCATGGATGATGATGAGCAATTAATATAGATATTATTTATGAACAACCTATAATTTATTTGATTTATGGGAAAGTAATCCAGTATAAGTAATGAATCAGAAACGTGCATATGAGGAAATATTAGCACGGTTTTCAACACCTAATATGTTCGATCACCTTTTAAAAAACTCAGCCAAATTAAACGGTATCGATTTTCAGGAGCAGAATTTTTAAGAGGATAAAATAGTGAATAATCAAACCAGGCAAAAACCTAGTATCGCTATCCTTGGTGCAGGAGCAATGGGTGGACTAATAGGAGGGAGCCTTTCCGAAGGCGGCGCGGACGTTACTCTGATTGACGTTAATGCGGAGCATGTTGATGCTTTGCGCCAGAATGGTCTCAAGCTCAAAACAGATAAAGGTGAGCGATACATCCCTATCCCAGTGCTTTTTCCTTGGGAAGTGAGTAAAACTTATGACCTTATTATAGTTTTCACTAAAACAATGCACACCACGTCGGCAATAGCAGCAATACGTTCAGCAATAGACGCTAATACTGTCCTCTTAAGCCTGCAAAATGGGCTCGATAACAAACTTTCTCTTATGGAGTTCGTAGATCAAAAGAATATTATGGTGGGTATTACCACTTATCCTGCTGACATGAAGGGGCCAGGGTGTGTGGAATCTCATGGCGAAGGAATTGTCAGGCTAGCCTCCGCCTCGGCTGCACCACCCCTACTTGATTATATGCCTGGACTCTTCGCACGTGGTGATATGAAAGCGATTATTGATCCACAGGTAGAGGTGGCAATCTGGGAAAAAGTGATATTTAACGCGGCTTTAAATGGCCTTTGCGCAGTCACCAGATCAACCGTAGGCCAAATAGGCGCTCATGCGGATACTAGAGAGCTAGCATTTCAAATTATCGGAGAACTTTGTGCTACCGCGCATGCCTGCGGGTTTGCTGTTCAGGGCGAGCGTATAGAGAAAACCGTGAGCGAAGCATTGGAACAACACTCTTCTCATAAACCCTCGATGCTCCAGGACGTGCTTGCAGAAAGGCCTACCGAAATTGAAGCCATTTGTGGTGCTGCGGTACGTCGTGCGGAAGAACACAACATCCCAGTGCCTGTTACCCGCACTATTCTAGGGCTTGTCAGGCATATTGACTGGCATTTATAAATCACGACACCAGTTGATTTGTATAATTAAGGCTTTTATTTACTGATAAAAGATAAAAGTCTTGGTGAGTGCGGCTTAAGTATAGAAGTAAAGCCGCCTTCTAGCGGTAAGCCGGAAGGCGGTTTTTTTGCTATTGGTAAGCATAGTATGACCTTGTCGACCTATACTCCCCCCAAGTTACCTTACTATTGCATTAACTAAATCAGATAGTTATCCGCTGTGGGGCTGAGCCCCCGCTATGCTTTGGCAAATTGGATAGTGCAGGCCGGGATAAGATCTACTTTGTCTGCTCGGTATACTTCTCTACCAATCGAGTCGCCTCATCATAAAGCAGCTGGCCATCAAAGCCCCGGCTATCCATGTCGGCTATCCACTGAGCCGTGGCCGTCTCGGCAGCTGCCTGCCAGGGTTGCAGTGAATCCTGGGCGATATAGAACATTTCTCCTTCGCCACTCGCTTCAATAGCTTCTATAGCGCGTTCTTCTGCTTGATCCATGACCTGACCGATACGCTGCGCTTCTTGAAGCCCGGCATTATCATCAATCACCTGTTTCAGTTCCGACGAGAGTGCGTCATAGCTGGCTTGGTTTAAGACCAGCACCATCATCGCCGTGTATAAACCCTGCTCACCCTCGAAAAAGGTGTGGTTCTGGGCGATATCCAGCACACCCAATGCCGCCGCACTCTCGAAGGGCAGTGTCAGGCCATTGATCACCCCACGGGAAATCGCTTCTGGAATTTGCGGCATCGGCATACCCACCGCTTGAGCACCAAGCAGCCCCAGATAACGATTCATGGTTTTCGAGGGCGCACGCATGGCTAATCCTTTCAGATCGTCAGCACTCTCAACAGACGTATCTCTGGTATGGATTTTACCCGGCGTATGCGCGAATACGGCGATGGGGTAAACGCCCTCAAAGGCGTCCTGCATATGCGTTGTCGCAAACTCATGGGCAGCCATGCTGGTGGCTTCCCCCGTTGTGGGTAGGAAGGGTTGATCGAATGCCTCGGACTCCGGGAAGCGATTAGGCGTATAGCTGAGCAGTGTCCAACTGATATCCACCACCCCATCTTTGGCTTGATCATAGAGCGACGGCGCTGAGCCACCCAGCTGCATGGCAGGGAATATTTCCACCTTGATGGCTCCTTCGGACTGCTCTTCGATACGCTTAGCCCAAGGCTCCAAATACTCGGTCTGCACTGGCGTGGCCGGGGCAGCAAAGTGGTGCAAGCGTAGGGTCACCGTATCTTGGGCATAGCCATTAGCACTGAGAAGTAGGCCGCTTAACAGCACGAGGCTGGCGAGTGTGGGTTTTATTGTCATTGTAATGAACTCCTTTATTTACTTCGCTTTCTTGCAAGACATAATGCAAGACATAGTGCTTGCGCTTATCTAAATGGGGTAATGGCGCGGGCCCAGCTGCATGGTCATCCAGCGCAGATCGGTGAACTCCTCTATCCCGGCCTTACCGCCAAAGCGTCCATAGCCGCTCGATTTAACGCCGCCAAACGGCATCTGTGGCTCGTCGTGCACAGTGGGGGCGTTGATATGGCATATACCCGACTCAATGCGCTGGGCAAACTGCATTGCGCGGGCGGTGTCGCGGCTGAATACGGCAGCCGAAAGGCCATATTCGCTATCGTTCGCCACGCGCAGGGCTTCTTCTTCATCCTTAACGCGCATCATTGCGACTACCGGGCCGAACGACTCCTCGCCATACAGGCGCATCGTCTTGGTAACCCCATCCACCACGGTGGGCTGCATAATGACGCCTTCGGCCTTGCCGCCACAGGCTAGGCGAGCGCCATGCTGCTGGGCATCGTCAAGCAGGGCGTTAAGCTTCTCGCCCGATTCACGATTGATCAGCGTGCCCAGCGCATTGCCTTCACCACGTGGGTCGCCAGCGCGCAGCGTTTGCGCCTTGCGAGCCAGCTTTTCGACGAAGGCGTCGGCGACCGCATCCACTACGATCAGTCGCTCGGTGGACATACAGATCTGGCCCTGGTTGAAGAAGGCGCCAAAGGCGGCGGCCTCTACGGCGGCGTCCAGGTCAGCATCTTCAAGCACCACGAACGGGGCCTTTCCGCCCAGCTCCAGCAAGACCGGCTTAAGATGACGCGCCGCCTTCTCGGCAATAATGCGCCCCACCTGGGTAGAGCCGGTGAAATTGATGCGCCGTACGGCTTGATGCTCAATCAGTGCCTCAACCACCTCTGCAGCCTGCACCGGCGCATTGGTCACCACGTTCACGATGCCATCGCCCAGGCCAGCTTCAATCAGCACTTCGCCAATCAAATGGTGCGTCGCAGGGCACTGTTCAGAGGCCTTGAGAATCACCGTATTGCCACACGCCAGCGGTGTCGCGATGGCACGGGTACCCAGAATAATCGGCGCGTTCCAGGGGGCAATGCCCACCACCACGCCGCAGGGTACCCGAACCCCCATCGCCAAGCTGCCGGGCACATTAGAGGGAATTACCTCGCCACCTACCTGGGTGGTCAGCGACGCCGCTTCACGTAGGATGCTGGCGGCGACCATGACATTAAAGCCTGCCCAGCCTGGCGTAGCGCCGGTTTCATCGACCATGCGTTCGATAAAGTCAGCTTGCCGCGCTTCCATGACTTCTGCTGCCTTGAGCAGCTTGGCGCGCTTTTCGCCGGGGCCGGTCGCAGACCAAGCTGGGAAAGCCTTTGCAGCCGCCTCGACTGCCCGAGCAGCATCACTAGCGGATGCCGCCGCTGCCTGGGTGACGACGTCACCGGTAAGCGGGTTATGGCGAGTAATGGTCGCGTCTTGATGAGCGGCACAGCGCTCACTGCCAATTAACAGATTAATATCCATGACTGCCTCTCGTTCAAAGGGTGGCAATTATTGTTATGCAGCACTTATCGCTGGTAGCTCTCCAGCCCTGGCTTGATGCTCTTGTCGTCGAGGAACTGTTTGAGCCCCTGGGCACGGCCCTGCTCGGGGTCAAGCTGCTGCGCCTGATCGAGCTTGGCGTAGAGGTACTCTTCGTTCTGCTCCCAGGTCAGTTCGCGGCACATTTTGAAGCCGATCTTGGCAGCACGCAGCACAACAGGGTTCTTGTCGCACAGCGTAGCGGCCAGCTCGAGAGTGGCTTCGCGTAGCTCGGTCAGCGGTACACTTTTGTTAACCAGCCCCATCTTGGCTGCCTGGGGGCCAGTAAATGTTTCCCCGGTCATGATGTAGTAGAGCGCTTCCCGGTGGCCCACGGTATCGGCCATGGCTTTGCTGACCAGGTTGCCGGGGGGAATACCCCAGTTGATTTCGGAGAGGCCGAAAACCGACTCGTCGGCGGCAATCGCCAAATCGCAGGCCACCAGCGGCGAGAAAGCCCCGCCAAAGCACCAGCCATTGACCATGGCGATGGTAGGCTTGGCGTAGTGGCGCAGTAGCTTCCACTGCCAAGTAGAGGCGTCGCGGCGTACCTTGACCTGAACGATCTCGGGGCTGGCGTCGATCTCGCGGAAGTACTCTTTAAGATCCATACCGGCGGAAAAGGATTCGCCCTCGCCGGTCAAGACCAGTACGTGGGCCTCCTGATCCAGCTCGATAGTTTCCAGCACATCGATCATTTCACGGTTGAGCGTCGGGCTCATGGCGTTGCGCTTTTCAGGGCGATTCAGAGTCACCCAGGCGATGCCCTCTTCAACGTTAACCTTTACGGTTTGCCAGCGATCTTGGTATTTGCTCATCTCTTACTCCTTGGGTTTTATCAAACGACTTATAAAGCTATTTATTCAAAAGCTATTTATTAAAAAACTACTGATTGGAAAGCGGCTGCTTAGCAACTTACTCAGCGGTGAACTTGTCGATTAACTGTCTGGCATCGTTATATAGCGCTTCGCCATCGAGTCCTTTCTCTTCGGCATCGGCGATCCACTCGTCAGCCACTTCCTGGCCCACGGCTTGCCACCGGGCAGTCTCCTCACTATCAAGCTGGGTAATGGTGCCGGGCTGCTCGCCATTTTGGATGGCCTGGATCTGTACCTGGTCGGCGTCATCCATGATCTGACCTATTTTGCGGGCCTCCTGGATGCCGGAGTGAGCGTCGATAATCGCTTGCAGATCGGCGGGCAGCTCGTCGTATTTACGCTGATTCATCGCCACGATCATCATCGTGGTATAGAGCGCATTATCACCGCTGAAGACGGTATGTTCGGTAGTAATATCGGCTAATCCCATGGCGGTAATCGCTTCAAAGGGGATCACCGTTCCATCGAGAACACCCCGTGATAATGCTTCCAGCGCCTGAGCGACCGGCATACCAATGGGCTCAGCGCCCAGCTTGGCAAGGTAACGGTTCACCAGCCGGCTGGGGCCACGCATTTTTAGCCCCTCTATATCGTCGAGTGATTCAATCCGCGTCTCTTTGGTGTGCAGTGCACCAGGGCTGTGAGTATGGACAGCAATCGGGTATACGCCCGCTAACTCATCCTGCATGTAAGTCATTGCATACTCATGAGCTGCCTGGCTGGTCGCAGCGCCTGTGGTCGGTATAAACGGTAAGTCGAAGACCTCTGCCCTAGGGAAGCGACCGGCGTTATAGCCCAATACAGTCCAGATAATATCCACCTGGCCGTCTTTCGCCTGGTCATAGAGCGAGGGAGGCGTGCCGCCCAGCTGCATTGAAGGGTAGAGTTCAACCTCCAAACGCCCGTTGGACTCTTCCTCGATGGCCTCTTTCCAGGGAATAAAGTACTCCTGGTGAACGGGTGCCGAAGACGGGAAGAAATGATGCAGCCTAAGCGTGTACTCGGCCTCCTGGGCGCTGGCCTGCCCAACGCTCAAGACAAGAGGCATGGAGATGGCAAGTGCGAGTAAACGCCGGCGTAGCCTTGGGGTTGCCTGCTGTGTCATAAAAAGTACCTCGTTGTGTTTGTTATGTTGGCTGTGGTCAATGGTTAAGCGACTGAGCACGGCGCTTTAATTCACCGCGAATAAATCAATCAAAACGTTCTCCCGGGTACGCTCGGCAGCGCCGATAAAGATCGTGCGTGTTAGCCAGGCGTAGTCCGAGCTGGAGGTATAAAAGCGCGGCGTGGTCTGAAAGTAATACTCCTCTGGGGCAACGGGCTCCCCGCGCTGAAGGCGCTGCATGACTTCAGTCGAGCCGTGCCGAAACCCGATGTTTTCGACTTCGATGCGCTCGCCACTATCGGTTTCTAGAAAGTAGCGGGCATGCAGTTCGGCCACCCCATCGGTACGCAGGGTCTGCCAGTCCCCGCCACCAGGCAGAACCACGCCGTTCAACCGCTCACCACGCACCTGACCGCCAGTGATCGCAATGAAGCGACGCTTGCCCTGAGGGTTTTCACCGAGCTCCAGCGGGGTAGCGACGTCGACCGTTAAGCGCGCGATAAAAGTTGCTGTCGGTATTCGTTGGGATGCATCACGAGACATGTCGAACTCCCTTGGTCAATTGATTAAGTAGACGAAGCCAAGCGAGATGGCGGGGAAGAGCACCAGCAAAATAATGCGAATAAGGTCGGCCGCTAAAAAAGGCAGAATGCCTTTAAAGGTCTCCGTTAAGGGAATACGCGGGGCCATGGAGTGGATAATGAAGATGTTCAGCCCCACTGGCGGCGTGATCATGCCGACCTCAACGACCACCAGCGCTAAAATGCCGAACCATATCGCCACATCGGTTGCGGGCATACCGAAGTCCATCCCGGTGACGATGGGCAGAAAAATAGGCACGGTGAGCAGGATCATCGAGAGGCTGTCCATAAAGCAGCCAAGTACCAAATAGCAGAACAGAATGCCCGCCAGTACCACCCAGGGACTGATCTCGAGCCCCACAATCCAGCCTGCAGTGATTTGCGGCAGTTGAGTCAGGGCAAGGAAGCTATTAAAGATACTGGCACCGAGCACGATGAAGAAGATCATCGCCGAGGTCACCGCGGTTTCAAGAACGCAGTCCCGCAGGCCGCTCCAACGCAGGCCGCCTCGTGTTATTGCCAAGGCACCGGTGGCGACCGCACCCACGGCGGCAGCCTCGGTCGGCGTAAAGACGCCGGTATAGATGCCCCCAATCACTACGATAAAGATCGCTGCTCCTGGCCACACCTCCAGCAGTGAGCGCCAACGCTCGCCGCGAGAAGCTTTTGCCTTACTCGGCGCACTGTCAGGAAAAAATCGCACGTACAGCGAGATGGCGAGCATATAACTGAACACCGCTAACAACCCCGGCACCAACGCAGCGGCAAACATTTCGTTAATGTTCTGTTCGGCCAGGATCGCGTAGATAACCAGCACCACCGAGGGAGGGATCAGAATCCCCAGGGTACCGCCAGCTGCCAATGCGCCGGTCGCCAAGCTACCGCGATAGCCCTGGCGTTCCATCTCGGGAAGTGCCACCTGGGTCATGGTGGCGGCGGTCGCCAGCGAAGAGCCGCAAATGGCTCCAAACGCACCACAGGCGCCAATCGTGGACATCGCCAGTCCACCACGACGGTGGCCCAGCCAGTCATTGGCCGCCTGGAACATGGCCCGGGAAAGGCCGGCTCTCGCCGCAAACTGCCCCATAAGCAGGAACAGTGGAATGATGGATAGCGTATGACTGGAAAAGTGTTCGTAGGGAAGTGACTTTAAGCCATTTAAAATGCCCATCGGGCCGGTGATCAGCATCATGCCTACGGCACCGACCACCAGCATGGCCAGGCCGATAGGAATACGCGTAGCCATCATCAATAGCAGGACTACAAAACCGCTGGCGCCCAAAGTGAGAGGTGTCATCACAGGTCTCCTTGGGCGGAGTTTTCTTTAACTTGAGCTTGAGTCGAACCGGGCTGTTGCGGGCTGTAAGTAAACGCATCGCAGGTGCGATACAGGCAGACCAGCGTCAACAGCGCGAAACCCACCAGTCCGCCGACATACCCCCACCAGAGCGGTATATCCAGCAGCATGCTGGTTTCCATATAGCGGCGTTTATCGAGCAAGCCGTGATAGAGGCGCCAGGTCATTAACCCAGCTACTACCAAAAAGAGCGTTTCGGCGACAATAGCGAGCAAGCGCTGAACCATGGGCGGCGCATGCATGACCAAGAGATCCACCGTGACATGCCCGCCGCGAAGGTGGCAGTAAGGTAAAAACAGAAAAACGGCAATGGCAGTGCCCATTTCCACCAGCTCGTAATCGCCAGCGATGGGCCCCACCCACGCCAGCATGGTTATATCGCTTAACACTGGTGCACTGGCTACCCACCGGCCAAGAATGCTAACGACGGTGATGATAGCGAGTGCTGTGATTAATAATCCGCCGCTTATCGCGGCAACCCTACAGGGTATCTCAAGGCTACGGCGCATCAATGCAGTGCCGATTGTCGGTACCGTCGCTAAGCTGCTCATCGTTTCGTCTCTTGTTTTTGGAATTCGCTGTATGGTTGAAACCCACCTTGCGCGATACACCGCGAGACCGTCACAACCAAACTAGTTACTTAATATAAGTAATTGTCTTTGAGAGAGCATGCAAGCATTGCCGACAAAAATACGCCTAAAGTTTTATTCTTCGTCCGTATCCGAGGTATATATTTTCACTAACAGTGCCAGCAACTGACGCCTTTCAATTTCACTAAGTGATTGAGTTGCATTGATATCGCTCTGTTCAGCCAGCTCTTTTAGCTGTCCGGTCAAGGCTTCGCCTTTTTTGCTAAGAAAAATCCCGTGGGAGCGCTTATCTCGCTTACAGCGCACCCGCAAAGCCAGCCCTCTTTCCTCCAGGTTGTTAATAAGGCTAACGATTCTGGGAGGATCAATGTCTAGCACCTTGGCTAAATTGGTTTGGGTAATGCCGGGATACCCTTCAATCACCACAAGCGAAGAGAACTGGGCAGGACGTATTTCATGCTCCTGCATGGCCTCATTAAAATGTTTAAAAACAGCAAGCTGGGCCCTTCTCAAGGCGTAACCAAGGCGATTTTCAAGCACTAGACCGGCGACAGAAGTGGGCTCTTTTTCGTCGGGCTCAACTTGTTGAATAGAAGCGCTCTTTTTAGTTATGGCCATGCGTTAATTCCTATCTCATTTAAATAATTACAACTATGGTCTTAAATCAGCATCCTAGCTAATCATCTAGTTAACAACTATAACTATATTCGCCAAGATGACAGCACACAACAAATCCAAGATTTTTCGCTATGGAGCTATTCATGTCACTCCCCCCTCCGCTGACTAACACCTTACAAGAGTTCCGACTACACGGAGGCGATGTTCCCTCTTACCCACACAGCATGACCCAGCGGCTTGCCCATTGGGCAAACAAAACACCCCTGAATACCTTTTTGGCAGAGCGCGAAGAGGGTCGGCACACGTGGCGAACGCTAACCTTCGATGAAGCAATGCCACAAGTGATCCGCCTGGCACAAGCACTGATTGATCATGGCCTGTCGACGGAGCGACCGCTGATGGTGCTGTCGGGAAATAGCATCGAACACGCTCTGCTTGCCTGCGCTGCCATGCATGTGGGCATTCCCTACGTGCCGGTGTCGCCCTCTTACGCGCTACTATCCGAAGATTTCGTCAAGCTGCGACATGTGGTGGAACTGGTGACCCCGGGGATGCTATTTGTCGATGAGGAGGCTCGCTTTAGCCGGGCACTGGCGGCCGTTTGCGATAGTGGTGTCACCTGTGTGGCCAAGGTGCCCGCTCAGCGATCCCTGGCCTTTGATTCCCTCGCCACTACACCAGCCACTGTTGCCGTGGAGAATGCCCATGCCCGCGTAACGCCTGACAGTATCGCCAAATTACTGTTTACCTCAGGGTCGACGGGCATGCCTAAGGCGGTGATCAACAACCATCGCATGCTGTGTAGCAATCAAGCCATGCTAGCAAAACGGCTGAGCTTTTTAGAGCGGCACACCCCGGTGTTAGTCGACTGGCTACCCTGGCACCACACCTTTGGCGGCAATACGATTTTGGGGATGGCGATCCACAATGGGGGCTCTCTATATATTGATGATGGCAACCCCACCGCTCAAGGGGTGCAGCGCACCATCGAGAACCTGCGCGAGGTGTCGCCGACGTTTTACTGCAATGTACCCAAAGGGTTCGAAGCGCTGGTCGAGCATTTGCGCAACGATGACTCCCTGCGTGAGGCCTTTTTCCGCGATCTGGAAATGCTGCACTTCGGGGGCGCCGTGCTACCCGCCCATGTACGCACTGCTCTGGAAGCGTTAGGCAGACAGACTCGCGGAGCCCCCGTTCCCATGTTGACGGGGCTCGGCTCCACCGAAGCATGCCTGGCCTTTTGCACCGAAGAGCCCAGCGATACACCAGGGTTGATCGGGAAGCCTGTACCGGGCATGGCGCTTAAACTAGTGGCAACGGACGATAAGTGGGAGGCGCGCCTTAAGGGCCTCAACATCACCCCAGGTTACTGGCGCGATTCGCAGCGAACCAGCGAGGCGTTTGACCACGAAGGTTACTACCGCACCGGGGATGCCATGCGCCTTATTGACACCGACCGCCCCGAGCGCGGACTCATCTTTGACGGCCGGCTAAGTGAGAACTTCAAACTAGTGACCGGCACCTGGGTCAATGTGGGCACCCTGCGCCTGCACCTTGTGGAACACTTCGCGCCGCTGGTACAGGACATCGTGGTAGTCGGCGAAGGGCGCGATTACCTGACGGGCATCGTCGTGCTGAACCTACCTGCCTGTGAGCACCAGCTTGGCAAAGCGGATACTCCCCTTGATGCTCTGGTCACAGACGCCAGCCTGCATCAATGGTTCGCCCAGCGCCTGGCAACCCACTGCCGTGGCCAGTCAAGCTCCATGCGGTTGGAGCGCCTGCTGCTGCTCAACCAACCGCTCTCCGTTGACCGTGGCGAATTGACCGATAAAGGCTCGGTGAACCAACGGCTAGTGCGCGAACGCTACTCGGATCTCGTGACATCTCTCTACGCTGAGCCACCCCAGGATCCACGCATCATCCTGCCAGCACCTTCATAAACCAGAATCAATGCCAGGATGGCTAAGTGATACCTCTAAGAACCTGCTTTACAGACAGGCATCCTAGAAGCGCCTTCAATTATACGATTCCGCTATACCCGCATCAAAAAGGCTGGCGAAATGCCAGCCTAAAGCTTGGTCGAAACAGTCGTCAGTCACCTACATCACCAATACCTCTATCTCGCTAGAATTGGAAGGTAGCACTTGCCTGAAGGCGACTCGCATCATTGGAGACCCCATTCCCCTGCTCGATATCAGCATGCTGGTACTCAAGACCTACTGACATGCGGTCGGTAACATCCCAAATCACATTGGCAAACCCGTAGTCGAGCGTTTCGAAATGATTGCCATAGGCTGCGGGTAAATCTTGTTCAAGCCGCGAAACACCAACTGAGCTGAACCAGCTATCCGTCCAGTAATGGTTAAGAGAGAGACCAAACGCCCGGGTTTCAATAGTTTCTAGGTTGTTACCCTGCACATAGACGTCAGGTGCGTTGCGGTGCCCTACATTGCCAGGGTTGCCCATATAGTTACCAATCCCCTCACCGTAGGTGGCACTGCCGCGCAAGCTGGTTGACGCATTAAAGGGCAAATTGAACTGCGCCTGCACCCCGTAGCCAGTGACTTCATCATCAATGGTATTGGTGATGTTATTGGTTGAAAGTTGACGCGCTATCCCGGAGAGCGCAAATAAACGCTTATATTCATAGCGCAGCGTCAAATCGGGAAGCTGGCTCTCCCCATCGGCCACTGAAGCATCATTGCGGGCAATGACCGTGGTGGGATTCTCCAAGGCAACAGAGAAACTGCCTTCCCCGACAGGCTGGGTATAGCGCAGCTGTGCCTGCCGCTCAAAGGCGTAGCCCTTAGGATCCCCGAGAGCCAAGGTGCGTGTCCCGCCCACGAAACTCATGAAATTTGACCATGTTTGCCCGGCGAGAAAACCGTTCAGCTCGCCATACGCATGGCGCAGCCCAAACTTACCATCGGGCACAAAATGCCCTTCGAAGTAAGTGGTTAAACGTCCATAGTCAGTCGCGGTGTGGGTACGGAAATTCAGGCGGGATTCATAGGCCGTAAAGCTGGTTCGACCATCGGTTCGATTGCCAGGGTTCATAACGGCGTAAGGATCCGTTGATGTGCCCAGGTCGTAGTCGAAGTCGTAAAACGCATCGAGCTTAACGTACCCCCCAAAGGCGATATCGGTTTTGGTGCCTGGAATATTAATCGTTGATCGATGATTCCAGGGTGGGCCTACACGGCTTGGCTCACCGGTCACGATAGGCTGTCCGGCTTCTACAACATCAAACGCATGGGCCTGGACAGCAAGCGCACAGGGAGCGAGAAGGGCGCATGCAACAAAGTGGTTAATTTTCATTGTCTGTCTCTGCTTTTGGTCGTAATGGTTAGTTGTAATTGTTCTCAATGCGAACGCTGATCCGCATTACGTACCAAAGCTGCGAAAAAAACCTCCATCTGTCAATTAAAATGGAGGCTATGCATCTTCAAATTTATATAAGATATTGAATATTAATAATTTTGTATTATTAATACTTTGGTTTAATTATATAGTGCAACTAAATAAGTCGCCTTTTTATTCAGAATCGGCCAGTAACTCAGGGTAACGCAGCCCGATCAGCGCATGCTCGCGCATTAGCATTTCTGCCCTAGCCCCCTCTCCCCGCTTAAGTGACTGAAATATAAGCTCATGATGAAACTGCGCTAACTGCAACTTTTTAAACTCTCGCTCCAGATCATCGCTATCAATGATGATCGAGTCGGCCGCAGCGAAAGGTAAGTGATTATTTCGTGCAATGGCATCTGCCACGACACCGCTACCGATAGAGTGAATGATAATGCCGTGGAAATGAGCATTAAGCTCACTCCATTGATTGATATCGGATTCTACAAGGTATCCTTTGGCGATTAGCTTTTTTCCTTTTTGGATCCAAAAACTCAACTCTTTATCGACGTCGGGCGGCAGCCCCTGCTCAGCCAAATGCCGAGCGGCCAGGCCCTCCAGCACCCCGCGAACTTCAACGGCACAGTGCACATCTGCTTGGGTAAACTCGCGCACCATAAACCCGCGCTTGCCCGCCTGCTGCAGCAACCCCTCTTGCTCTAATGTGCGAAAAGCCAGCCTTACCGGCGTTCTCGAAACACCAAGTTGCTCCGCAACCGCCACTTCACCAAGACGCTCGCCAGGAGCATACGCCCCCTCACTGATCAATTTACGCAGTCGGCTGACGACACTTTTATCGTTGTTACTCATTTAATTTTTCTCTCATATCAACACTGTTTAGCCATTCACTCGCGGATTCTACGAAAGTATAGGTTGACTGCAAAAACCTTCCTAGCCTTTACTTTGGATCCAATAACCATAATTACAACACTAAATCAAAAGGAGTTAACCGTGACTCAACAAGCCCCCTTTCCTTTAAATACCTGGTACGTTGCCTGCACTCCAGAAGAGCTCACAGAGAAACCGCTTGGACGTACTATTTGCAATAAACAACTAGTTTTCTTCCGCGGTGACGAGAATCGCGTGGCCGCCGTAGAGGACTTTTGCCCCCACCGTGGCGCGCCGCTCTCCTTGGGCTTCGTGCGTGATGGCAAGCTGGTGTGCGGCTACCACGGCCTTGAAATGAACTGCAGCGGCAAATGCGACAGCATGCCCGGCCAGCGGGTTCGAGGCTTTCCAAGCAATCGCGCCTACCCCGTTGAAGAGCGCCACGGCTTCATCTGGATCTGGCCGGGGGCTCCGGATAAGGCCGACGCCGCACTGATCCCCGAGCTGCACTGGGCCAACAACCCCGACTGGGCGTATGGCGGCGGCCTCTACCATATTCAGTGTGAATATCGCCTGATGATCGACAACCTTATGGATCTTACCCATGAGACCTATGTGCACGCTTCCAGCATCGGCCAGCCGGAGATAGAGGAAGCCGCCCCAGAAACGACGGTTAACGGCAGCGAAGTGATCACCAGCCGCGAGATGGAGAATATCCCCGCGCCGCCTTTCTGGCAGGCCGCCCTGCGTGGCAACGGACTTGCTGATGACGTCCCCGTAGACCGCTGGCAAATTTGCCGCTTTACGCCCCCCAGCCATGTCTTGATCGAAGTCGGCGTGGCCCACGCGGGCAATGGCGGCGCTAAAGCACCGGCAGATGTGAGAGCGTCCAGTATCGTGGTCGACTTTATCACTCCTGAGAGCGATACCTCTATCTGGTACTTCTGGGGCATGGCCCGCAACTTCAAGCCGGAAGATCAAGAACTCACCGACAAGATCCGCGAGGGCCAGGGCAAGATCTTCGAAGAAGATCTTGAGATGCTCGAAGCCCAACAGCGCAACCTGCTGCGCTACCCCGAGCGCCAACTGCTGAAACTCAATATTGACGGCGGGGGCGTACAGGCTCGCCGCATTATTGATCGCATCTTAAAAGAGGAGCAGGCCGAGCAACCCCAGGAGGCAACGGCATGAGCCACCCCTCTCTATCGCTTATTGTTGAGGTAAAAGCTCGCCATGAGGAGGCGCTAGGCATTGCCACCTTCGAGCTTGCCGACCCGCACGGTCGACCGCTCCCCCCCTTCAGCGCAGGCGCCCATATTGACGTGCAGGTGAAAGAGGGGGTGATCCGGCAATACTCGCTGTGCAATCACTCTGAGGAGCGGGATCGCTACTTGATCGGCGTATTACGAGATGAAGCCTCCAGAGGAGGCTCCATCGCCATGCATGATGAGATTAAAGTGGGCAGCCTGCTACTCATCAGCGCCCCTAAAAATCACTTCCCGCTTAAGCCAGCTAAACGAACTTATCTGCTGGCGGGCGGGATCGGCATCACGCCATTGCTGTGTATGGCAGAGCGTTTAGCGCGCACCGATGCAGATTTTGAACTGCACTACTGCGCCCGCTCCGCTGAACGCATGGCCTTCCGTGAGCGTATCAAAACGTCAAGCTTCGCCGATAGAACATACTTCTACCTGGACGATGACACCGCGTCGTCAACCCTAGACCTGGAAAAGCTGCTGAGTGAGCCGGAGGCTGATGCCCAGGTCTACGTCTGCGGCCCTAGCGGGTTTATTAACGCCGTCCTATCAACAGGTAAACAGTGCGGCTGGCCAGCCGACCAACTGCACACGGAGTACTTTGCAGGCGCTGATACAGTCACCGAAGACGATGGCAGTTTCGAAGTACGCATCGCCAGCAGCGGCGCGGCCTTTACAGTGCCCGCCGACAAAACCGTCTACCAAGTGCTGGCTGAAAATGGCATCGACATCATGGTCTCCTGCGAGCAGGGGGTATGCGGCACCTGCCTCACCCGCATACTCGAAGGCGAACCCGACCACCGGGATTTATACCTGGATGACGATGAGCACGCGGCCAACGATCAATTCACGCCCTGCTGCTCCAGAGCCAAGAGCAAAACCCTGGTATTGGATCTTTAAACCGTCTCAAACAAAGTTTCAAAAACAGCTTCAAAAACAGTTTCAAAAACAACTTCAAAAACAATCATAAAAACGTGCCCCATCGACTAGCAATCAGGATAACGACAATGAAAAAACTACCCACCCATTTAGCCAAGGCGACCCTGTTTGGCGTGTTCGCCATTTCATTCGCGGCCCCCGTCGTGGAAGCCAGCACCACACTGCGGGTAGCGCACGTCTGGCCGGGCGGTTCCATGATAGACCGTGAACTGTTTCAGGCCTGGGCTGAAAGCGTCGAAGAAGCATCAAATGGGGAACTGAAAGTAGAAGTGTTCCCCAGTCAGACGCTGGCGAAATCGGCTCAAACCTACGAAAGCGCGGTGATGGGCATCGCCGACATAGGCGCCTCCGCCCAGGGCTATACCGCCGGCCGCTTTCCGCTAACACAAGTCGTCGAACTGCCGGGCGTGTCATCAAGCGCCCGCCAAGGGGCTTGTATTCTCCAGTCGCTTTACGATCAGGGGCATTTTGAACAGGAGTACGCCGACACACATCCGCTGTTCTTGTTCACTACCGGCCCAGGTTACCTCCACACCAAAGATCAGCTTATTGAAACACCGGCTGATCTCGAGGGGCTTCGCCTACGTCGCCCTACGCCCGTGGTGGGTGATATGTTCGAGCGACTCGGTGCCCAGGCGGTGGGCATGCCAGCGCCGGATGTGTTTACCTCCATGCAGCGCGGCGTGGTCGACGGCCTAAGTTTTAACTGGGAAGGCATGAAGACTTTCCGGCTGAATGAACTGGCGCAGTACCACACCGAAGTGCCCCTGTATGACCTTTCCCTGTTCGCCACCATGAGTCAGCGCAGTTACGACAGCCTGCCAGCCGATTTGCAGCAAGTAATTGATGACCACAGCGGCTTAGAGTGGTCACTTCGTGCGGCGGAGGTTTACGACGAGATGATACGCCAAGGCCGTGAAGAGGCCGTTGAAGCGGGGCATGAGTTTGTCGTCATTGAAGACGCCCTCGAAGATCCTGAATGGGGCCCTGTACTGCAGCAAACCATTGATGATTACTTGGAAGAGATTGGCGGCGCTGCCAATGACATCTACGAAGCCGCGATGGATTTACAGCAAAGCTGCCCAGCCTAGATTAGGGTTAATCATTGTTTTAGCCATAGCGAAAGGGCAGCCAATTGGCTGCCCTTATCACTGTGTTAATACCCGTAAGCATAAATTAAAAATCAAAAAACACCGTTTCTCCCTCACCCTGTAGGCGGATATCTAGCCTGTAACGCACCTTGCCATCAACCTCTTCACGCTTGGCGATCAGGGTTTGGCGGCGCGCCGGTGATTCGATGCGGGATAGTACCGGGCACTGGGCGTTCGCTTCAGCCTCGTCGTCAAAATAGAGCCGCGTTTGCAGGTGGATGTTCACACCCCGGGCAAACAGCGTAAGGGTAATATGCGGCGCCATTAGTTGGCCGCTGAGGTGCTTCACCGCGCCGGGTTTGATGGTGGTTAATGACCACTCGCTGCCGTGATCGAAGGTGGTAGCGGTGCGGCCAAAGCTATTAAACGGCTTTTTTAGATCGTAATCGGCCTGGTAGTCGCCATTAGCATCGGCTTGCCACGCTTCAACGAAAGCATCGCGCACCAGGTCGCCGTTGCCATCGATAACGGTACCCACCACTTCGATATGCTCGCCCTCGGCGTCGGGCTTGGCCATCTGGTTCCAGATCTCTTCGTCCCGCACCGGATTGCCCGCTGCCGCAAGGGCAAGGCCAATATGTACGTAGGGGCCAGCGGTTTGCGAGGCGGTTTCACGCAGCATCAATTCGCTGGTCGGCTGGCTGTTAGGCTGATTCATGAGTTATCCCCCGCCCTTATTGGTTTTCGGCTATTGATTTTCAGCTATTGATTTTCAAAGAAGGTCTGCAACTCACCGCGCACCACCACATCAAAGCGGTAGGCCAAGCAGTCCATCGGCTTGCTATGGGCCATATCCAGCCGCCCGATCATCGTCTCAACCGCGAGCGGGTCTTTCAGCGTATGCACGATGGGACAGAGGGGAATCAGCGGGTCGCCTTCAAAGTACATCTGGGTGATCAGCCGGGTAGAAATTGAAGGGCCGGTGACGGATACGTGGATATGCGCCGGGCGCCAGCTGTTCATATCGTTGGGCCACGGGTAAGGGCCGGGCTTGATGGTGCGAAAACGGTACATGCCCTGCTCATCGGTCAAACAGCGCCCCACACCGCCGAAGTTGGGATCCAGCGGCGCCAGGTACTTATCGTTCTTATGCCGGTAGCGGCCGCCCGCGTTGGCCTGCCACATCTCCACCAGGGTATGCGGTATCGGCTTACCGAACTGATCGACCACTCGGCCAAACATGATAATTCGCTCACCCTGGGGCAGCCCGCCCTGGCTCGCATCCTGACGAAAATTCAGCAGCAGATCATTATCGTGGGGGCCCATACGCAGGTGGCTAAAATCCGGGCCGGTCAGTTCAGACACGGTCGGTTGCTGCATACTCACCAGCGCCTGCTGGGGCGAGCGCGCTACCGAGGTTTTATAGCCCGGCGCGTAGGCGGGCGGATGCCAGTTACGGTCACGGGCCACAAAGCGTTTGTTATCGTGGGTCATCACCCTTACCTCTCATCGATTATTTTGACTCGCTACTCGCCCCAGCCCAGCTCTTTGGCGAGGGCGAAGGCGTGATTGGCTGCCGGAACACCGCCGTAAATCGCTACATGCATCAGCACCTGACGCAGCTCGGCCTCAGACAGCCCAATCCGTTTGGCGGTTTTTAAGTGCAGCGTTAGCTCTTCGCGGCCAAGCGCGGCGAGAATCCCGGTAGTGATCATGCTGCGTTCGCGACGAGTAAGATCGTCGTTGCTCCACAGCTCGCCCCAGGCTAAGCGGGTAATCATCTGCTGGAAGGGGGCATCCAGGCTGTTGGCGTTGGCAGTAGAGCGCGCCACGTGCTCTTCGCCCAATACCTGTTTGCGGGTCTCAAGGCCGGTGGCGTAGGCAACGCCTTGGTTGGCCACGTCACCTAAATCAGCGGCCAAAACCGCGAGCAGTTTCTCGGCAAATAGCGCCGGGGCTTCTACCGAGGGCACATGGCCAACACCGTTAAATATTTCCAGCGGTGGGCCATCGAGTTCTGCCGCTAGGGCTTCCAGCGTGGCGGGCGGGGTGGCCATATCTTCGCTGCCGCCAAACAGCTGCACTCTCGTGTTCTTACCTGATAGCTTGCCAGTAAAAGTATCGCGACCAAGCATTTCACACAGCTGGGCGTAGGACTCATCGTCACCGCGGCCCATCTGTGTGCACCAGCCCGCTTTCAGGGCGGGGCTTGCCTCAAATGTCGCCGGGGCAAACCAGCGCGGCACGATCTCTTGGGACATCGCCACTAGGCCTTCCTGGCGTACGCGACCCGCGCGGGTATTCCAGAGATCCGGGTTGCCGATGACCGCGCCGGTGTTGGTCAACGTGACGGAGAGCAGGCGCTCGCTATGCGCGGCTATCAGCTGCTGGCCAACAACGCCACCAATCGATGTGCCAGCAAAGTGAAAGCGCGACGCGCCCGCCAGCTCTACAAGCGCGAGAGCCTCTGCAGCTAAGTCTGCGGGGGTGATTTGCTCGCCGCTGACTGCCTGACTGGCACCGTGGCCGGGAATATCCCAGGTCAGCACCCGGTAGCGGGGCAGCAGCGCTGGAATCACATCATCCCATACCGCTTGGCTCATGCCCAAAGGGTGCGCCAGCACGACCAGTGGGTTTACTTGTGCACCGAGCAGCCGATACGCCACGCTGCGACCGTTGATGGTATGAAATGCCATGATTCCCTCCGTTAAACCCGTTCAATCAGCGTGGCGATACCTTGGCCAACGCCCACACACATGGTGCACAGCGCATAACGTTTGCCGCTGTTTTGCAACTCATGGGCAGCGGTCATTAACAGGCGCGCACCGGACATGCCTAACGGGTGACCCAGGGCAATCGCGCCGCCGTTGGGATTCACCCGGGGGTCGACGTCTTTAAGGCCAAGATCGCGCATGCAGGCCAACGCCTGAGCGGCGAACGCCTCGTTAAACTCAAACACATCGATATCGTCCATCGAGATACCGGTGCGCTTGAGCAGTTTCTGTACGGCCGGTACCGGGCCATAGCCCATAATGCGCGGCTCAACGCCCGCCGTGGCCATGCCGATAATCTTCGCCATCGGCGTTAGGCCATGCTGCTTAACCGCCGCTTCGCTGGCCACCAGCATCGCCGCCGCGCCGTCGTTAACGCCAGAGGCGTTGCCGGCGGTCACGCTGCCGCCTTCACGGAAGGGAGTAGGTAAACCTGCCAGCTTATCGAGAGTGGTCTCCCGCAGGTGCTCATCCTGATCAAAGATCAGCGGTTCCTGCTTACGGCGTGGGATCTCAATCGCGGTAATCTCTTGGGCAAAACGCCCGGCCTTTTGAGCAGCAGCGGCTTTCTGCTGGGAGCGTAGCGCAAAGGCGTCCTGATCTTCACGGGAGATGTTGAACTGCTCGGCGACGTTTTCTGCCGTTTCCGGCATGGAGTCAATACCATAGGCTTTCTTCATCAGCGGGTTGATCAAGCGCCAACCGATGGTGGTGTCTTCGATTTTTTGAGTGCGGGCGAAGGCGCTATCGGCCTTGCCCATCACAAAAGGCGCGCGAGACATGGACTCCACGCCGCCTGCCAGCGCTAGCTCCATCTCACCGGCTTTAATGGCGCGAAACGCCGTGCCGACGGCGTCCATACCCGAGCCGCACAGGCGGTTCATGGTCGTGCCGGGTACCGAAGTAGGAATGCCCGCCAACAGCGACGACATGCGCGCCACGTTGCGGTTATCTTCACCGGCCTGGTTGGCGCAGCCCATAAACACTTCTTCGATGGCGGCGGGATCGAGTTCCGGCGCTTCTGCTAGTACGGCTTTAAAGATGGTCGCCGCGAAGTCATCCGGGCGCACGCTGGCAAGCGTACCGCCAAAGCGGCCTACCGCCGTGCGGCGGGGATGACATAAATAAACGTCACTCATAGCAAACTCCTTTATGCGTCCGCGTGGGCCCGTTCGGTGCGGGCTTTCAGCTCACGCAGAATCGTCAGCTCGTTTTCGCTGGGCTCTGGGGTGCTCTCAAGCTGCTCGGCAAAGCGAATTTCCCAACCAGTGGCTTCAATCACGTCCTCGCGGCTTACACCAGGATGTAGCGAAACCACCACCAGCTCTTTGGTCTCCGGGTCTGGCTTCATCACGCACAGGTCGGTAATCACCCGGGTGGGGCCTTTGCCAATATTGGGTACGTTATCGCGGCCTTTGCCGTCGCGGCCAAAACCTAACGTGGTGACGAAGTCGACATCTTTTACAAAGGCACGCTTGGAGTGCTTAAGGGTGATAAACACCTCACCCGCGTTGGTGGCGATTTCCGGCGCCCCGCCGCCGCCCGGCAGGCGCACCTTGGGTGCTTTGTAATCGCCGATTAAGGTGGTATTCAAGTTAGCAAAGCGGTCGATTTGCGCGGTGCCTAAGAAGCCCACGCTCACTTTGCCGCCTTGCAGCCAGTAGCGGAACATTTCTGGCACTGCCACGGTGGTCAGCGCTGATTCACACAGTTCGCCATCACCGATGGAGAGCGGCAGAGTATCGGGCTTGGTTTGCAGCGTGCCGGACTCATAAATCAGCACCACATCCGGGGCGTGAGTCAACCGTGCCAAGTTGGCGGCTTCCGAGGGCAGCCCGATGCCTACAAAGCAGGTCATGCCATTTTCCAGTGCCCGCGCCGCGGTGACCGACATCATTTCAGAAGAGGTATATTCCAGACTCATCAGGCTTGGCCTCCTGCATTAAAGACGTTGTCATCGAGCCACTGGGTGAAGGTATCGCGGTCGCGAGCAATCGCATCCCACTCTTTATAAAAGCGGTTGCTGCGGCCGTAGTAGCCGTGGGTGTAGGAAGGCAGCGCGCCTTTCTCCGCTACCGCAACGGCGCTGATGGCCCAGCTAGGAATCACGCAGGCGTTGGGGGTAGCCCCCAGGTCATCAACAATCTCTTCCACCGTGACAATACTGTGCTTGGCAGCGAGTACGGCTTCCTTCTGTACGCCAACGATGCCTTCTACCAGCACGTTGCCTTGGCGATCCGCACGCTGGGCGTGAATGATCGAGACATCCGGGCGCACTGAAGGCACGGCGGCTAAGCGCTCCCCGGTAAAGGGGCACTCGATGAATTTGATTTGATCGTTGACGCTGGGCAGTTCGCTACCGATGTAGCCGCGAAACACCGCTAGTGGCAGACCGGCAGCACCCGCTTCAAACGCGCAGGCCATGGCCGCGTGGCTGTGCTCCAGAATCTCGATCTTGCACGGCCAGCCTTTCTCCACCGCATCACGCAGGCGATGCAGCGAGCCCACACCGGGGTTACCGCCCCACGAGAAGATCACCTTTTTAGCGCAGCCCGCGCCAATCATTTGATCGTAGATGATATCGGGAGTCATACGGATCAGCGTCAGATCACGCTTTTTCTGGCGGATCACTTCGTGACCGGCGGCAAATGGAATCAGGTGGGTGAAGCCTTCCATGGCCACGGTAGCGCCGTCTTGGACGTAGCGCGCTACCGCGTCATGCAAGCTGAGAAACTCGGCCATGATGGGTGCCTCTTAGCGGGTCGTTGGCGTATTTGTTAGTGAGCTGCTGCAAGTTGTTCGTTAAGCGAACATAGATCCTCTATACGAACAATCTACTGCTGAACGCTAATGGGGTCAAACCCAACGGCGCCCGCCTAATGACCCTGTCAAACCCAACACTCACTCCACAACCAAACTTAACGCTTTGTTTTTAAATGCGCTTATTGCGCTTCTAGCCATTTTTTGGCGCGTATGACCTGGGCGGCGCTGCTACCAAGGTATAAAGCAGGGTCGCAGGCATTGCGCAACGCCTCGTCATCAACGTCCCCTTTCACATCAGGGTGGTCGGCAAGCACGGCTGAGTAAGAGCGTGATTCACGACGCGCAACTTCTGCCGCTTCCGCGCTAACCGCTTTGGCTTTCTCCACACCTAGCGTAGGCGCCAGCAAACGTGCGACGGGCTCGGCCATAATGCCGCCACCGGTGGCCGCCAGATTGCGCCACATGTTATCGGGGTAGACCTCTAGCC
This sequence comes from Halomonas sp. ISL-56, assembly GCF_018612805.1. Taxonomy (NCBI): domain Bacteria; kingdom Pseudomonadati; phylum Pseudomonadota; class Gammaproteobacteria; order Oceanospirillales; family Halomonadaceae; genus Halomonas; species Halomonas sp. ISL-56. Next base: position 36,954 of record NZ_JAGGRO010000006.1, on the reverse strand, counting down.
CTTCCAAAAGCACGGCCACTTGCTCCAGCGCCCCCTCTACCAGCAGAGCGCTCTCCATTAACGGCGCCCACTCCGCGTGCCATTCACCCAAGCCGCGTTCAAGAGGCTGGGCAGCAGCGTTGATCAACACACTGGTATGGCCATGCACTTGACGCGCCGCGCCACGGATCAGCGCGCTGCGTACCGGGTTACGCTTATGGGGCATGGAGGAGGACTCGCCCATGCCCGGCGCCGATGGCTCCGCCACTTCACCAACTTCGGTTTGCGTTAGCAGAGACACATCCAGGGCGATTTTTTCAGTGGCCCCGGCTACCGCATCTAATGCCGTGCCAAGGGCATGGATCGGGTAGCGGTCGGTATGCCAGGACAGCACCGGCACCGCCAAACCGAGTCGCTCGGCCAAGGCGTCCATCCACTCAAGCCCCAGCGAGTCCCAACCAGAATGCACGCCCACCGCGCCACCAAACTGAACGGGCAGTTCCACCTCTCCCAAGCGGCGGCGGCTCTGCTCCAAGCCGATTGCCCAGTGGGCCACCTTGACGCCAAAAGTAATCGGTAGTGCCTGCTGCATTAAAGTTCGACCTACCATGGGCGTGTCGCTATGGGCATCCATAAGCGCTAACGCCGCCGTTCGGCAGCGCATCAGCAATTCATCTAACGCCGCTAAGCGTGGTTTCAGCAGCATCATCAGCGCGGAGTCGACCACGTCCTGGCTGGTTGCCCCCTGATGCCAGTAACGCTTGATCTTATCGGCGAGCAACGCGCGGCTCTGCTTTACAAACGGAATTGCCACATTGCCACCGCTGGCAATACCCGCCGCGACCTCTTCGCTATTGAATTCCGCATTCTCCAACTGTTCGCGCATTTGCTGGCTAACGCCAGCAGGCACCGCGCCGCTGGCTTCCTGAACTTCAGCCAAGGCCAACTCAAAGGCCAGCATGGCACGCACCATGGCGTCATCGTCACACTCGGCGATGGCGCGCTGGCTCATAAAGGGGTGTTTTAAAAATGCGGCGGGCATGGGCGTTACGCCTCCTATTAACGTTGTTCAGAACCAGCTCAACAGTCCACAAAGGTACGACTCAGAACAGAAGTGTACAGTTGTTCGCCATTCGAACCATACGCTAAATAGGTCGGTACTTACGACTGCGAGAGCGTGGCATCAGTGACCACGTAGCGCAGTACCATCTCGGTAACATGATCTTCCAGTTTGCGCTGGTTCTCAGGTGAGGCTTGTTGCCAATCAAAAATCCGCGAAAAGGTGTGCTGGTTTGAGACATTGAAAAATGACAGCGCGCTAATCAGCCAGTGCAGCTCCCGTGGATCCAAGCCTTCGCGAAAACAGCCGGCCTCTAGACCGCGAGCATAGACACTGGTGAGCGCATCAATCACCCCGGCATTGAGTGACTGGATCAACTCAGACTGCGCCAAAAAGCGGCCATGATGAATATTTTCGATCATTACCAGGCGAATAAAGTCGGGGTTTTTGGCGTGATGGCAGAAGGTAAACCGCACGAGTCGGCTAAGTGCTTCAAGCGGGGCCAGATGGTCAAGATCCAGCTCGGCCTCTTGAAGTCGCACTTTCTGGTAAGCGGCTTCCAGAGTGTGCAGATAGAGCGTCTCTTTATCATTGAAGTAGTAGTAAATCATACGCTTGGAGGCGCGGGTTTTCTCGGCGATCTCATCGATCCGGGCCCCAGAGAGGCCTTTTTCGGAGAATTCGCGGGTGGCCACCGCAAGAATATCGGCGCGCACGGATTCGGGGTCATTTTTACGCCGTCGCCGCGCGGCAGGAGGGCTGGCCTTGGTCGAAGGGGCTGTCATAGAGCATGCCTTTTATTGTCGTGGTCGTCTTTGGTCTAGTATGCCACAGCTTGACTGAACGTACCATTTCGTACATTGTTGATTATGACAGGATGGAACGGCTAAACACGCCACTGATTTAGGCTTTTCCAAACCTTATAACAACGACCCAACAAGAGGACAACAACAATGTCTTTGACCCCTGTGTTTACAAAATCTGTGTCTATAAAGAAACGCGCCCTAACGGCGGCCCTTGCTACGGTTACGCTGGTTGCCGCTGCTAGTGCCTCCGCCCAAACGCTGCGCTTTGCCCACGTTGATCCTGATGACTGGACCACCTCGAAAAAAGGTGCGGCCGGTCAAGTGTTCAAAAACCTGGTGGAAGCCGAAACGGATCTTACCGTGGAGCTCTACCCTGCTGGCGCGCTAGGCGGTGAAACCGAACTGATTGAAGGCGCGCAGGATGGCACCATCAGCATTGCGATGGTCTCCGGTGCCTATGCCAACTTCTGCCCGGCGGTCGCCGTGACGGATATCCCTTACACCTTCCCGTCAGCGCCCGTTGCTTGGCAAGTAATGGACGGCGAATTCGGCACTGCATTGGCTGAACACTGCTTGCAGGAAACCGGCCTACGCACACTGGCCTACGGCGAAACCGGCTTTCGCCACTTCACCAACTCTGTGCGCCCGATTCACTCGCCGGAGGATATGCAAGGGCTGAAGTTCCGCGTACAGACCATTCCGCTCTACCTGGAAATGGTCAGCGCTTTGGGTGGCGAACCCCAGGGTATCGCCTGGGGTGAAGTGCCCACGGCGCTTGCTACTGGCGTTGTCGATGGCCAAGAGAACCCTATCTCGGTGATCTACGGCAATAATTTCTATGAGTTTCAGGATTATTTGACCCTGGATCGCCACGTTTACGGCGTCGATCACCTGCTGATTAACGACGAGATCTTTCAGTCGCTAAGCGAGGAGGAGCAAGCCGCAGTAAAACGTGCCGCTGTGGTCGCTGGCACCACTGGCCGTGCCATCCAACAGTTCAACTCAGCCGAGGGGATCACCAAACTGGCAGCCGAGGGCATGGAGATCACCCAGCCTACCGCTGAACAGATGGAAGCCTTCCGCGAAGCTGCTCAGCCGCCGGTTCAGGCGTACCTACGCGATGAGCTAGGCGATGATGCCGAGTGGATTGATCGCCTCTCTTCCGCTGTGGAAGAGGCATCCGCACGCTTCTGAACCCCGCCTGATTAAAGCGCTTTGCGAGTGGGCCTTGGGTGGCCCACTCGCGACCCTGCGTACCTGACTAACGATTGAAGGTGCTCTTATGTCTCATCTTCTCGCCCGTATACACCGCGGCCTAATCCTGTTCAATGGCAGCTTGGCAGGGCTTGCCATGGTGATGATTTTCCTGCTGGTCGCAGGCAATGCCTTTGCGCGCTATACCTATGGCGGCTCCATTACCTGGGGAGAAGACACCGCCATTTACCTAATGATTTACGGTCTGATGTTTGGCATGTCCTGGGCGTACCTGCAGGACAAGCACATCGGCTTTGATCTTATTCGTCGTTTACTGCCGCCACGTTGGGTGCGCTGGCAGGCCGTTGCTGTCGATTTGATGGTGCTGGTGATTGGCATCGGCTTAATGCTGTCGGCAGTTGAGTTTATCGCTGCGCGCGGTGGGCGCACCTCATCCAGCACGGGTATGCCGATGTGGCTGTTTCAAGCCTCCATGCTGATTGGCGGCGGGTTGCTCAGCCTCTCTGCACTGGTGATGGCGGGCCTGCGCCTGAGCACCCAGCAGGGTGAGGAGACATCAGCATGATTTTTATACTGCTTATCGCCCTTATTCTGCTTGGGGTGCCGTTTGCCTTTGCCATTCTCGGTTCGCTGACAGTGCTGATGAGCGTCGGCGATTTGCCCTACCACATCCGCATTGTCTCGCAGCAGTTTTTTGGCGGCATGGAGTCCTTCCCATTGCTGGCCATACCGCTGTTTATTTTGGCGGGCGAGCTGATGAACGAAGCGGGTATTACTCACCGAATTATTAACTTGGCCACCGCCATTGTCGGCCGCCTGAAAGCCGGGCTGGCGCACGTGAATATCTGGGCGTCGGTGATTTTTGCCGGCCTCTCTGGTTCGGCGATTGCCGACACCTCTGCGCTTGGACGGGTGTTTGTGCCAGCCATGGAGAAAGAGGGTTACCCGCGGGATTTCGCCGCGGCGCTTACCGCAGCGTCTTCGGTCATTGGCCCGATTATCCCACCGAGTATTCCGGTAATTATTTACGCGCTCACGGTATCTGGCGTGTCGGTACCGGGACTCTTTCTAGCCGGTATCGTGCCCGGGCTATTGCTCGCGTTGGGACTCTCGCTCTACGTCTATTTTTTCGCCGGTGATCTGGGCGCGGCACAGACCAAGAAACAGTCACGCCGCCATGCCCTTTTGCATGGGTTGCTGCCTGCACTCATGCCGGTGTTTGTGGTCGGTGCCATTCTAGCCGGTATGGTTACGCCCACCGAGGCGGCGGCTTTTGCTGTGGTCTACGCGCTGATTCTGGGCGTGGTGCTCTACCGCAATATCAAACTGGTGAACCTGCCAGCCATCTTCGCCCGCGCCATGCGCGATAGCGCAGTGATTATGGTCATCATGGGCGCCGTCTCCGCCGCCAACTGGGTGCTGACATTCGAGCGCGTGCCCAACATGCTCACCGAGTGGGCACTGATGAGTATCGATACCCAGTGGACCTTCCTGATCGCCGTGATTCTGCTACTGCTGGTGGTGGGGCTGTTCCTGGAAGGCATCGCGGCCATTTTGGTGCTCGTGCCGATCCTTCACCCCATTGCCATGGCGCTGGGTATCGACCCGCTGCACTTCGGTATCGTGGTGATTTTCAACCTGATGATGGGGCTAATCACACCGCCCATGGGGCTCTGCCTGTTTGTCGCCGACTCCGTCTCCGGGGTGGGCATGGGGCCGATTATCCGCCGCATTTTACCGATGCTGGGCGTGCAGTTTTTGATCCTGCTGCTGATTACCTTCGTACCGGCGCTGGTCACCTTCCTGCCGCGCCTGGCGGGTTACTGATATTACTCAAAGTAAGGAGCGTGATGCCATGTACTCATCCATTGCCACGGTTTGCCTAAGCGGCTCGCTGGAAGAGAAGGTAGACGCCATCGCCCAAGCGGGTTTTGAAGGGCTTGAGCTGTTTGAAAACGACTTAACCGCGTTCACCGGCACGCCGCGGGAAGCGGGCGAGCTGATTCGCGCCCGCGGACTTAAGCTGGTCACGCTCCAGCCGTTTCGCGATTTCGAAGGCCTGCAGGGGCGCGCCCGGGAACGGGCGTTCGACCGCGCCGAGCACAAGTTTGACCTGATGGAGGAGCTCGGCACGGACTTGCTCATGGCCTGCAGCACCGTTCACCCCGACTCACTGCCGGGTTTAAGCCGCGCCGCCGATGACTTCTATGAGCTAGGTGAGCGTGCCGCACGACGCAATCTGCGCGTGGCCTATGAGGCGCTGGCCTGGGGCCGCCATATTCACGACTATCGCGACAGCTGGGAAGTGGTGCGCCGCGCTGCCCATCCCAATGTCGGCCTGGTACTGGATACCTTCCATATCTTCTCCCGCCAGACGGAGCTGGGCACCATTGGCCGCATTCCGGGGGATCGCATCTTTCTGGTACAGACCGCCGATGCACCGCGCCTCTCCATGGATCATCTGTCGTGGAGCCGCCACTACCGCTGCTTCCCCGGCCAGGGCGAACTGCAGATGGATAAATTCATGGCCATGCTGGACGAGACCCGTTACGACGGCCCGCTCTCCCACGAGATCTTTAACGATGTGTTCCGCATGGGCCACAGCGACCAGACTGCTCGCGACGGACTGCGTTCCTACCACTTGCTGCGCAGCATGCAGGGCGACAGCGGCATTCCCGCGCCCCAGCCGATCGAGTCGGTCGCCTTTCTGGAGATTGCCGTTGAGCCCGACGATTTAGCACCGCTGCGCGAGTTGCTAAGCGCCCTGGGCATGGCCTGCGTGGGGCGCCACCATACGCTCAACGCCGAACGCTGGGCGGCGGGCGACGTTAATCTGGTGCTCAACACCGAGGCGCACTTCACCGGCCGTGTACCGGGTCGCGACGCTACCGCGGTTACCGCTATTGGACTGCGCGTAGGCAACGCCTATGAAGCGTTCAAGCGCGCGGATAAGCTGGGCTACGCTATTGTCGAGCCCGAAGAGGTGGGCGCCAGCCACCGCATGAGCGCACTGCGCAATGTGGACGGCAGCCTCTCCTATATCATTGACGACTCGCAACTTAGCCGTACCTGGGATCGTGAGTTCACTGTGGATGTGCAGCCCGTTCCCCAGAGCGCGCTGGTGGATATCGACCATATCAGCGTGGCGCTCTCCTACCATGACTACCTCTCGCTGATGCTGCAGTACCGCGCTATTTTTCAGCTGGAGCCAACGCCTTCCTTCGATGTCACCGACCCCCGCGGGCTGATCCAGAGCCAGGTGCTGCAAAACTACAACGGTCGCTTCCGCCTGGCGCTTAACGCCAGCGCCTCGCCGGATACCGCCAGCAACCGCTTTGTGCGCCAATACGGCGGCTCGGGAGTTCACCATGTCGCCCTGCGCACCAACGCCATGCGCGACACCAGCGCAGCCCTGCAACAGGCGGGCACGCCGGTACTGCCGATTCCCGGTAACTACTATCGCGACCTGGCCGCACGCGTTGACCTTCCTGCACAAACCCAAGCGTGGATGCAGGCGCACCACATCCTCTTTGACCAAGACAGCCATGGCGACTTCTATCAGCTGTATACCCAGCCTGGCCGTCAGGCGTTCTTCTTTGAGCTGGTGCAGCGTGATGGCTACCAAGGGCTAGGCGCGCCGAATGCCTTTGTGCGCGTCACCGCGCAGCAGCGCCTGGAAGCAGAAATTGATGGCATGGATCAAAAAACGCCAAAGCACCCCACAGGAGGAAGCCAAGCATGATTAAACTCGGTCTGGTAGGAGAAGGCATTGCCAAGTCGCAATCCCCGGATTTACACGAACGCTTGGGCGCTTCGTTGGGCGAGCCGGTACGCTACGATTTAGTCGACAGCCTGGGCGTGTCAGATTTTGACTTTCCCAACGCTATAAAAAAGCTGCGTAGCGAGGGCTACCGGGGAACCAACGTTACGTTCCCTTTCAAAGAAAAAGCCGCCCAGCTGGCTGATATTCGCGGCGAAGGGGTGCTCCGAGTGGGTACCGCCAATACGCTGCTGTTCGATGAAAACGGCCTGCGTGCGGAAAACACCGATTACACCGGTTTTATCAGCGCCTACCGCCACTCCTTCGGTAGCCAGCCTGCGGGGGAGGTGCTATTGATTGGCGCCGGTGGCGTGGGCCGCGCAGTGGCATGTGCACTGGGTGAACTCAATGTCAGTTGTCTGCATATTCTTGAACGTGACGCCACGCGGGCAGAAAACCTTAGCCGGGATCTTAACGCCATGGGTATTAGCGCGGCGTGCGTCACCCCGGAACAGGCGCAAAGAGAGCTTCCCAAGTGGCAGGGCGTGGTCAACTGCTCACCCATCGGCCACATCAACCACCCGGGTTGCCCAATTGATACCACCGGGCTTAGCGATCAGCACTGGGTCTTTGATGCGGTCTATATCCCCGCCCACACCGAGCTGTTAAACGCCGCTCAACGGGCGGGCGCCAAAACGCTTTCGGGTGTTGACCTGTTTGTGTTTCAGGGCGTGGATGCGTTTCGCTTTTTCACTGCGGATCGTATCGCCCCTGCGCAGATCGATCCGCATGTGATACCGCTGCGTACCCACTACATAGAACAGCTCGTCGCGCCGTCTGCTCACTCCGAACCATAAAGTTCGGGCCATAAAGCTGGTCATAAAGTTCTGGTCAAGAGGTTCTGACCATGAAGCTCGAGCGATGCAGCGCGGGTAGTGAAGCGCTGAAAAAATAACGTACAATTATTCGTTATTCGAACACTACTATTTCCTTTGGGCGCTAAAGAGGCCGCTATGCTTGCCATTCTTGCCATTACCACGCCTATATTTCTGCTGATTGGGGCGGGTTATCTCGCAAGATGGAGCGGCATTATCCAGCGCGAGCAGGTGCAAGGGGTGGGGGTATTCGTGCTCTACTGCGCGCTGCCCGCGCTAGTGATTCGTGCGTTAACCCAGCAGCCTCTGGAAGAAATTTTCAAGCTCAACTACCTGGTAGCTTACGGCCTGGGCTCTATCGTCGTGTTCAGTGGGGGGTTACTGCTGTGCTTAAAACGACAGCGCCAGCCCCTTAACGCCAGTGCCATGCAGGCACTCGGTATGGCGGCGGCCAACAGCGGCTTTGTCGGCTACCCAGTGGCAGCCATGGTCATTGGCTCCCCTGCGGCGGTGCTCTTGGCGCTGAATATGGTGATTGAAAACCTGCTTATTATTCCCGCCGCACTGATTTTAGCTGAGCTGGGCAGCCATCAAGGTTCCAGCGTATGGAAGACGGTCAAACACACAGCGCTTAGCCTAATCAAAAATCCCGTGCTGATTGGCTTACTGGTCGGCATTAGCCTGGCGATATCCCATATACAAATACCTGGCCCGCTGTTTAAAGCCATTGATATGCTGGCCGATGCAGCAGGGCCAGCGGCACTGTTCGTGATTGGCGGGACGCTGTTTGGCCTGCAGGTAAAAGGCATGGCCAGGGACGTTGGTCAAATAGTGGTCGGCAAACTCCTCATTCACCCGTTGGCTATTTTCATCGCCTTTTATTTTGTCCCCGGTATCGATCCCCTTTATATGGCCGGTGCGCTGCTGTTTGCTGCCGCACCGTTGATCAGCATTTACCCTCTGCTCGGCCAACGCTATGGCTTAGCCGGGGTGAGCGCGGCCGCCCTGCTGGTGGCGACAATCGCTTCGTTCTTTACGCTTAGCCTGATAATTTGGTTGATGACGCTATCAGGACTCATAACGTTCTAACGTTTGAGTTTATACAAAAACAACGATTGATTGCCGCCAAGGACAACAAAAATGCCTCAACACCCTGGTCAAAACAAAACGTCTCAGCAGCACTGCGCCGTGGTGACCGGCGGCGCCAGAAACATCGGCCAAGCCATTGCCCTGCGTCTCCAGCACGAGGGTTACCACGTTATCGTGGTGGATATCGTTGAGCCGGAGGCAGAGTCTTTGCGAGCAGACGCCGTTCTGGTCGACCTTGCCGATGCTGACGCCACCCACCGGGTGATGGCGGAAATCGCTGCACGCAATAGGGTGACCCGGCTAATCAATAACGTGGGCATTGTCGCCCCGGCCCTGCTTGAAGAAACGCAGATTGAAGACTTCGATAGATTAATGCACCTGAACGTACGTTCGGCGCTGATATGCACACAGGCACTGCTACCTTCAATGAAAGCAGCCGGCATGGGGCGCATCGTCATCAATGCCAGCCGCGTGGTACTCGGCAAAGAAGCGCGCACCATTTACAGCGCCACGAAAGGCGCGCTGCAATCCATGGCTCGCACCTGGGCATTAGAGCTGGCGGAACATGGCATTACGGTGAACTGCGTTGCCCCAGGGCCCATCGCTACCAGTGCCTTCTGGGAGAATAACCCCCCAGATTCTGAGCGCGCCCGCCGCATCATCGATAATATCCCGTTAAAGCGCATGGGCCAGCCCGAAGACGTGGCCCAGGCTGTCAGTTTTTTCTGCGACGAACGTAGCAGTTTCATTACTGGCCAGACGTTGTTTGTCTGCGGCGGAGTGACGGTCGGTTAGGCCGGGCAACTCACGTTTGGTGTGATTCGTCAGTACTATTACGTGTGCCACGTCGGGATGCGGCAAAGCGATAGATTGCCAGACCGATGGAGCCCACCGTCAGCACGATGAAGACCCAGGTGATAGGCCCACGCACAAAAATCGACAAGTCGTTGGAGCCGATGAGCAGAGAACGACGCAGGTTGTCTTCGAACATCGGCCCCAGAATGAAACCGATCAGAAACGGCGCTGCGGGTATGGCGGTACGATTGAAGATGTATCCCAAAACCCCAAAAGCCAACATCAGCCCCACGTCGAAAGTGGCGTTATTGACTGCATAAGCGCCGTAGACACAGAACATCAAGACGATGGGAAAGAGGATTGACTTGGGGATATCAGCAATTAACGAGAAGTACTTGATGGCAACGTTACCCACCACCAACAGGATGACCGAACTGCACATAATACCCAGGAACAGTGCATAGATCAGCGACAGATTTTCCTGGAACATAAGCGGGCCAGGGGTTAAGCCATGCACCATAAAAGCACCCAGGATAATGGCGGTGATGACATCCCCAGGAATCCCTAGCGATAACAGCGGAATTAATGTCGCCCCGGCAACGCCATTGTTACCGGCCTCCGCCGCGGCCACCCCTTCTACCTCGCCCTTGCCGAAATTGGCTTTGTTGGGAGAGCGCCTGCGTGCATCGCTGTAGGAAATGAACGCTGCCGCTGTCGCTCCAGTGCCAGGAATAGCGCCAATAATGACGCCAATTAAGCTGCCCCGGACAATGCTTTTCATACAACGTTTGAGCTCAGAGAAGGCCAAACCAGCACCACTCGCCTTTGCCTTAATATGAGGAATGGCTTTCTTACGATAAAACTCGATAATCTCTGGAATAGCAAAAAGCCCAATCAACAGGGGGATAAAGGAGATGCTGTCCATTAAGTTGTAGTTGCCGAAGGTAAGCCGCTGTGAACCGAAGACCTCATCCAGCCCTACCATGGATAACAAAATACCTAGCAGCGCTGCCATCAAGCCCTTGATCATAGAGCCGCTGGCCAGAGAGATGATAATGGTGAGAGAAAAACAGATCAGCCAGAAAAATTCTGGTGCACCGAAGTTCAGCGCAATCTTTGCCAAGTAGGCGGCAAAAAAGATCAACGCAATGTTGGAGATAAAATCGGCAATGACCGATGAGTAAAGCGCAGCCTTTAGTGCTTTTTTGGCATGCCCCTGCTGGGCCATTGGATAGCCGTCTAGCAAAGTACAGGCCGAAGCGGGTGAGCCCGGGGTTCTGATTAGAATCGCGGTAATCGAGCCGCCGTACATCCCCCCTTTATAGATACCTACTAACAGCAGGATAGCCGCCACCGGCTGCATAGAGAAGGTAAAGGGGAGTGCCAATGCCACCGCCATGGTGGCGGTTAAACCGGGGATGGAACCAACCACCACGCCGATAACCACGCCTACGGCTATGGCCAGAAAGTTGTCCAGACTAAAGAATATGCCAACGACTTCCGAAAAGTTTTCCATAGGGCACCCAGAAAAATAAGTAGCGAATCAGAAACCGAGCGGCATTATCGGTAGTGGCACGTTCATTACTTCTACGAATAAGAGCGCCACGATAATAGGAAACAGAAATGCCAGGCTATATACCCACCAAGTGCGTACCGGGTGTGCTACGAAAAGAACTAATGTTGCCAAAATGCCGCAGAACACGGCGCCCATCGCCTCAAACAAGGCAACATATATCACCAGCGACAGCACCATTAGCACGAAACGCCGCGTGGAGCCTTTCTCAATCGCTCTCTCATCCTCCTCGGTTTTCCCTTCCAAAATGAAGGCCTGAAGAATGAGCAGAATCGAAAACAGCAGGATCAGCCAGCCGATGATCGCTGGCAGCCAGCGCGGCGACATCATTGGGTTTTGTAGGATCGGCGGTTCGTTTATATAGTTAGGCACCAGATAAAAGACCAACACGATGGCAAACCCCAGCAAGACGATGCCGGTGATGAGGTCGCTAGTATCTTTTACTTTTACTCTGCGCTTGGAACCCGAAGGTGTCATCGCGGCCTTCTCCTGGGAAACAAGAGAGGCGAGGGTAGCAGCCCTCGCCTCAGTGTTAGGACGGAAGACTACTTAGTTACTGGCTAATGCCAGCCTGCTGTGCAACGCCTTCCCAACGCTCGACTTCATCGGCAATGAACTGCTTGAACTCTTCGCCAGACACCTGACCCGGTTCCGCGCCCAGTTGATCTGCAAAGTCCAAAAACTCCTCACGTTCCATCACTTTAGCAAGGGCGTCCTGCATAACGCTTTGCGCTTCTTCAGGGAAAGAGCTGTGTGCCACCAGGCCAAACCATGCCGTCGTGACGAACTGGTCAAGGTTATACTCGCCCACTTCCGACAGTGTGGGCACATCTGGCAGGTACTCTGACCGCTCAGCGGAGGTAACCGCCAGAGCGCGCAAATCACCCGAGCGAATATGCGAAAGGACGGTCGGCATGTTCTCGAAAGAGACATCGACATCGCCGCCTAATAGCGCAGGAAGAGCCGCACCGCTGCCGGCAAAAGGCACTGCCGTCATGTTGGTTTCAGTCAGCGTCTTGAATAACTCACCGGACATATGGATGGAGCTGCCCACGCCACTGTGGCTGAACGTCATGTTCTCTTCTTTTGCCGCTTCAACAAACTCAATCACACTTTCATAAGGGCTATCGGCGGGAACCACCATGACATTGGGGATATCGATCATGTTTTGCAGGAAGACAAAATCCTCAACCGGATCATAGCCCAGGTCAGGATAGATGGCAGCGCCAATGGTGTGCCCTGGAGACGCCATCAAAATAGTGTGATCGACACCGCGGCCACCTCGAGCGAGACGCCCGGTGCCCACAGTAGAGCCCGCCCCCGGGCGGTTCTCCACAACCACGTTAGCATCAAGCTCTTGCTGAAGAAGATCCGCGACACGGCGGGACAAAACATCCGTGGTGCCACCTGGGGCATAGGGGACGACAAGACGAATATCGTCAGTAGGCCACTCATTGGCACTGGCAGAGGAGACGGTAAGACCAAGCGCTAGGGCACTTCCGCAGGCAGCCAGACATGTTGCGCTAAGGAGTTTATTCATTGTTATCTTCCTGTGTATTGCATTATTTTTATGTTCGCATTTCGTACATCTATTCGTATTACATACAGCGAGGTTACTCTTTTACTTTAGTCACAAAAAACACGACTTTAGTATAAATTATTGAAACTAAAGTGTATTTAACTTAGTAAGATAATTAGCAAACTCTGCTTCATAAATAAGAATTAGCAAATATTCATAGAGGGCGCAGCAAAATTCTCACCGCTAACTAGCTTCCAGCTACGCCATAACAACTTTCCCCGCTATTGAAATCTCATCTTATGCACTACTCGCCGATAGCATAGATAACATAATTGCGTCCAAAGCCGCCTGATAGCCTTGAGTTCCCAGTCCAGCAATAACGCCATCGGCACGCAGCGATACATAGGAGTGATGGCGGAAGCTTTCCCGCTTGTGCACATTGGAAATGTGCACTTCGATGACCTTACCCTCAAAGGCATTCAACGCATCCAGAATGGCCACCGAGGTGTGAGTATAGGCAGCCGGGTTGATAATAATCGCCTGGGTGCCATCCAACCGCGCCGCATGAATGGCGTCAATCAGCGCGCCTTCGTGGTTGCTCTGCAGGCAGTTTAGCTCCCAGTCAGCCATCACGGCTTTTTCCCGCAGCGCGTTATTGACGTCTTCCAGGGTCTCGTAGCCATAGATTTCCGGCTGCCGAGTGCCGAGCAGATTCAAATTAGGGCCGTGCAGCACTAACACTTTACCTTGGCTCATATAGCATTTTCCTTGAGCAGTTCACGATGGTCGAGGGCAAAATAGCGTGGCTGGCTGCTGCTCAGCCGCCTCGCGCTTGGCTTTATCTTTACAGAACCGCTTGCGGGCGTCGACGCCTTGAGACACAAATAGGCTAACACCGCGAATTAGCGCTGCGCGGCCTGAGCGGCCAAGCGAATGCCCGCGTTTGCGGCGCCAAACTGCTGATAGGCGCCACGCCGCTCAACGATTTCGAAGAAAAATCGGCCCGAGAAAGTTTCCGTATAGGCGTGAAAGAAGTCGCCTTCGTCGTTGCGGTCAAACAGTATATTGCGTTTACGCATTGCCTCTAACAGCTCCTCTTCCAGCCCGTAGCGCGCGTCAAGATCGTCGTAGTAATTCTGCGGAATCTTCAGCAGCGGCAACCCCCGCGCTTGGAGTTCATCCACCGTGGCGAAGATATCGTGGCTCTCAAAGGCGATCTGCTGCACGCCACCGCGAAACTCGCTCAGAAAACGCCCTGGCTGGGTATCCTGGGCCTGTGAAACCGTCAGCGGGATGCGAATAGTCTGCTCAGGGCTAATCACTGCTTGGCTGATCATCATGCCTCTTGGGTCGATAATCTCGTTCTCCGCAGCCGCATTGAAACCAAATACGGTGCGATGAAACAGTTGCCAGCTGAGTAGCTGTGTCGCAGGGAGTACGTAAGAGAGGTGATCTACCCGGGTAAGGCCTGCCTCATTGCGGCTCTCTTGGTCAAACAGCTCAAAATCGGTTCGCCACTGCAAGTCTTCAGCGGCCTGGTCATCCACTAGGTACACAAGGCTGCCTTCGATACCCCGCAGCGCTGAGATTTCCATCTCGTCTTCGCCCACCTGGCCACGGAATGTCTGTGCCTTAAAGGCTTTTGCACGGGCCAGCCCGCGCTCAACGTCATCAACACGGAAACCTACCGCACACACCGAGGTACCGTGAAGCAGCCGGAAAGTATGGGCAAAGCTATCCGTTTCAAAATTGAGCACCAGGTGAATTTCGCCCTGCTTCCAGAGTTCGACATTTTTGGAGCGATGGCGGCCCACATGGCGAAAGCCCAGTGCATCGATAAACTCGCCCAGCGGCGCGGCGCTCTCTTCTTCAAGGGTAAACTCAATAAAATGAATGCCGTTATAGCTGGGTGCCGGGGGAATAGGGCTTGCCCAGGGGCCATCCTCAATGAGGTTTTCGAGCAGAATGAGCGAGCGAAGACCATCCATAGCGGTAATTTCAGTTGGAGCAGCGCGGAAGGCGTCGCTAAAAATTTCCAGCGACAGCGGGCCGTCGTAACCGGTTTTGGCGAGTTCAGCCATAAAGGCTTTCAGCGCAAGGCGCCCCTGGCCGGGGAAGCAGCGGAAATGGCGACTCCACTGCAGTACATCCATATCCAGTAGCGGCGCATCGGCCACCTGGACGAAGAAGATTTTTTGTTTAGGGATTTTGCCGATGGCAGAGAGGTCATGACCGCGGGAGAGAATATGAAAGCTATCGAGCACTATGCCCAAATTAGCGTGATCGACTCGGCGCACGGCTTCCCAGGCATCGCGGTAGTCTGAGATATGCCGCCCCCAGGCCAAGGCTTCAAACCCCACCCTAATATTACGCTTTGCTGCCAGTTCGGCAAGCTCGCGCAAATCGGCCACTACGCGATCCATATCGTCGACGGCCTGGGGGGATACATTGCTACACACCAGCAAAAAATCCGTGCCTAGCTGTTCCATCAGTTCGAACTTACGCTCGGCACGCTTTAGATTGCGGCTACGCTGAGGTTCCGGCATTGCTTCAAAATCGCGAAACGGTTGAAAGGCAACAATCGTTAGCCCAAGTCGCTCACACAGAGCGCGCACTTCCTGGGGTGAGCCATCGAAGGAGAGTAGGTCATTTTCAAAGATTTCTACGCCATCAAATCCGGCACGGGCGATGGCTTCCAGCTTAGTCCGCAGGTCTCCGCTTAGACAAACAGTGGCAATGGCGCGCATAGCCTCCTCCCAGGTAGTGCATTCAAGCGAATGTGCTTTAGCACTACGACGCTATTATGTGTCGCTATGGCTGAGCCAATGGCTTCCCGTACAAACGACCATTGTTCGCATAACGTTCGTTAGTTCGCATTATGCCCGATAGGGTGGGGTGTCTGGCAACCAGTACCCAACTGCCAACATTGGATTAGTCATAAACTTTTACTATACGTAATAGAAATTTATTGTTAATAGAAATATTGTGAATAGAAACAACGCTTAATACATTCACAATTCTATTGCTACCGGCTAAACAAGCATGTTTCACATTGAGCTGAATAGGCCATCGCAATATTAAACCTTGGTCTTATACGAAGGTTTGTTGATTGACAGCCGCCATGCCGGCCTCTAGTGTTCGCCTTAAGTACTTAAGTTCGTAAGGCGAACGAATATCACCATTAAGCAGCACTAATATAATAATTCGTTGGAGGATAAGCATAATGACTAAGCCACTTTTCACCCAGTTGGCTATCGCCATCAGCTCCTTGGCCGTCGCGGGTGGCGCCCTCGCCGATTACCCTGCGCGTAATATCCAAGGCACCATCCAGTGGGGAGCCGGGGGCGCTACCGATAACGTGGTACGCAGCCTAACCCCCCACGTGGAAGAGGTTCTGGATACCACGATTGTTCTCACCAACCGCCCTGGCGGTACCGGCGTTATTGGCATGAACCATGTCATGCGCCAGCGCCCTGACGGCTATAACCTGCTATTTGGTGCAGAGAACCCTCAGCTATACCCACTGATGGGCTTAGCCGATTTCACCTACGATGATATGTACCCTATCAATATTATCGGCCAGGGTCGGGTTGTTATCGCGACCCATCCTAATAGCCCCTTCGATACTTTTGCGGAGCTGCTTGAGTACGCCCACGAAAACCCCGACGAGCTCAAAATGGGCGGAACGGGTGCCGGTGGCTTGCCCAGTACGATTCACGCAATGATCAACTCTGTCGACGATCTTAATGTGCGTACAGTGACCTTCGGCGGCGATGGCCCAGGCGTTACAGCCCTGCTGGGTGAACATATCGACTTTATGCCGCTAAGTCTTTCCGCGGTGGCCGAACAGATCCGTGCTGGCCGCCTGAAGGGCCTGGCCGTGCTGGGTAGCGAAGAGCTGGAAGACCTGCCGGACGTTCCACCGATTACCGATGCGCTTCCCGGACTCGATTCATTCTTGCCCTGGGGGCCGTTCTGGGGTGTCTTTGTGCATGAAGATACACCCGATGACGTTAAAGCCACCTTGGAAGATGCTTACGAGCAGGCCGTTGCCAGCGATGGTTTCCAAGAATTCCTGACTAATTTTGGTGGCGAATCGCTCAACCTAAACGGCGAAGAAGCGCAGCAATACCTGGATAACTGGCAATCCGTCACAGCGTGGTCAATGTTCGAAGCGGATGCGGTCGAGAAATCCCCTGAAGAGCTGGGTATTCCACGCCCCTAACGCTATCTTCCTATGACTTAGGGGGCAGGCTAATCACCTGTCCCCTTGGAGTCTCTGTATGACTAAAAAAATCGAACGCGTTCGGGCGGGTGAAAAAGTATTCGACTGGCTGCTGTTGCTGTTTAGTGCCGGCGTTCTCTACGAGGCTTATCGTATCGATAATGGAGTGCAGCTAAATTCAGCTGGCTCTTTTCCTGTCGGTCTAGCCTTGATAATGCTGGTCTCCTCAATAGCGATTCTTTTCAGCCATCGACGCAAGCAGCGAGATCCCCAAATTCGCAGCGCTAGCCAAGAGTTTAAAGTGTTTTTACATGAACATTTTAAAACGCATATTGTGGTGTTCTCGATAGTATCGATGCTCTATTTAGTCGCTATCGTATGGACAAGCTTCTATATAAGTACCTTTATCTTTTTAGCCGCTATGTTCATTTATTATCGTCAAGGAAAAATCATTAGCTCTTTAGTGATTGCCTCTCTCGCCATTGCGATAATTTATATGCTTTTCACGATAGTGTTTCGTGTCTATCTTCCTTGATTATGAACCCCGAGGCATCCAATGAGTGATACCTTCTCCTATCTGCTCATGGCTTGGCTTGATCCAGGTCTATTGGGCTTGACTGCCCTTGGCGTTATTGCCGGTATTTACATCGGCGCTATTCCCGGCCTCTCGGTTACGATGGCCGTCTCCATTCTGATTTCCTTTACGTTTTCCTGGGAGATTAATAACGCGCTAGCGCTGATGGTGGGCATTTACGTTGGTGGCGTTTACGGCGGTTCGCGCACCGCTATCTTACTCAATATTCCTGGTGCCCCATCAGCGGTCACTACCGCCTTTGACGGCTACCCGTTAGCCCAAAAAGGGGAAGCGGGTAAAGCAATTGGTCTAAGTACCGTAATGTCAGTAATAGGTGGTTTGATTGGTGTTGTTGTACTCGCTGCTACGGCACCACACCTTGCCGACCTTGCACTTAAGTTTGCACCCCGCGACTACTTTTTAATCGCCGCCATGGGCTTGCTATTGGTCAGCTCGCTGTCGGGTAAATCACTGGCACGCGGTATTTTCTCTGTCGCCCTGGGTGCCACCATTGGCTTGGTCGGCATGGACATGGTCACCGCCCAGCCACGCCTCACCATGGGCAGTATGGAGCTGCTGGGCGGGATTCATTACGTCGTCGTCATGATCGGCCTGTTTGGGGTCGCGGAAGCATTTTACCAGCTGCACAATATGGCCAAAGTGCCCGTTAAACAGAACGTTGACAAGATCGTTCCGCCTCTTAATATGGTGCTCAAGTTTTTACCGCTCTCTTTACGCACCTCTATTATCGGCGTCGTGGTTGGCGCACTGCCGGGCACCGGCGGCGATATTGCGTCACTGTTTGCCTATGATCACGCCAAGCGCACCGTTAAAAACCCTGAAGTGCCTTTTGGCGAAGGTGCGTATGAAGGGCTTGTGGCACCTGAAACCGCCAATAACGCCGCGGTGGGTGGCGCTTACGTGCCTATGCTTACCCTGGGCATGCCAGGCGACGCGGTCACCGCCGTTATTATCGGTGCCCTGGTTATTCATGGCCTGAACCCAGGCCCGATGCTGATGATCGAGACGCCGTATATCTTTTGGTTTACGGTCGGCAACTTGGCATTGGCCAATATTTTTCTGCTCATCTTTGGACTAACCGGTATTAAGCTTTTCTCAAAAATTGTTGAAGTGCCAAAAGCGATTATGATCCCGCTGATATTGGTGCTGTGTGTGGTGGGTACCTACTCGCTTAACAGCAGCATGACAGAAGTTTATTGGATGCTAGGCTTTGGCATTTTGGGCTACTGGTTGAAGATGTTCGGTTTTCAGATGGGCCCGATTATTCTTGGTGTTATCCTTGGCCCGCTGCTGGATCAGTCATACCGTCAGGCCATGTCATCGGTCGGCGACAGCAGTGTCGACTTCCTGCTTGCGCTGGTAATCAACCCGCTGTCATTAGTGCTTACCTCGGTAATCGTGCTGGTTTTACTGGGCAACACTCCCCTCAAAGGTTGGTTATATTCACGCTTCAAACGTAGCTAACGTTCGTATAACGGCACTTACCGTCCAGGTATAGTGCCGTTTTTGCTTGGAACCTAGCCAGCGGAGCAGCTCCGTGAGTGATGACGATACGATCCCTTTATACGCATTGGTATTTGACTTCGATGGCGTTGTTCTCGACTCTGCAACCCTAAAGCGCCAGGCGTTTGCCGACGTATATCGTCAGGCGCCTGAAAGCCAGTATCGCGCCGTTGTGGCTTACCTCAGCCGCCGCGGTGGCCAGCCTAGAGAGGTCAAGTTTCGCCATATTGAAGAGCATATACTGGGCAAGCCAGCCAGTAACGCCCGTATCCAGGCGCTTTGTCAGCAATTTAAAGCCAGTGTCGAAGAGCGTTTACTAGCCGCACCGCCAATTCCTGGAGCGCTAGAATTTTTAAGTGGTTGGCACAACCAACGTCCGCAGTATCTGCTCTCTGCCACACCCGAACAGGAACTCAAGGCTATTGTGGCGCAGCGCCAATTGGCGCTTTACTTTAAAGAAGTTGTGGGCGCGCCCCCGGATAAAGCCACGGGTTTACGCAACTTACTCACCCGACACCAGCTGGCAGCGAAAGCCACCGTTATGATTGGCGATTCGTATAATGACTATCGCGCCGCACGCTCAAACGGAACGCTTTTTGTTGGTGTCACCGCGAATCCCGCTCAATCCCCTTTTCCAAACGATGTCGTCACGATTAAAGATCTATGCACATTGGTTCAAGCGCTCAACCTTCTATAGCGAGCAGCGCATATATGTTCGCTATTCGAACAATATGCTATATTGGTCTTTTAAATTTACGCCTATTCCGATGAGTGGACACCGATGGAAGAGCAGCTTCTGGATGAAATGTTAACCCCCGATGACCGCGACTTCGTAACAGCGCTGGCGAGCGGCCTGGAAGTGATTTTAGCCTTTGATGAAAGTCACCCACGCATGACGCTTAGCGAAGTGGCCGCGCGCACGGGCATGAACAGGGCCAAGGCCCGACGCTTTCTGCTCACCCTGCATGCGTTAGGCTATGTACGCAAACAGCAGCGTTACTTTGAGCTAGCGCCGCGGGTGCTTCAACTGGGCTACTCGTTTTTGTCCGCCAATAATTACCGCAGCGCTATTCAGCAGTATCTGGAGGAGATCACCAACGAGTGTGGCGAGTCATCCTCTTTAGGCGTGCTGGATGGCGATGAGGTTATCTATGTAGCCCGTTCAGCGGCGCGCCATAGACTAATGGCCATTACGCTATCCGTAGGGACTCGCTTGCCAGCAGCACATACTTCAATGGGACGCGTTCTGCTCGCTCAATTGTCAGAAGCGGAACTGGAAGCCTACTTGGAGCGGCTGACGTTAGAGCGCTATACCGATAAAACGTTTACCACCAAAAGTGAGCTTAAAAAGTGTATTCACAAGGCGCGCCAGCAAGGTTACGCCATCGCCGATCAAGAGCTGGATTCAGGCTTACGCTCGCTGGCAGTTCCGGCCTTTGATGCCAATGGCAAACTATTGGGCGCTATCAACATTAGCACTAATGCTGCACGTATCGATTTAGATACGCTACTGAAAGAGTACTTGCCGCTCCTACAGTCAAAAGCCCGCCTAATTCGCACCACTATTAGCTGCTAACCCGCCAGGTTCACCAGCGCCTGTTCAAGCGATGTTTGCTGGCGCTGGGTATATAGCTCGATTTCATCGATGACGGCTCTGCCCAGGGCCTGCTCAAACGCCTGCTGGCTTGCGCTGCTGGCATAGTTATCATGACTGCTTCCACCCAGGTTGGATTGAAAAATACCGGCCGCACTTACGGGCAAGAAATCTTCATAAATCATGGGGGTAACTCTGAGGGCGCCTTGTTCGATCAAGCTCTCCACCCGCTCAACTGAAACCGGCCCTTGCACAGAGGCTCCCGGAACTGCTTGGTAGTGGAAAAAAGCCAACCTCTCACGGCGCAGCGTAGCGTAATCATCGGGAAATGCTTTAAACACATCCGATAAATGCGCTTGATGAGCGTCATTATCCACTGCCATAGGTGCATTTTCCTTGGCGGAGGCTAGCAGACGATCATAAAGCTCACGCCCTTTAGCGGTTAACGCAATACCGCGCTGTTCAATTTCGCCAAAGCGGGCGGTGTGCTTACCCTCAACAGCGTCCGCGAATGCGATGGTCTCTTCCAGTGCTTTAAAACTGGTTTGGCGCAACAGTATCGGGCAATCGCGACGCGGCGGGCCTTCAATAGTCGCTTTAGGGTCAATGCCCACACTGGGCATACGCCGCTGCACGTCATCAATATCCAGCGTTCTCGGCGTTAGGTGGTTAATGTGCGGGCCACGGAAGCAGACCACATCAGCGATTAAGCGGTGTTCGGCGTGCAAACGCTCATAGGTCGCCAAATCGACCGTGGCGTTGTCGTGCCAGCGAAACGTTTCCAACGCTTCCTGCACAAACTGCTCGGCATCCTCGGCACTTAGGCCGCCCTGTTGCTCAAAACGCTCAACCAGTGTTTTGACGTTGGCAGTGAAGATATCGCGGGCCTTTAAAATTTCACTCGCCTGCTCTCTGAGCTCCGCTTTTTCAATCAACTCAAGGCGTAGTAACGAGGTAAACACACGAAATGGATTACGCTTAAGCGCACTATCCTCCACCGGCCGAAACGCCGTGGAGTGAACCGGTACGCCCGCCGCGGCTAGATCATAGTAGCCTACCGGTTCCATACCCATTACGGCGAACATGCGCCGCAGCATGGCTAATTCGTTTGGGCTACCCACTCGAATAGCGCCGTGGCGTTCAACGCTGATACGTGCCAGCTCATCGCTGGTTTGCAATTCACTATTTAGCCTGGGGTTTGCGGCTAATACCGTTTGGTTAACCGCCTCAACCAGCGACAGCAAGGTGCCGTATTGGGGTACCTCTTGCTGATACATTGCCGACATCGCGCGGGAAAACTGGTCGCGAATTTCATCACTGCTAACGTAAGTTGAACTCATCGGGCTATCCTGTTTGTAAACGGCTATAGCGGCCCATATAAGGGTGGTACCTACATAGTAGCGCTATCGAGGCATTAACAATTTCACTTTTTCCGCGCCTTGCTACAAATAAAAGCCATTTAAAAGCCGCCCTCAGCGCTTAACAGCCAAGCTTCTTAGCCTGTTATATTAGCGCTTGATCTTGTTGACGTAGGCTGGCACTCATGACGCTTCCTCTTTATCTAGGCTTGCCCATGTGGGCCAATCAAGACTGGTTGGGCAACCTTTATCCACGCCACGCTAAAACTGAGCTGTTAACCGATTACGCCGCGGTGTTTTCCAGCGTTGAGGGCAATACTACCTTTTATAGCGGCACGCCAAAGCCAGAAACTATTGCTGCCTGGGCGCGCCAAGCACCACCCCACTTTCGCTTCTGTTTTAAATTACCTGCCAGCATCACCCACGATCAGCGTTTAACGCGCTTGGAAGACGCTTGGGCATTTTTAGCGGCGCTAGAACCGCTTCATGATCGCTTAGGGCCAACCATGGTGCAGTTGCCGCGGGATTTTGGCCCTCAAGAGCTTCCCCAACTTGAAGCGCTGCTTAAAGCTTGGCCTGCCCATTTGCCTTGCGCGGTCGAGGTTCGCCACCCTGAGTTTTTCCACAAAGGGGCCGCCGAAACGGCCCTCAACCGCCTGTTGATAACTTATTCAGCCAATCGCGTGATGCTTGACGTGCGCCCGCTCTTCTCGACTCCGGCAAATAACCATTTGGGCTTGGCCCACGCTCAGCAAGAAAAGCCGAAACTCCCGCTACACGTGCTTTCCACGGCAAATGTTCCTGTCATTCGTTTCATTGGCCATATTGACAAAACGATTAATAGCAGCTACTTCACCGCCTGGAAAGACCGCCTAAAGCTGTGGATAAATCAGGGGAAAACCCCTTTCTTATTTGTGCATACTGCGGATAACCGCGAGTCTCCCCACATGGCTCGCATCCTCTATAACGCGCTAGGAGAAGTGACGCCATTACCCCCACTTGCCCCCTTCGCCGGTGAAAAGCAAAGCCAGCTGTTTTAGACCGCTTTTTTAGGTGAGCTAACTGGCATGCTTGCTTTCGATCAGATAAATTGCGTTTACTTTCGGAAAAGTACGCTGGCAATGACTCATTTTTCCGAAAAAACGGTGTATCGCACCGAAAAACTCATTACAACTGATTAAAAGAAGGTGTGTCATGGCAAAACTTGCACACGCACAATGGTCATCGCGCATGGCCTTTGTGCTGGCCGCCGCTGGTTCAGCGGTAGGCCTGGGGAATATTTGGCGGTTCTCTTATTTGGTTGGTGAAAGCGGTGGTGCCGCTTTTGTGCTGGTCTATCTTGCCTGCGTGGCATTGGTCGGGGTGCCCATTCTGCTTTCTGAGTGGATGATTGGCCGACGCGGCCAGAAAAACCCCATCGACAGCATGAAGGATCTCGCCCATCAAAGCGGTAAGTCTAAGGGGTGGGCACTGGTCGGTATCAGCGGCGTAGTCGCCGGCTTTCTGATCCTGTCTTTCTACAGTGTGATTGGCGGCTGGTCGCTTAACTATACGCTGAGCTCGGTCATTGGCACCTTCAGCGGCCAAAATGCCGAAAGTATTGGCGAGATCTTCAACGGAATGCTTGCAAGCCCCGGCACGCTGCTGCTCTGGCACAGCGCCTTTATGCTACTGGTTATCGGCATCGTTGCCCGCGGCGTGACCAAGGGACTTGAGAGCGCCGCGCGCTCGTTGATGCCTGCGTTGGTCATTTTGATGCTGATTTTGGTGGGTTACGGAATGACCACCGGCCACTTCGGTGAAACCTTAACGTTTATGTTCAGCCCTGACTGGGGCGCGCTGAATGGCGGCGTGGTGCTTGCGGCCATGGGCCAGGCGTTCTTCACGCTGTCACTCGGGATGGGCATCATGATGGCCTACGGCTCGTACCTTGGCGAAGACGTCAATCTGCTGAGCACAGCGCGCACGGTCATCATTATTGATACCGCCATTGCGCTGCTTGCCGGTTTGGCTATTTTCCCCATCGTCTTTGCTAATGGCTTGAGTGCCGGCGAAGGCCCGGGGCTGATCTTTGTCACCCTGCCTATCGCGTTTGGCAATATAACTGGCGGCGCCATCCTGGGACTGATGTTCTTCCTGCTGCTGACTTTTGCCGCGTTAACCTCAGCGATCTCATTGTTGGAACCCACCGTCGCGATGCTTGAAGAGCGCACTCCGCTGTCGCGCATTCCAGCAACCTTGGTTAGCGGTATTTGCGTGTGGCTATTGGGTGTTGCAGCGCTGCTGTCGTTCAACCTGTGGTCTGACGTTGTATTCTTCGGGCTGAATATCTTTGACTTGCTGGATACCTTCACGGCGAAAATTCTACTCCCGCTTACCGGACTGGGAGCCGTCGTATTTGTCGCGTGGTGCCTGGATCGCAAGAGCGTTGAGGAAGAACTGGCGCTGTCTGCAACAGGGCTCATCGTGTGGAACATTGTGGCACGCTTTATAGCACCGATCGGCGTTATCGTGGTGTTCCTCGCCGGTATTCTTTAATACGGGTCTGCTCGGCTCTTTGGATTCTAGAGCCGAGCGCCTATTAGCATGCTTTAAAACGGCTAGATCTCATATCAGGCATTGCCACATGGCAATGTTCTCAGTGCCGTCTCAGTGCAACTCGCTCTCTTGCCGATCTTCATCGGGTAAGGGGGCGATATCCCGCGATAACTTCTGAAACTCTCGATGCAGCTCAATACCCCGCCGCGCCCTTAAGCTACGTTGGGCTGCGCTGCGCTGGCGCTGAGCGTGCTCATCCACTTCCATACTCATAAAGATATCGAGCAATTCGCTTTTAACCGAGGTGATTCGTTCGACGTTTCTCATAATCGACGTTCCTCCAGATGAATATGCCTTCGTCCACCTGCATCCGTGACGACTGTTATGATGCAGTGCGGCACTTCAATTATTACTATAACCTACTTGACAAAATGATGACTATTCCTAAAAAAGGGGGCTAACGGCCTTTAAACGCTATACCTAACGTCGTTATCAATGCCCATTTGCGCCACCAGTCAGGCATACTGTGACCAATGCCAACGAAGCCAAGTGTGCTAGAAAGCCAAGGAGCTGTGAACGTGAGTCGCGCCCTGTTCGATGAAATGAGACGCCGCATGGAGCACTTTCGACGCTCCGAGCAAAAAGTGGCGCGGTTTGTACTGCGCAACCCCGAAGAGGTTATCCACATGCGCATTGTGGATCTGGCCACCGAAGCCACCGTTAGCGAACCTACCGTGGTGCGCTTTTGCCGTGCGCTGGGTTGCAATGGCTTTCAGGACTTCAAGCTACAGCTAGCGCAAATGCTGGCCAGCGGCAGTCAGTTCGCGCAGTTCTCCATGAACGATAGCGACTCGGTCGCTGAGTTTTCCCACAGCATCTTCGACTCGACGGTGGGCACGCTGCTCTCGGTTCGCGACCGGCTGGATAACGATGCCCTGGGCCGTGCGGTAAATGCCCTGGCGATGGCCAATCGGGTTGAGTTCTATGGCTTTGGGGCTTCCGGCGCTGTGGCCTTTGATGCCCAGCACAAGTTTTTCCGCCTACAAATTTCCACCTCTGCCTACGCCGATCCGCATATGCAGAATATGTCGGCGGTGACGTTGAACGATGGCGATGTCGTTGTGGCCATTTCCCAAACCGGCCGCACCAAAGCGCTGGTTGCCAGCGTGCGCTTGGCCCGTGAAGCGGGCGCGACGGTGATTGGCCTGTGCCCCAGCGGCTCGCCGCTGGCCGAAGAAGTCAGCCTGCCGCTGTATATCGATGTCCATGAAGATACCGAGATCTATACCCCGCTTAGCTCACGCATTGCACACTTGGTGCTAATTGACGTGCTTGCCGTCGGCGTGGCCAAAACCCGCGGCCCGAAACTCGCCGAACAGCTTAAAGCGGTTAAAAAGAGCCTTAACACGCTGCGCTTTCCTGAAGAATCCTAGTCTTTGCCTATACCGAGGGCAGGTTGTAGCGAGGGTCTTTTGACAGGGATGTCAAAAGTAGCGCCCACGGATGGGTTCACAGCGCCCTCGCGGAAACCTGCCCTCGCACAGAGGCGAGAAGATTGCCACACCTGTATACACAGCCAGTTTGCTGGCTGTGCTAGACTAGCCGCCTATTTTTTGATCCGGCAGCGGCTACTATGGACGACGTCACGGCGATTCTCGATCAGCTCAACTCCGCCCAGCGCGAAGCAGTGAGCGCCCCCCAAGGTAATCTGTTGGTGCTCGCAGGCGCTGGCTCCGGTAAAACCCGCGTGCTGGTGCATCGCATCGCCTGGCTGATGCAGGCGGAAGGGCTGTCACCCTACGCGCTGCTCGCCGTCACCTTTACCAATAAAGCCTCAAAAGAGATGCGCACGCGCCTTGAGGCGCTGCTGAGCCTCTCAATGCGCCATGTATGGGTGGGCACCTTCCACTCTATCGCCCACCGCCTGCTACGCACACACTGGCAGGACGCCAAGCTGCCGCAACACTTTCAAATCATCGACTCCGACGATCAGCTACGCCTGGTCAAACGGCTGCTGAAAGATTACTCCATCGACGACGAGCGCTACCCGCCGCGCCAAGTGCAGCACTTTATCTCCGGTTGTAAGGAAGAGGGGCTGCGCCCCCACCAGGTTAATGTCGACGGCGATGCCTACATGGGCCAGATGGTCGAGCTCTACGAGCGCTACCAGCTCACCTGCGAGCGGGGAGGTCTGGTCGATTTCGGCGAGCTGCTGCTGCGAAGCCTCGAGCTACTGCGCGATAACCCGACACTTCTGAAGCACTACCAGGAGCGCTTTGGCCACGTACTGGTGGATGAGTTTCAGGATACCAATACACTGCAATACGCCTGGCTAAAACTGCTCACCGGAATGAAGACGCCGATGACCGCGGTGGGCGATGACGACCAGTCGATCTACGGCTGGCGCGGCGCCAAGGTGGAGAACATCAGCCGCTTTGAGCAGGAGTTCCCGCAAACCTACACCGTTCGGCTTGAGCAGAACTACCGCTCCACCAGCGCGATTCTGGAAGCTGCTAATACGCTGATCAGCCATAACAGCGAGCGGATGGGTAAAAACCTGTGGACTGACGGCATCGAAGGCGAGCCGATCTCGATCTACGCCGGGTTTAACGACCTGGAAGAAGCCCGCTATATCGTTGATACCATTAAAGAGAAGGTCGACGAAGGCTTCAACCGCCGCGATATCGCGATTCTTTACCGCTCCAACGCCCAGTCGCGGCTGCTCGAAGAGACGCTGATTCGCCAGGGCATGCCCTACCGGATTTACGGTGGCCACCGCTTTTACGAGCGCCTGGAAATCAAAAACGCCCTGGCCTATTTACGCCTGATGCTCAACCGCGATGACGACGCCTCGCTGGAGCGGGTGATTAACGTGCCCACCCGCGGCATCGGTACGCGCACGGTGGAGATTGTCCGTCTGCGCGCCCGTGAGCAGGGCATTCAGCTGTGGCAGGCGCTCCACGATTCAATTAACGACGGCTCCTTGAAAGGGCGCGCCGCCAATGCGGTTCAAACCTTCGCCAATCTGATTGAGCAACTCGATAACGATGCTTCCGGCATGGCGCTGCACGAGATTATCGATCACGTCACCGTGCATACCGGTTTGATTGAGCATCACAAAAGCGAACGCGGCGAGAAAGGCCAGGCACGGGTGGAAAACCTGGAAGAGCTAGTCACCGCTGCCCGCGCCTTTACCCATGGCGATGTGTTTGAAGCGCCTGAGGCGGGCGAAGGCATGGCGGCACTGGAAGCGTTTCTTTCCGAAGCGGCCCTTAACGCTGGCGACCACGAAGCCGAAGAGTTTGAGGATAGCGTCCAGCTAATGACGCTGCACTCGGCGAAGGGCCTGGAGTTCCCCGTGGTGTTTATTGCCGGTGTCGAAGAGGGCCTGTTTCCGCATAAAATGTCGCTGGAAGAACCGGGCAGGCTCGAAGAGGAGCGGCGGCTCTGCTACGTGGGCGTCACCCGCGCCATGCAGAAGCTCTACCTGACCCACGCCGAAACCCGTCGTTTACACGGCAAAGAGGTGTTCCCGCGACCGTCGCGCTTTCTCCGCGAGCTGCCGCCCCACCTGATGGAAGAAGTCCGCCTGCGGGGGCATATTTCCCGACCGGTCACCGCGTCGCGCACCTCCTTTGCCCAGCAAAGCGTCGAGGGCAGCGACGACCTACCCAGCTTGCACGTCGGCCAGGGGGTTGAACACCCGGTATTTGGCGAAGGGATTATTCTTAACGCGGAAGGCGAAGGCGCCCGCGCCCGAGTACAAGTCAGCTTTGAAGGCGAAGGCGTCAAATGGTTAGTCCTCGGCTTTGCCAAGTTGACGCCGCTCTAAGGCGCAAGCGCTTGGTGTTGAGGCCAATGGCTTGCCGATTAAAACCCGCTTAGCGCATACTGGCGGACGGACACTGCGCTTTTTTGCGCGCTGACAAAAAAATCCTATAATTTCCGGAGTTTTGCTCGCCATGCAACGCCGTAACTTCCTAAAAACCGTCGGCCTGGGTGCCGCCGGTGTCGCTGCTGCCCCTTTTGTAACCACCTCTAGCGCGCGCGCTCAAGAGACCTATACCTGGGACATGGTCACCTCGTGGCCAAAAAACTTTCCCGCCCTGGGCACCGGAGCGAATGACTTCGCCCGCCGGGTAGAGCAACTTTCCAATGGCCGCATGCAGATCCGCGTCCATGGTGCGGGTGAACTGGTACCCGCCCTGGAAGTGTTCGACGCCGTGGCTGCCGGAACCGCTGAAATGGGTCACTCCGCCTCTTACTACTGGCGCGGCAAAGTGGCTGCTTCGCAGTTCTTTACCGCCGTACCGTTCGGCATGACCACCACCGAAATGAACGCCTGGTTGTACCATGGCGGTGGCCAGGAGCTGTGGGATGAGATCTACGCCAATCACAACCTGAAGCCGTTTGCCGTGGGCAATACCGGCACGCAGATGGCAGGCTGGTTCAAGAAAGAGATCAACTCGCTAGACGATATGCAGGGGCTGAAACTGCGTCTGCCTGGCTTGGCAGGTGAGGCGATGAACGGCATCGGCGTGAGTACCGTCAATATGCCGGGCTCGGAAATCTTTACCTCATTGCAAACCGGTGCACTGGATGCCGCTGACTGGGTTGGGCCGTATAATGATTTGGCGTTTGGTTTGCACCAGGTAGCTGACTACTACTACACCTCGGCTTGGAACGAGCCCTCTGCGGTACTCGAAGGCACGATCAACCTGGATGCCTGGAATTCGCTGCCGGAGGATCTGCAGGACGTGATCCGCGAGGCCGCACGCGCGTCTAACATGGCCATGATCAGCGAATTTGCCTTCCGCAACGCCCAGGCGCTGGAAGCGCTGGTCGATGAGCATGGCGTTCAACTGCGTACTTTCCCCGAGGATGTAATGGCGGCGCTTTATACCTCGTCGTTGGAAGCCATCCAGCGTCAGGTCGATAGCGACGAAGAGTCTCGCCGTGTTTACGAGTCTTATTCTGCTTTCCAGAAGCTGCTGCGTCCGTTCAGCGATGTGGGTGAGTACGCCTACCTCAAGAACCGCGATAACGTTGAGGGCTAAAGCGTTAGGCTAAACGACAAGCACGGCCAAAGGGCGCACTAAGCGCCCTTTTGCTATTTAGGGCGGGGTTTTGATGGTGGAACTAGTCGCTATGCACCGCGCGTATGCGGCCATTATCGTCCAATGCGACCATCACAAAGCGCGCTTCAGTGACTTTCTGACGCTCTTCTATACGCTGCCCATAGGGCGGACGCACCCAGACCTCTACGTCAATTTTGATCGAGCTATGGCCAATCTCTTGTACCTGGGTGTAAACGCTGACCATTGAGCCCACGCGCACCGGGCTTAGAAAGTCCATGGCCTCAATCGCCACAGTCGCCGTGCGGCCACCCGCTTCACGCCCAGCTGCCAGCTCGGCCGCTTGATCCATCTGGTTGACCAGCCAACCTCCGGGTATATCACCATAAAAATTGGTATCTTGGCGGGAAGCCAGTAATTTTAAAGTAAGCTGCCCTTGCGGGGCGGGAGCGTCGTCCAAATCGGTTTCCAAAAGAGTCATGAGTTCGTCGCTTAGTCAGTTTATTGTTGTAAACGTTGCAGGGCGTCACGTTGTTAATGGCTGTTGCTGCATCGCAACACCAGTGAATGGATTCAGTTAACCATAAGAGGACGCTTGTTTGAATACTCCTGTGCATACTCTTTCAACGCATCGTAGCTCTTCTTTACCTCGACAGCACTTCTTGTTGCGCTGGGTAATAACGCTTCTGGTACTGGTGGCCCCCCTGGCCTGGAGTCAACCAGCCGCTATGAGTGGCACCTTGGGCGCGGTGGGCTCCGACACCATGGCGGGGCTCATGCTGCGCTGGGGCGAAACCCTGACTACTCGCTATCCAGAGGTAAAGCTGCAATTTCAAGCCAGCGGCTCGGCCAGTGCGCCCACGGCGCTGGTGGCAGGCACCACCCGGCTTGGCCCAATGTCTCGCCCGATGACGGCTGACGAGCGCGATAATTTTATTGAGCGCTATGGCTACCCGCCGCTGGAATTAAAGGTCGCCCGTGATGCACTTATTGTGGTTGTACACCGCCACAACCCGCTTCGCACGCTAACCCGCCAGCAGGTCGATGCGATTTTCTCCACCTCTCGCGCCTGCGGTGGTGAAGCACCCATTAGGCGCTGGGAGCAACTCCCGGCGACCCGTGACTGGTCATTTGGCCATATTGCGCTGCATGGGCGTAACCTTGCCTCAGGTACCCACGGGCTATTTCAAGAGCGGGCATTATGCGGTGGTCAATTTCGCAACGATATCAGCGAACACCCTGGCTCATCGGCGGTGGTCGCCGCAGTGGGCGAATCCGCCAATGCGATGGGCTACGCCGGGTTTAACCACCTCACCCCAGCCGTGCACGCCTTAAGCCTCTATAACGATGAAGGCACCGCCATACCGCCCGATGAAGCGTCTGTACAAAGCGGCGATTACCCGTTGTCACGCTACCTTTATCTCTACGTAAACCAGCCACCGGGCGAGACGTTGCCGCCACCCGAGCAGGCATTCTTAAGGCTGATTCTATCCGAGGAGGGTCAACAGATTGCTCGTGCGTCCGGTTTTGTTCCGTTAACTCAAACGGTTATTCGCGAGCAGCAAAAGCGCCCTTAACGCTCAATAAAGGTGGTCAACCACTGTCATCTAACTGACACATAATTGTTTTAGGGTAAGGGGTTAATCTATGGAGTGTTTTCACGTCGCTCTTTTTTCACGACTCGTTTTTTCACGGCACACTTGTTCAATACCTATTGATCCGTTCTGTGATCACCTCGGTTTTGCCATGATATCGACATGACCCTACCTCGGCTAAACTCTTCTCGCCAGCCGTTACGGCTGCTGCAGGATCGCGTGGCTACCGGTTTAATTACTGCGGGTGGCGTGGGCGTGCTGCTGGCAATTCTGGCGATCGGCGTTTTTTTGGTGTGGGAAACCCTGCCGCTGCTAGCGATTGGCGATACCTTGGCGCTGGCTAAGCTCTCGCCACTGGCCTGGGGCACCCTCAAAGCCGCGCTAGCTGCACTGCTGTTCGCCATTCCCGTGGCCTTGGGTGCAGCCATCTACTCTGCACTGTTTATGTCAGCGCGCCTGCGTTCGCGCATCAAGCCCGCGCTCGAAATGATGGAGGCTATCCCCGGTGTGGTGGTGGGCTTTATTGCCGGGCTTATTTTGGCGCCTTGGGTAGAACGTCATCTCGCCAGCGCGTTAGTGCTGATTATTTGGCTCCCGCTCAGTGCTGCGCTGGCCGGTTTACTCTGGCAGTTGGCCAAAACACGCCTGCGCCGCCGCTTACCGCTCTCCTGGGCGGGCCTCTGGCTGATTCCCTGGCTCGCTTTCATGGTGGCGATAGCGCTATGGCTTGCACCATGGTTAGAGCTGCATTGGTTAGGCGGTGACCTACGCCAATTGCTCGACCAGCGCTACGGCATGGATTACGCCACCCGGAACGCGCTGATCGTCGGCATTGCCATGGGGTTTGCGGTTATCCCCAGCATCTACTCACTGGCAGAAGACGCGCTGGCAGATGTGCCCCCGACCCTAATAGAGGGCGCCCAGGCGCTGGGTGCCAGCCGCTGGCAGGCGTTATGGAAAGTGGCACTGGTGGCAGCGGGCCCTGGTATCTTCTCGGCGATAATGATTGGAGCGGGCCGGGCGGTGGGCGAAACCATGATAGTGCTTATGGCCAGCGGCAATACTGCCCTGTTTAGCGCCAGCCCCTTTGAGGGAATGCGCTCCATGGCCGCGGCTATCGCCATCGAACTACCTGAAGCGTCACCCGGCGGTCAGACCTACCACCTGCTGATTTTGGCCGCGCTAGTGCTGTTTATATTTACGTTCTTGGTTAACACCCTGGCCGAGGTCGTCCGCCAACGCTTGCGCCGCCGCTACCGTCAGATAGGAGGCACACTATGACCTCTGTCTCGGCCAACTCGGCCTCTCGCCGACCTCGTTTTAGCCAGATAAATGACTTGTGGCCCTGGCTATGTGCCGCCAGCGTAGCGCTTTCCCTGCTGATGCTGGGCGCGCTTCTCACGCTACTGTTAGTACGCGGGTTAGGGCACTTTTGGCCCGCCTCGCTGGAAGAGGTCACCCTTAGCTCAGGTGAAACTTTTGCTGGCCAAGCCGTACGCGAGGTCGCGTTGCCCCAACAAACAGGGGATGAACGCCTCTACTTCACCGGCAACCAGGATATCGATGGCGCTCGCTGGCGCTGGGTGACCATCGAGCAAATTGTCGAGCGCGCCCAGCCAGCCGACCTGATACGCATTGATCGCAGCCCCTGGGGCGACTTTATTGGCCGGCTAGAAGCCATTGAGCAAGGTGACCAGCGCTGGGA
Organism: Halomonas sp. ISL-56; assembly: GCF_018612805.1. NCBI lineage: Bacteria > Pseudomonadati > Pseudomonadota > Gammaproteobacteria > Oceanospirillales > Halomonadaceae > Halomonas > Halomonas sp. ISL-56. The sequence continues at coordinate 4,095 of NZ_JAGGRO010000006.1, read as the reverse complement.
GGGAGAGGCTGCTTGGCAGCAGTTGACGGCGCTCTTAGCGCTTCCCGCTAACCAGCGCCAGGCGGGCCAACTGCTGCTTACCAGCGTGGATGGCCACACCCTGCGCCAACCACTCGCTAGCGTAGTTAGCGCTCAAGCGCCCAATGCCATGAGCGGGTGGCAGAAAGCCCGTGCCTGGGGAGAGGGTGTTTGGCGATTTTTAAGCGAAGGCCCACGGGCGGCCAATACCGGTGGTGGCGTATGGCCGGCTATTTTTGGCACCGTACTGATGGTGATTTTAATGTCGGTGATGGTGACCCCATTCGGGGTGCTGGCAGCTATTTATCTTAATGAAATCGCCCATCAAGGACGGCTAACTCGCCTCGTGCGCATCGGCGTACGTAATCTGGCGGGCGTGCCGTCGATTGTGTATGGGGTATTTGGCTTGGGGGTGTTTGTATATGGTATTGGCGGCTCGCTGGATGAGTGGTTCTTTAGCGATACGCTGCCTTCGCCCACCTTTGGCACTGGCGGCCTGCTATGGGCGTCACTCACCCTCGCGCTGCTGACCCTACCGGTGGTGATTGTGGCCACAGAGGAGGGCCTGGCGCGCATTCCCGAAGCTCAGCGTGAAGGTGCCGTGGCGCTCGGCGCTACGCGCTTAGAAATGCTCACCCGCATCGTGCTGCCCATGGCCGCCCCGGCGATGCTGACAGGGGTCATCTTGGCGGTCGCCCGCGCGGCCGGTGAAGTGGCGCCGTTGATGCTTGTGGGAGTCGCCAAACTAGCGCCTCAGATGCCCATCGATGGTGAGTTTCCTTACCTGCATTTAGAGCGCAAGTTTATGCACCTTGGCTATCATTTATTTGATACCGCCTTTCACGGCGAGGATGTGCAGGCCGCCATTCCACTGGTTTACGCCACGGCGCTACTTTTAGTATTAATTGTGCTGATGCTTAACCTAACTGCCATATTTCTGCGTCATTATCTTAGCCGTCAACGGGGAAACGAATGCTAGCGTCATTACATTCAGACAACACCTCTCAGGCATCAGTGGCGCACTTTACGTCCGAGCACAGCTGCCTGAGTATCGATCACTTTAGCCTCGCCTACGCGGGGAAAGAGGCGTTACGCGACTTAACCCTCAGCGTTCCGCGGCATCGTGTAACCGCCTTCATTGGTCCGTCGGGATGCGGTAAGTCGACGCTATTAAGGGCGATTAACCGGCTGCACGATCTCAATGAGTCGGTCACCCACAGCGGTCAAATCACCCTGGAAGGGCAGGATATTCATGACCCTCAAATGAATGTCACCGAGCTACGGCGGCGTGTCGGGATGGTATTTCAAACACCCAATCCCTTCCCCATGTCGATCTATGAAAACGTTGCCTTTGGCCTGCGGCTGCAGCAGCGCCTGCCTAAGCGCAAAAGGGACGACATTATTGAGTGGGCTTTAACCTCCGCCGCGCTATGGGATGAAGTAAAAGATCGCCTGCACCGTTCCGCCTGGCAGCTTTCGGGTGGTCAGCAGCAGCGCCTGGTCATCGCCCGCACCTTAGCCGTTCAGCCCGATGTGCTGCTGCTGGATGAACCTGCATCAGCACTCGACCCCATATCAACCCTCAAAATTGAGGAGTTGATCCGTAACCTTAAGTCGGAGCTGACGCTGGTACTGGTCACCCATAATATGCAACAAGCGGCGCGCGTATCGGATTACACCGCCTTTTTGCATCAAGGTGAGCTGGTGGAATACGGGCCTACCGATCAAGTCTTCACCAACCCCCGTTTGCAACGCACCGAAAACTACATCACCGGCCGCATCACCTAGGCCTTAGCGACTGAACCGTCAGGAGTGCTCCATGGATATTACTAGCGACTCTCACAGCCAGCATATCTCTCGCCAGTTCAACCAGGAGCTGGAAGAGCTGAAAACCCACCTGATGGCCATGGGTGGTCTGGTGGAAAAACAAGTGCAGGACGCCGTCTTTGCCCTACTGGAAGGCGACACTCGCCTAGCCGAGCAGGTGCGTGACAATGACCGGCAGGTCAACGACCTGCAGCTGCAAATCGACGATGAATGCACCCGGGTACTGGCGCGCCGCCAGCCTGCAGCGTCTGATTTGCGTCTGGTGCTGGCCGTTATCCGCGCCACCTCTGACCTTGAGCGCATTGGCGATGAAGCCAGCAAGATCGCCCGCAATGCACTGTTACTGAGCGAAAACACCAGCACCATTCGGGGTTTGGTAGAGGTGCGTCACATTAGCGAGCACGTGCGTAAAATGCTCCGCGATGCGCTCACCGCCTTTGCCCGATTCGATACCGATCTGGCTATGCAGGTCGTGCGCGAAGACCAGCTAGTTGACGACGAGTACAGCAGCGCGATGCGCTCGTTAATGACCTTTATGATGGAAGACTCGCGTTCGATTACATCAGTACTCAGCATCATGTGGGTGCTGCGCGCGCTGGAACGGGTAGGTGACCACGCCGACAACCTCGCCGAGTACGTGGTTTATCTCGTCAAAGGCCTGGATATTCGCCACAGCGACACCGACGACCTGGATCCGAAGGTGCTAAAAAAGTCTTGACCTGATACGGGTTTCCTCCTGCAATACGTCCAGGCTGCCAAGCGGCCTGGACGTTTGAATCACGAGGAGCTCCCCCCAAATGCTGGATGCTGTCACTGCGCTTAGCCGAGGTACACGCTGTGTGTATCGACCGGGTATGCGCCGCTATATTTTCCTGCCGATTTTAGTCAACCTGATTGTCTACGTGAGTATGTTCAGCTTTGTGCTCAGCCGCTTCGATGGCTGGTTGGCTCATTGGATGAACATGGTTCCTGCCTGGCTTGATTGGCTAGCGTGGCTTATCTGGCCCCTGTTTGTGATCAGTCTGTTAGTGGTGGTGTTTTTTACCTTCACGCTGATTACCAGCCTAATTGCCGCGCCTTTTTACGGCTTTTTAGCCGCGAAAGTTGAAATCCAAGCCACTGGCCGTGAGCCCATTGATGACCGAGGTCTGGCCAAAACAGCCATCGATGCGGTGGGCCGTGAGTTTGTTAAGCTCGCCTATATTCTGCCGCGTGCCGCCGGCCTGTTTGTGATTAGCTGGATTCCAGGCGTCAATTTAGTTGCCCCGCTACTGTGGGCGCTGTTTTCCGCCTGGGTGATGGCCATCACCTATTTGGATTACCCCATGGATAACAACAAGGTAACGTTTGCCGATATGCGGCAACGGCTAGCCAAGTGCTGGTGGCAAAGTCTCAGTTTTGGTGGGCTGGTCACGCTTATCACCTGGATTCCGCTGGCCAATCTATTTCTGATTCCCGGCGCTGTCGCGGGTGCTGTACTGCTCTGGGATGACCACTATAGAGACGGCATGTAATGATGCAAATAATGACGCACGTGGCATCACGTCGCAGTAAGCGCTTATTACCCAGGCTAAGTCGCTTTGCTACCTTTACGTTTTAGCTAAATTACCCTCCCTTCAATAAACAATAAGGAATAAACGCATGTTAAAACCGATGGCTTGGCTGGGTGGCGTGCTCGTGATGGCCGCCATGTCTATTTCAATGGCGTCTGGAGCACTCGCCCACGACGTGCGAACAGACGCTCTGCGCATTGCGCACTCCTTCGCCACCCCCACCCCACCGGGCGCTGAAAACGGCGCCGCTTATGTGGATATCACCGCCTTTTCAGACCCCGTCACCCTGATTGGCGCCAGCAGCCCTGCAAGCAACAATGTTGAGCTGCACAATATGCAAATGGACGGCGATATGATGCAGATGCGGCATGTGGATGAAATTCATGTCGAGGCTGGAGAAACCATTAGCATGCGCCCTGGCGGCGGCTTTCACTTAATGTTGCTTGGATTAACCGAGCCGCTAAAAGAGGGCGAGCGGTTCCCGCTCACCCTCACCTTTGCGGAACAGGGTGATGTGGACATTGAAGTCTGGATTCAAAGCGCCCAAGAAGGTAGCGAAGCAGCTGATGGGCATCATCACTGATGCCGGTTGCTTTTAATACATAGCAAATAACACATAGCAAAAAACCCCGCCAAATGAACTGCACCCCAAAAGTTGGACACTCCTCCAACGATTGGGGTGTTTTTCATGGCGAAA
>NZ_JAGGRO010000005.1:208041-323589 GCF_018612805.1 Halomonas sp. ISL-56 | reverse complement strand
GATTGAAACAGTTACCCAGACATAGGGCAACATCATGCAACACTAAATTCGTACCTAAGCTATTGAAAACAAAATAAATTCTAAATTATCATGTCTCTAAGTGTAGTTTGTGTAGTTGTACATCTTGATAAAATTGGGGTACATTTGGGGTACAAAACCCGGTGGTGATCCTTAAAATTTCGATGGGGTACAACAGATGACACAGCTAACAGCTACACAAATTAAAAATCTTAAAGCCACTGAGAAAGACTATCGTTTACATGATGGTAATGGTCTGTATCTTCTAGTCAGAAAAACAGGAAAGAAAACGTTTCTGCATCGCGTGAGAAAGCCGAAAGATACATTCCATAAAATTGGAAATTATCCAGCGGTTTCATTAGCTGAAGCACGTGCTTATGTTTCAGATAAGATTAAACGCAAAGATCAAGAGGATTCTTTAATAGCAGTAATTGATGATACGTTTGTCGATGTAGCTGAAAAATGGTTTAATGAAGAAAAAGATAGCTGGTCTGAAAGTTATGCGAATCGTGTTCGTCTTATGATCGATAGAGATATATATGCACGTATTAAAAATAAAAAGATAGCACGTGTTACAAGTAAAGACGTTTATCTAATAATGAATGATTTAAGCGAACAAGATAAAAAGCATGTAGCAAATAAAGTTAAAAGTATTATTCACTCAATTTTCAAATATGCGATACGTAATTTAAGATGTGAATCAGACCCGACTTTAGCAGTTGACACTATTAAAACCAAAAAGACACAACATTCAGTAGCATTAAAACATCATGAGCTAACACGACTTTTTCAAGAATATGAAAACTCTAAAGCGAAAAGAGTAACAATTCTTGCTAATAGGTTTTTAGCATTAACGATGATGAGAACAATTGAGCTTTGCGAAACGAAATGGAATGATATCGATTTTAAAGAAAATATTATAATGATAGGCGGGGATCGAATGAAGAAAGAAATTCCGCATGTAGTCCCGCTTTCAACACAAGCTTTAGATGTTTTAGAAGAAATGAAGCAATATTCATCAAATAGTGAATATGTGTTTCCGAACGCTCTAGATAATAGCAAGCCCATGCGTACAAAAACTGTATATTCATCTATAACAAAATACAGAAAATGGCTAACAGATTTGAGTTTTGGCCCGCACGGATACCGAGCAACAGCAAGTACAATGTTAAATCAGAAAGGGTTTCGTTCTGATATCATCGAAAAACAATTAGCACATTCGACAAAAGATAAAGTTCGTGGTTCATACAATCATGCTGACTATCTTGATGAAAGAAGAAAAATGTTGCAAAGCTGGGGAGACTATATTGAAAATATATTGAATGAAGTGGTTGAGTAAAATGGTTGATAGTGAATCATTATTGAAAAAGCCCCGCTAGGGGCTTTTTCATGTTGGTCAATCTTTATTAAGATTATCTAACATTGTTTCTATTTCACGTTCACTCTTTACTAAATTTTGAATAAATTCATTAAAGCCGATGGGTGCAAAATAGTGAAATGCTCCCCGCGTCGTACCATAATAATATTTTTCTACACAATCAGCGTTATTCCATAAATACGTCAATACACTTTTACCGACATCCACTTCACCGACCCTTTCACGAATTTTTGTTTTGCGGCGCAGGCACTGATGCGGCCATTCATTATTAATATAATCAATATGATTTTCTACAATATCTCGATCCGTAAGTTTCTTTTTAGCTTTCTTTTTAGTTGTCATGTTTGCTATCCGTTTTTTGTGATATAAGTAGTTATGTGCGTTTACTTAGTATATAATTCAACACATCTTCTTTATTAAACCGCTTACCGAATCCAAATTCGTAAACCGCTGGGAATTCTGAATCTTCTAAAATTAAGCGGTAGACTGTCGATCTATGCACAGATAAAAGTTTTGCTGTTTCAGTTACTGTCAATAATGTTATATCGCCCACATTAGTATCATCCATTTTGAATTTATATTAGTGTCACGCCAAGGCGTGACACACTTTTAGTTGTTAAAATTGCTCAATAACTCTTATATTAAATTCACATTCGTTAAGTGCCGAATCAAAACTGTTTTTCATTTCATCACTGGTTTTTAAATGATTTAATATACAAAATCTAATCTGCATTTTAGTAAGTTGTGTATCAATGTATCTAGTGTAATTATCTAAATTTATATCCAACACATTCTTAAGCATTTCATAAAAATCGTTTTTTAAAATCTTGACAGAATAAATAAGATCATCATACGAAAAGGTAGTTACACTCGACAAATTAAAGTCTCGTTCAAAACCTAAATCGAGTGTAGACTTGCCTGCCAGAATAATATTAAGTGATAAATCTGAAAATGCTGGTGTTTCAATCTCAAATAACATTTCAAAATCAAAAGTATATGTATATAGTAAAGATTTTAAATTCTGTTTCAACCAGCTTAGCTCACTTGAAAATCCTGTTGTTTCAACCTTTGCTTTTGTATCCAAGAATTTAAAATTTTTAATTTCTAATTTGACATCTTCAATGTTTGGTTGCTTGATGTATTCAGTATTTATAAATTCCACAATATCTTCTAATTCCAATAGGTTTTTAATCCCATTTTTAACAGCAAGCTTTATAGTCGAGTCAGTACCATGTTGTTTATAATGTTGTAGTAAGTCGTTTAGCATTGCATTTTTATTTGTCATTTTTTAAGTTCTCCGTTTTGATTACATATGTATTTATTCCATAATGAAAAAAGTGCCAATTTTAGCCGTTTTTATGCATGTTTTAAACAACTGGTATTAGTTATTGTCTTATAGTGTTCCTAAGTGATGTTTACTGTTATACGCTTATTTCAAAGATGGTCAATCCTTCAGAATTTAGCATTAAATAGACCCGAAATTATTAGCTTAAATAGCCCTACAACTATGGGCGTTTAAGCATGAATAAAAAAATTAATAAAGTTTCAAGAAAGTGTGGGATAGATCAATCACTAACAAAAACAGGTATTGTCATATTCGATAATGATTCTCAAACGATGATTCATCATGAAATTATAGAAACGAAATTAGATAGAACAGATGCTTTAGATAGCTTCAAGCGTGTAGCAGAAATAGCTAGCCGTATAGAATTTTTGTGTGACTTGTACAAAGTCACATCAGTCAGAATTGAAGGGCTTAGCTACGCTAGCGTGGGGCAAGCAACAAGGACGCTAGCAGGACTGCATTACGTCATCGTTGATAGATTGATGCGTGCTAGCATAGATGTTGCTGTGATAGCCCCCACAGCGCTTAAAAAGGCAGCCACTGGCAGCGGCAGGGCTGACAAACAAGCAATGCTTGATGCAGTACGAGAAGATGATCGTGAACAATTGTCAAAATACGGCAAAACTAAAGGACGTTTCGATCTTGCAGACGCTTGGCATCTTGCTTCGTTGTTATTTTGATATTAATATCAAACGTGTGATTGAAATTAATTCAAAATCAGGGTGAGAAAATGTCAGTACTTAGCAATTACATGGAAAAAGAAAAGCTGTTAAAGCAGCTTCAAGAAGAGCTTCAAGCTTTAGAAAATAACAAAGAGCTAAAGCAAGAATTAGAATTTAAAGACGCGCTCACAGCGCTCATGACAGAATATGGGAAAGTATATAAAGACGTTTGTGAAATGCTAGACCCTTCTTACACAGCTTCAAAATCGGGCAAGAAAGCTACAAGCAGTGATGACGGACGCAAAAAACGTACTTTAAAGGTATACAAAAACCCACATACTCAAGAGATTGTTGAAACGAGGGGTGGTAATCATAAAGTAATTCAAAACTGGAAAGCAGAATTTGGCAATGAAGAAGTGGTTAGCTGGATCATTGACGAAAAAGCATAATAGTTAAAACCATATTGAAAAAGCCCCTTAAGGGGCTTTTTCATATTTGTTATAAATTTTCACGGATAAATCAATTTATGTTTTAAAACTGCACGTTCTAACGTTTCAATGCTTTCAAAATCTTTATCAAAGAGCTCTACACCGCATTTGTTTATTAATTCAATGCCTAAGCTTTTATATGCATTCATTAAAATATCTGGATTTTTAATAAGTGTGTATTTTAAAAATTGAGGCGCATGAACAATCAAAAGATCCATCAAAATGGTATTATCAAACGAAGGTATATCTAATGTATCGTTAAAATAATCACTTTTAAATAATTCAAAACCCTCATCAGTGTCATCATATTTTTGATGTTTACATAACAATTTGTTGAAATCAATTTCAACTACTGATTCTGATGATGATAATACGATAGCAGTCGTATCATACAGAAAAATATACAAATATAAAATGGGATTACCATCATGGTTTTTTTCAGTCGAAAAAAAGTCTAGACTATCAATAGTTTTATCATTCAATTTGCGCTTAAATTTTTCGATATAATCTTTATCTATTTTTGCGCCTTGAATTTTTAATGTTTTCATGCTTTCTTGTTCCATTTGTTGTTATAGTTATTTAATATCTTTATGAAAGTGATCAGCTAACATTGCAAGTATATATTTTCGATGCGCTTCCCATATTTTCTCATCTAGATGACTAGATAAAATTTCAGGCATTTCAGCATATGTGAGCCAGAGTTCTAAAGTATCAGCATATGTTAACCCGATTTTCGCACTATGATTTACATGACGTATATCAAATTGAATATAATAGCTAGTCAGGTCTAACGACTGCTTAATCTTATAATCAAATTTTTTCAATTTATTCGGATTGTTCATAGTCAAAATCAACAAAAGATAGATGATGTAAGCATAGCAGAATTTTTATGATCATCTAGTCACCATTGAAAAAGCCCCTAACGGGGCTTTTTCATAAGAATCATGGTGCAATCATTTTTAATTTTCTAAGTTCTCGCTGAAAATATGGATCATCAGCAATTTCATCTTTAATTTCAAAATCCTTAAAAACAGATGCAATTTTATTCATACCAATTTTTTTATACATACATAATACTCTATCGATTGTGTGATACTTTTCATGTAACGTTATTAAAAATTCAGGATTATGAATCATTATTAAATGTACTAACAGTTCTTCACTATCATCAAAGCCATGCAAATTATAAAAGTTACAACCATATTTTTGCAATTCGAGGGGCTTATAAAATGATGTAGAATATTTCTTTAATTTGTACATAGCACTATTTCTAGAATTACCGATCATATGATCTTTCGCAGAGCGACTAACATAAAAATATGCATAATGTATATTATGTTTCACATCACTATCAGATAGAACCATATGTTTAATTTTATTAAAAGTATTTAATTTTATATCATCTTTATACGCTTGAATCTCTTCATCAGTTAATTCGTAGTAGTTGATATCAGATGATTTCATTTTGTTTCTCCGTTTTTTGTTAAGTCGTGTTCTAAAGGTATTTTTCTAATCTAAAATCATGGTGCAATCATTTTCAATTTGTTAAGCTGTTTCTGAAAGTATGCATCTTTCAATATATTTTCATTAATTTGAAAATTCTTATAATGAATTTCAACGTTGTGCATACCTATTTTTTTATAAGCATAAAGCACACGATCTACAGTATGATATTGTTCATGCAGCATTAATAAAAATTCAGGATTGTGAATTAAGATTGTATGAATCATTAGTTCTTCACTGTTATTAAAGCCGTGCCGATTTTCAAATCTAAAACGAAATCTTTTTAATTTAATTGATTTATCCGTAAACATAGTTTTGATTGTTGTATATGCTTTGTTTATAAAAAGATCTCTTGCATGAAATGTGAAATGATCATACGCAAAGTTCAAATCTTTTTTGACGTTATTACGAATTTCTGATTCAGTCACATCATCATTTAAATTTTTAATTTGAAGCTGATCTTTATAATCTTGGATTTCTTCATCAGTTAATTCGTAATAATTAATGTCAGATGCTTTCATTTTTTAAATTCCTTATTGAGTGTATAAAGATGACAGTGATGCATTGTTTGATAAAAATTCTTGCATCGACTTACAACGTTTTTGTTTGTTGTGTGCTGAGAAAAGTGGTTGTAAATTAACTAATGAATGAACCATATTAAAATCTAAAATATTATTCTTAACGCAGGAATTGATTGAAATAATATGATCTAATTCCCATACATCACCGTAATTTTCCCATTTCATCTCACCGACAAACTTACTTTCTAAATGAGCTTTCAATTCAGCTAACGTATAATCAACATGATGAAATGCGTTTACAATGCTATTAATCTCACTATCAATTTTTAAACGTTTCATGGTTTTCAGTTGACGATACATAGAAAGATATAATTTATTAGTCAGCTTGTTATCTAGATCAGAAAAATAATCTTTCATATAATTTTCGTTTGTAGTCCTGAATTTGCTGTTGTCAGCTTTCTTACAAGCTACACATACATCACGCTGTATATAGCGTTCAAACGTCTTACAACGCTTACAAGCGTCCGTGTGAGTGTAGGTTTTAGAATTTAAAGTGGTTGTTGTTTGTTTGTTGTTAGTAGACATATGTAAGTTCTCCGTTTTGCTTACATATGTATTTATGTATTATTGAAAAAAGTGCTAATTTTAGCTGTTTTTATGCATGTTTTTAGAATTCAAACATTGATGCCAAAATGTTGACAAACTTGCTGATAACCCCCAATGAATTTATTTTCTAAAATCACTTGGGGTACTTGCTTAACGACGACTTGAACACCATCATTTGCTGCTGTAAGCGCGTCTATCGCTTGTTGCTTGTTCTCATCAGTAATTAGTATTTCTTCGACATCAACGCCTTTATTTTTCAGTAGTGCTTTCACGCGAACGCAATAACCACAATTTTCTTTTGAATATACAACTGCTTTCATATCTATCCTTATTTTCTAAATGCTGGATATGTATTTATGAAAAGGGGAGAGGGCAGGGTGGTGCAATCATTCGATCAATGATTTTATGAATTATAAGCGAGCATAAGAAAAGCCCCTCAGCGGGGCTTGTTCTATAATTTATTCATCAAGAAGCTTTCCTACCATTTCTGATGTGGTTTTCTGCATATACAAATTGATAACGTCAGTGATAGTCATGTTGTGTTCACGTGCGATATCACCAACACGATCTAGTTCTTTGCGTTCTACAGTAATGTGAATAGTTTTTTTGTTTTCGTTTTTCATATTATTCTCCGATTAGATTAGATTAATTTGATATAAGTTGGATAGAATTCATCCATTATTTCATGATATTTCTTTAAAGATTTATCAGTAATTTTTAGATTGTTTTTGATTTTTGCTTCAAATTTAGATTTAAAATCGTATGCCGATTTAGGAATTGTAGATTTAACATTATCGTTAATGTTGTATGCTTTCATAATACTCAAAATCTGGGGTACATCGTGTTTACTAATAGTTGCGTTAGTGAATGCTTGTTGTAAAAATTCTGCATGTCGCTTATCAGTAACAAACAAGTTAACAACTTTATTTGCATAAGCAGCGGCGCGGTTACGAATACAAGTACGCATGACAAACTGATACGCAAGCAAAACATTTCTATCTCTATCGATTATGTCTCTAGTGATACCAAAAATTGATAGAAACGCAGATGCAACTGATGAATTGGCATTAGCGCTTTGAAATTTAATAGCATGCTGAATAGTGTCATAGTCATTCAAGCCGTGAGGCGCGTTCACAACTTCATAGTTACCTTTAAGTTTGTCTATAGATGAATCATTCATACACGCTATATATTTCTCATTTTGAATAACAGACATAGCATGTTCAAGCATGTAATCAATGATTCCATTGCCCCTTGAGTTTTTCATTTCATCACGGATTTTTGCAGTGAAATTTCTATTGATGTAATAGTGAATGTGAATGTTTTCACGATCATGAGTAAGAGACTTTTCAAGTTCAACAAAGTCATACCCCAAAAATTTCAAAACATGATATGACTCAGTGAAGTGAAAGAAAGCACTTAAGATAGTAACTGATGAGAATTGTTTGAAAATGTCAGGCTTAACAACTGAAACTAAACCGAATTCTGTTGTAGTTGTTTCAGTACCATCGTTTATACTTTCAAATTTTTCAACTGTTTCTTTAGATACGTATGTGTCATGACCTGCGCTTAATAAGAAAGTGAATAATGATTTAAACTTACCCTCTTTATCATTCATGATCGAATCAACTTTCGATTCATCACCGCTCGCTATACCTTTCATTCTGTTATCTAGTTCACGATTAGCAACGACACGATATAAATTAGTATTTGCATCAGCTTTGAAATCAACATAATTTTTGATGTAATTGAAACCATCTTTATAGAATCTAAAATCATGAATTTCATGTGTGTTCATAGCTTCATCAATATAGAGATCGTATTGATCAAGCAGTTTGAAACCATCTCTAACTGCTAAGTTGAATGTTGCATGAGTAGTAATGACAACACGTGATTCACTATCAACCATTTCTTTTAGAAAACGTTTTGTAGATGATGAAGACATTCCTTCTTTCTTATCGTCACGATAAATTAGCTTGATAGATATATCACTATCAATTTCGATAAGCTTTTCTTTCCACTCATTACAGAGGTTTCGTGAAGGAACAATTACGAGGGTTTTGTTTTTAGATTCAGCAATATCAGTACGTGCCTTTGATGATTTACCACTACCCGCGACTGTATTGTATAAATTGATTGTGTTGTTAGATGAGTTCATTTTACATACCTTAATGTTTGATAGAATGATTGTATTTGTATTTAGCTTGTAAAAATAATCTTTATACCCATACATAATTATTTTTATGCTCTGTATACCACTAATACGGGGGCAACAAATTCAATTTCAAGGGTGATGTAAAATAAATTTGCGCGGCCACTATTGCTAGTTAATCACTTAATCTAAAAATGGCGACAATTCCTAATAATACTTCTTAGGAAACCTCGCCAAAAATATAATGTGTAATTAATAGGTGTTGTGATTTGGGTGCTCTATTAATATAAAAACCAACTCATCAATAGAAAAGCAAATGCGTGTCATAGACTGTTTTGAGTGAAACGAGAAACACGTATATGACATGCAGTTGCAAGAGCAATTCGAGATGATGTGAGTGAAACGAACGAATCGAGGATTGATCATCCATTATTGTTATTAATCAATTACTAATGAATTACAAAACAATAATAAGATCGGCTAATTCATTGACTCATTCGTTTCACTCATTCGTAAATGAATAGCACGATGCATACATACACACATCAACGCGCATACACACGCGCATTGCTGCTTAGTATGTATGCTTGTCTTTGACAAATGCGGGTGTTGTATAAACCCATAAAAACAAATAATTCATTTTAATAACATCACATGCATCTATAAGCCATACAAGCCACCAATTAATCGATTTAAAGCCATTCAATACAAAACCCATACCTACGTAGCCAATTACATCTAAACCCACTCATATCGAACTACAGGCATCTATAGAGCTTTTACATACATCACATCACAAGACACATCAGTGATATACAAAACCACTAAAATAATTATCACATGCAATAGTGCGCGCTCAAATTTACTTGTTACAGTGCGCCATCAAATAGAAAAATACCCATACAATCGCCATAACAACCGATTTAAAGCCATTTCGTACAAAACCAATAGGTAGATAGCCAATTCCGTCTAAAGCCACTCAGATCGATGAATTTTCGCTTTAATGTGACTTGTTCAAATAAGACATAATGAGACAAGGCATATAGATTTACATAAATACATATAAGATCTAAACCCCACAATTCAGTCGCATCACAAAACCGAAACAGGTAATTACGTGTAAGACATATAATAATAACTATAATAAGAAGAAACCACATAATGTTCGAGCTACTACTACTTGCAAATATATCTCAGCCCTATTTCATCGCTGCACTTATTGCGGCCTTAGTCCGCATCTTGATACTGCTAAAGCAACCACCACCCCCCCGACCCACTTACGTAGAAATGGGTAGGCAATCAGCGTTAACATTGATCCTTGTTGCATCATCAGAACCTATTGCATTACTTTTATCGATTGATCCAAATTTTGCCACCATCGTGGGTATCTCCGTAGCTCTTCACGGCACCGATTCAGTTGTTTCCTATATTAAGAGCCTGATTAAAACTATTTTACCTGAAAAATTACAGAAAGCGTTTGAAGAGGTGGACAATTTACACAAGCAACAAGAAGCTGAGCGCGTTAACAAAGCACAACTTAAAAAGATAGAAGAGCAAAAGGCCAAAGAGAAACAGGCGGATATTGAAACTGAAAAGGATGATGAGACAATTTAAAAAGAAAGTTGAAGACTAGACAAATCATAAATCGGTGTTCTCATATTATAAATATAACAAAGGAGAGCATTGGACGATGAATAATATTATTACGAAGAAAGAAGCTAAAGCACAGGGGTTGAAAAGGTATTATACTGGTAAGCCCTGTAAACGAGGTCATGTAGCTGAAAGACTTGTTAATAACCGGAGTTGCGTAGAGTGTGATAAAGAACGTTGGAATGATTATCGTCGAGACAATGCAGGGAAAATTAAAGATTATCGTCGAGACAATGCAGAGAAAGCTAAGAAGTATGCCAAAGAATATTATCGAGACAATGTAGATAGAATTAAAGGAAATATGAAAGATTATCAAAAAGAAAATGCAGCTAAGTTCAACTTCCATTCTAAAAACTTTCAACTTAAAGAACGTACTTTAGGCGGTCGATATAATGAAAATATACTGAAATATTATGAAGAGTCAAACAGACTGACGCAAGAGACAGGAATCCAACATAACGTTGACCATATAGTACCCTTGAACGGCGAGAAGGTAAGTGGCTTACATGTCCACTGGAATTTAAGAGTAGTCACCGAGAAAGATAACAAAATAAAATCTAATAAGATAATAGAAGAATTGGTAAATGATTAAAAATATATTAGGCAGTTACAAGTGGATGGGTGTCATTGCTCTAGTTTCTGCTATAGCAATCCAAGAATTTAGAATCAATTCATTTCGTGATGACATACGTGAACAGCAACAAGAACATCAGGAACAGATAATTAAACAGCAGGAAATTCGTTACAATCGAATTGAAAAAGATTTTCAAGATTATATCGAAAATATTAAAGTATTGAATGAGTCACAGCAGCAAATGAAAGAAAGTATAAATATTATTGAACGTAATGCATCCCGCGAAGCTGAAACAATTTCAAAGTGGAATCTTCAAGATTTGATAAAGAAAGATATAGATCATGCTCAAGCGCTAATTGATGAGCATCAACGTTCACTAAATGAATCATTCGATAAGTGATTTAAGATTTATAAATAGATAGACAGATATAGAATTTGTAGTAAAGTAATTTAGTGATTGATATTTTAAAGGGGTATCAATCATTGTTATAAACCTGGGTTCTCCGATTAGTGAATACACATAGTGAGTAGTGATTGAAATTCAAAACTAATTCTTTTTATTGTTAATTTAGATATAATTGAATCCCGCTTAAGCGGGATTCTTTTTGTCTGTAATTTAGTGATGCACATCAATTTAGAAAATAAAAGCTATAAGCATTACAATGACTGTCTATGATTAGATGTAAGCCATTTAAATCCAAAAGTAATAGTAGCATTAGGGGTAACACTAAAACGCTTTAAAACGATGTATAGAGCCGTATAGAACTACTGTACATAGATGTATCAATCAAATACCCATTCAAGCCCCACATCAATCAATATCATACGATTTAAGCCCCTAAGTTCTCTACCCATACCAACATACCAGTAAATAGCTAAAACCTTTTAAATCGATTCATATCCCCATTCTCGCATGTGTCTATCTATCTCTACATCAAAACAAATATAAAAAGAATAAACATAAATAAAGAAAGAAATAGGAGATAACAATAATGGTAGACAATAGCGAATTACTTGCACAGTTAGTTGCAGCACAAACAGAACTAACAATTGTAATCAAAGATCAAACAAGAGCCATCGATGAATTAGTAAGATTGATTGATGAACAGAACGTCATGCTTACGAATCAAGATAATGAAGATGAAGTAAAATCAAAAGAAATAAAATTAATGGATGGTACTGTGTTGAAAGTTTAAAAAGAATAAATATCTGCATCAACAAGGTGCAGATAATAATGTATAACGAAATAGAATTTAAAAGAAAAATAGATGAAGCAGGAATTAATTTCATCAAGCAACATGAAGGTTTTAGTACAACTGCATATAAAGATTCTGCTGGAATTTGGACGATTGGGTATGGCTCTACACGAATTCATGACAGACACGTTAAATCTGATGATGTAGTAACAGAACATCAAGCAATCAATCAAATGATTCAGGATTTAGAAACATTCGAGAATGCAGTAAATGAATCAGTTAAAGTTTATCTATCTCAATCACAATATAATGCATTAGTCTCATTTACATATAATGTGGGTAGTCACGCATTTAAAACATCGACACTACTAAAGAAATTAAATCAATCGGATTATCAAACAGCAGCTAATGAATTTCTAAAGTGGGTTCATGCAGGTGGTCAGAGAATTCAAGGATTAGTGAACAGACGTACTGATGAACGTGCATTGTTTTTGGAAGATATTAAGCAATGAACAGCGGCTTATATAATGAGCTAATGGAATCCGGTGAATATGAATTAGCAGAGATTATTTTACAAAAATTAATGAGAGATAAAGAAGATGACTATAAGTAATTTTGAAGCTTTACAAAATAAGATTTGATGTTCTCATAACTACATAACAACGGAAAACATTTAACATGAATAAGATAATTACAAGAGCAGAAGCTAAGGCGCAAGGATTGAAACGTTATTATACCGGTAAGAAATGTAAGCGCGGTCATTTATCAGAACGCAGAACACAACAAGCGGATTGTATTGCATGTAGAGATATATTAGATAAACAATACAAAATAGATAAGGCTGATAAGATAAAGAAATACAGAATCGATAACGTTGAAAAAATTAAAATAGGCAAAAAGAAATATAGACATAGACACGCTGAAAAGATAAAGGAATATCAAAAGAATAATCGTGCTCAATTTAATCTACATAGAAGTAATTGTGAGTTGCGGGAACGCAATCTAAACAAAAACTGGAATGATCAGATGTTAAGGTACTATGAAGAATCTACTCAACTTACTAAAGAAACAGGTATTAAACATCATGTTGATCATATAGTTCCTATTAATGGTGAAAACGTATCAGGTCTACATGTACCTTGGAATCTACAAGTAATACCCGCTTTTAATAACATCAGTAAAGGAAATAAACTTTTAGAGACAATAATAATATATGACAAGTAATAACAAGAATATAGGAAATGATACAGCAAGGGAGAGATACGGTAAGTTGTATAACTGTAGCCGCTGGAGGAAACTCAGACTACAACAATTAAACAAAGAACCCCTTTGCGCTTACTGTATTCTATTCGATGAGAGATACACACAAGCAACAGTCGTTGATCACGTGATACCTCACAAGGGTAATTTAGAATTAATGTATGATCCTGACAATTTACAATCACTATGTAAGTTTCATCATGACAGCTACAAGCAACGACTAGAAAAACAGGGCGTGAATGCTATCGGCTGTGACATCGACGGTAACCCGCTTAGTCTAGATCATCACTACAACAAATAAAATGGATATTCAAAGCATGAGCATTATCAAGACTAAGATTAAATCATTTGATGCTGAAACTTTTAGTGATGTTTATGTTGATGCAGTTAAGATCACAATGACATTAGATGATAGCTCTACTATAGAGCGCACGTACAAAACGGATGCTATTAAATTTGATACAGACCGCGCGGCTTTTAGCTTTGCATCATTGTTATAACAAACATTATCATTTGCATCCTGTATAATAATTTTAATTTATAAATGTGTCGATTGTCTATAAAAGTGGGGGGATATGTTGTTTCTGTGTATCGAACGCAAGCGAACATCCCACATCCTCATTCGTTTGCATAAAAGCGAAATCTAAACCTAATTTGGCAGCACCTTTTAAGAAATTAGTTAATGTTATCAACAAGTTATAGCAATTTTTAAGATCTTCCAAAGTTACCCACCTTTAAGCTCATTCTTAGCCACCACCTTAATTTCTAATTTCTATAAATACTAATAATTAGGAGATTAGAAAATATGGCGGGACGAAGACCGAAACCCACTGATGTTAAACGTGCTGCTGGAAATCCAGGCGGTAGACCACTTAACGAAAATGAAATCGAAAGCGATGTAATTCAAAATTTTGAACCCCCATCACATCTTTCAGAGAGAGCTAAAGAGGCTTGGCTTCGCATTGTTGAGCATTATTCGCACACTAAAGTAGTGCAGATCACAGACGAAATAGCGCTTGAATCTTTGTGTGAAGTCTACGCAGACATCAGAGAACTACGCGAAGAAATAGCAATTAATGGACGCACGTTTATCAGTACAGATCGCACAGGATCAACACTTATTAAAAGAAATCCTGCTGTAGCTGAATTGTCGGACGCAGACAAGCGCTTGCGCGCTTGGCTTGTAGAGTTCGGATTAACACCATCCTCCCGTTCGAAATTTAACACCGATGGTAGCGCAAAAGGAGATGAAGACCCGCTAGACGAGTTCTTATAATAATAATGAATAAAACACAAATAACAAAAATAGAAAATAATCTGAAATTGTTGGGCAAGAATAATCATCGAACTCATGCTTACGCTTTAGCTGTAGTCAAAAAAGAAATCATAGCTGGACCTGACATAAGGAATGCATGTACTCGCCATCTAGATGACTTATTAAAAGCAAATGAACTCGGTTTCTATTTCGATGAAGAGTCAGCAGAAAGAGTGTTTAGATTCTTTGAAAATGTTTTGAAATTAAACGGCGGTGAATTCGAAAATAAACCTTTCAAATTGCTTGATTGGCAGTGCTTTATTATTGGAAATTTATTCGGGTGGTTACGTACAAACAATGATAAGAGACGCTTTAAAAAGGCGTATATAGAAAGCGGAAAGGGTAGCGGTAAAAGCCCGCTAGCTGCTGGTATTGGACTTTATGGATTGATTGCAGATCGTGAGGGATCGGCAGAGATTTATGCAGCAGCGTCTAAGAAAGATCAAGCCCAGATCTTATTTCGCGACGCTACTAAAATGGTGCAGCAGTCACCGTCTTTAAGTTCTGCAATTCATCTAAGTGGTAAAAATCCAGTATGGAATATGTCGTTCAACGGCGGATTCTTTAAGCCCATTTCATCGGAAGGTGGGCAATCAGGGCCACGACCACACATTGCATTGATCGATGAGCTACATGAACACAAAAGTTCAGACTTAATAGAGATGATGATAGCAGGCACGAAAGGCCGTGAACAACCTTTAATTTTCATGATTACAAACAGCGGTCACGATAGATCATCAGTGTGTTATGAATATCACGATCATTGTAAAAAAATTGCTGCACAAGTAATAAATGATGACACGTTTTTCACTTATATATGTTCCTTGGACAAAGGTGATGACCCGTTCAAAGATGAGTCGTGTTGGGGTAAAGCTAATCCAAGTTTAGGTCATACAATAAAGTATGACTATTTAAAAGAGCAAGTCGATAGCGCACGCGGTATGCCTTCAAAAGAATCTATTGTACGAAGACTTAATTTCTGTGAGTGGGTAGACGCTATAGACCCTTGGATTACTAGCGATGTATTCGAGAAGGTATGGAGTGATTTTAATTATGATGAATTACAGGGATTAGAATGTTATGGCGGTTTGGATTTGTCAGGGACAAAAGATTTAACAGCGCTTGCTTTATATTTTCCTGAAATCCAAAAAGTCATCATTGAGTATTGGACACCTGGCGACACATTAGAAGAGCGCTCACGTAGGGATCACGTACCCTATGCGGCGTGGGTAACACAAAACTTTATGCATGCCCCCAGCGGTCAGAGCGTCGATTATAGAGACATTGCGATACGTCTTGCAGAGTTACAACAGTTATTTGAAATAAAAGCAATAGCATTTGACCCTTACCGCATTTCACATCTAACCCCTTTCCTTGATGAGTTCGCTGTTGATATTGAATTAATTAGTCATGGCCAGGGCTATGGTAAAAGCCAAAACGGCCTCTGGATGCCTCATAGTATTGATTTAATTGAAAAAGATATTCTCGATCAATCAATTACATTTCAAAAGAATCCCGCTACTCGCTGGTGTGTAAGTGGGGCAGTGATAGAAGCAGATCGACAAGACAACAGAATATTCAATAAGAATAAAGCTACCCATCGAATAGATGGAATAGTTGCCGCTGCAATGTCGCGGGGATGTGCAGATAATAAACACACATCAAAGAAAGCTAATGGACAGTTTTTCTTTTTTTAAAAGTATAAATAACTTTATATGAATTAAAAGTATAAATAGAATTAAAGAGAATAATAATAAAAATGGCAAATAAAGCATATTCAATTCTTACAGTTAATAAGAAATACATCGATTCTGAAACAGATGAACGAGTAATAAGCGGTATAGCTACAACTCCATCCCCTGACAGGGTTTTTGATGTAATTGATAGTAACGGTGTTACTTTTCAAAATCCGTTACCTCTTCTATTTCATCATGATCATGAAAAGCCGGTTGGCACTGTTTATTTTGAGAATCCAACTGATGAAGGAATCAAGTTTGTTGCACGTATAGCGAATATTGAAGAAAAAGGAACGCTTAAAGACCGCTGTGATGAGGCTTGGCAATCAGTTAAAGCGGGACTGGTGAGAGGTGTAAGCATCGGTTTTAGACCCACTGGTGAGATGAAAAATATAGAACATGGCGGCATCTTATATACGTCAACTGAAGTATTTGAATTATCGCTAGTCACTATCCCCTGCAATTCAGCAGCAACTATAGAAATTATTAAATCTTACGATAGCGCGTCAGCTAATCAAAAAGATTTAACTACTGCATTAGATAATAATAATGTAGACGTAATTGAAGTACAAGAACAAACAGTAATTGAAAATAAAGAAATTGAAAAAGAAGAAGCGCGTCAGCTTCATGATTTTGAAAAGACTAAATATATAAAAGTTAATTATAATAACAATAAGGAAAATAATAACATGAAATTTGCAGAACAAATTAAAAACATTAAAGCTGCGCGTGCTGACAAAGTTAAATCAATGGAAACTCTTTTAACTAGTGAAGATGCAACTCTAGATGAAGCACAGACTGCACAGTATGAGACTCTAGAAACTGAAGTTAAGTCTCTAGACGCTCAGCTAAAGCGTATTCAAGACTTAGAAAAGATGAGCGCAGAGAATGCTAGTGATGTAGTTGAAACCACTAAATCATATGCACCATCTTCCTTTAATATCAAAAAGCATAAAGATGCAGAACAAGGCGTCGGCTTTGCACGTATCGCTGGCTTAATGGCTGCGACAAAAGGCAATCCCCAACTTGCTGCTGAGATCGCTAAAAAATTCGAAAATACTCCCGCTGTAGCTGAATATTTCAAAGCTAAAGCTGTAGGTATGACTGATAGTGAAGTATGGGGTGGGCCACTCGTTAATGATACTCATCTTGTTGATGAATTTGTTGAATTGCTTCGCCCAGCTACCGTTTTTGGCAAGATTCAAGGTTTTCGCAACGTACCCTTTAATACCAAAATTTCCGTTGCTAACAGCGGCACTAATGCAAACTGGGTTGGTGAAGGTCAAGTAAAACCTAAAACTGGAATGTCTCTTAGTTCTGTATCGTTAGGCTTTGCTAAGATTGCTGCTATTGTACCTATTTCACAAGAACTAGCGCGTTTCTCTACACCATCTGCTGAACTTTTAGTTCGTGACGATCTTGTTAAAGAAATCGCTAGCCGCATCGATGATACTCTATTTGATGCTACTCAAGCTGAAACCGCTGATGTACCTGCATCACTTTTGAACGGTGTAACTGCAATTCCGCTAGATAATACATTAAGTTTTGTAGATGCAATCGATAAAGCAGCAAGCACTATAATTGCGACATTCTCAGAATATGGCGGTTTCGAGGGTTGTTACTTTGTAATGTCTGAAATTTCTGCAATTAATTTGGGAATGATGAAAGACGCCATGGGCCGTCCTGTATATGAGGGCATGCAAGGACTTATTAATAATCAACGTACTCTATTTGGTCTGCCTGTAGTTACTAGTAACTCAGCTACACTTCAAACTAAAGTTGTTCTGATGCGTCCTAGTGATATCTTAGTTGCAGATGAGGGCGGTGTTGATCTTAGCGTTAATGATTCAGCATCTTATACTAATACCGCTGGGGATCTAGTAAGCGCATGGGAAAATAACTTAGTGCTAATTCGCGCAGAACGTTACATTCGCTGGAAGAAAGCACGCGCTACAGCAGCAGCTTATATTGATCTAACTTATATTCCTGCATAATAGTAATAACAAAAATAATAATAAGTAAGTAATAACATTTGCCCAGCCTTAAGGCTGGGCATTTTTATATCTGAAATTTATAAATAAAGGAATTAAAAAGCATAAATAACAATAATACAGGAATAATGATAATGAAATTTAAACTACTTAAAGATGCGCCTCATATGGGTAAGAAAGGTGATATTGTAAATGTGAACAATAAGCAACACATTGCAATTATGAAATTTAATAATTACATCAATGACGAATATAAAGAAACAAATAATGAAGATGTAAAAGAACCTGACACAAAACCAAAAACTAAACGTACAACTAAAAAAACAAATTCAGATAGCGATTCAAAATAAAAATAATAATAAAGGAATTATAATAAATGTTTAAAAGAATAAAGAAAATGTTCGCTACTGATGTGACAAGTACTAGTGTTTCAAATAATAGCAATATGTTTGATCGGGTGCTTAGTACTAACAGCACAAAGAATATTTCATATGATGATATCGTTTTGTCTGATGTCTTGTTCAGTTGTATCACAATGATAACTAATGACATTTCTAAACTGCCACTTAATTTAATAGAAAATGATGCAGGCATTCAATCAGTTGTTAATGCGAATAACGATTATAACAAAGTTCTTAATAAGCCCAACGAATTTCAAAATATTCAACAATTTTTAGCAAATTGGGCGATGGCAAAGCTAAAAACGGGTAACACATACGTACTTAAAAACTATGTGGGTAATACTGTTAAGTCTTTATATGTATTAGATTCAGATAGAGTAACAGTAGCAGTAACCCCCAATGGTGAAATTTTCTATAAGTATCGCGTTGATACTGCACGTAATCTTGTTGATTTGAGTAATATCATTGAAGAATCTGAAGATAAAAGCACTGTAATAATTCCTTCGCGTTACATCATACACGACCGCTTTAATTGCTTAAATCATCCCCTTTTAGGCGTAAGCCCAATCGCTGCATGTATGTTAGCAGCAACGCAGAACGTGAGAATACAACAATTCGCTGATGCCTTTTTCAAAAATAATGCACGTCCAGGCGGTATTTTAGTTGTTGAAAATTTAGATGAAGAAAAAGCTAAGAAAGTCGAAGAGGCATGGCGCACTAAATTCAGCGGCGGTGGAAGTGGTCAATTAGCTGTGTTTGGTGATGATGTGAAGTACACAGATTTATCAAATTCGGGAATGTCTGCACTTGATGCACAACTAGTTGAACAGTTCGCAATGTCAGCATCTAGTATTTGTCGTGTGTTTCATATAGCCCCATTCTTAGTTGGTGTTGGTGCATTCCCAACTGTCAATAATGTAGAGTCGATGAGTCAATCTTACTATTCACAGACGCTACAGACGCTTTTAGAAAGTATTGAATTGTCATTAAGTGAAGGGTTAGGTATCGGTAAGACATCAAATTCAAATCTATCAGTGTCGTTTGATCTTGATGCACTGTTACGAATGGATATGCAAAGTAAAGTCACAACGCTTACAACTGCTACAAGCAGCGGCATTATGGCCCCTAACGAAGCCCGTGCACGCTTAAATTTGAAACCCGTTGACGGTGGTGATACGCCGTATTTACAGCAACAGAATTACAGTTTATCAGCGCTTAACAAGCGGGATCAGCAAGAAGATGCATTTGCTACTAAGACACTTACACATAGTACAACTGAAACAAACAGTATTAATAAGAATTTTAATGATGATGAAGACGTAACGGATTATATGCTGTCTTTTTTGAGAGAACAATAATATGAAATTTGATGTAGAAAAGTTAATGAACGGCTTACGTTCGTATATTGACAAGACAATAAGTACAGATAAAGAACTGCTGGTTAAAACTATAGAATCTCAAGCTGCTGTTATCAATGAGCTAAAATTAAAAGTTGATGAGCTTGAAAGCACTGAATCAGTATTTGAAATTGATGAATCTCAAATAACAGACATTATCAATAAGCTGTTACTAGATACCCAGACAATGCCAGACATTAATTTTGAATTTGATGGTGAACGTACTTTATCAGTTACTGTAAATGATCAAGTGAAAACATTTGAAATTCCAGCACAAATATATCAAGGCGTCCATATAGAAAACGAAGAATATCATAAAGGCGATACAGTGACCCATCAAGGGGCTTTGTGGCATTGCAAACAAATAACAACTGAAAAGCCTGGGCAATCAGAACACTGGCAATTAGCTGTGAAAAGTGGGAGAAAATAAAAATGGAATTAAAATATATTACGTTAGAACAGTTAAAGCATCACATAATTGTTGATCATAATTTAGACGATATGATTATCACTTTACATGCATGCGCTGCTGAACAAATTTTAGAAAATTATGTAACTGAATCAGTGTATCAAGACGACGAAGAAACAATTGTTAAACCCAATTTCATAGCAGCAATAGCTGTATATTCTGCAATTCTTTATCGAAACCGTGATGAAACGGATTTGAATAATAAAAATTCTAGGGGTTTACCTCAAGCAGTTACATCACTTATTTCAAATTTAAGGAGTCCAACTGTTGTCTAATAATAACAATGCTGCAAAATATATGCATGTCATCACTATACAGAAAAAAACCACAGTGAAAGATCCGCGAACAGGCGAGGTCACAACTAGCTGGATTGATCATCTTAAAGACATAAGAGCTAACGTTCATTTTCTCAGTGCTACTGAAAGAATGGCTGCAAGCGCATTACAAACACAAATAACAGCACGTATAGAAATTCGATACAGAACAGACAGCATTGATTCATCAATGCGCATTGTTCATAAAAACAAATATTATGATATTCACGGCGTAATACCCGACAACGATAACGGCTTAAAGTGGCTCACAATGCCCGTTTCAGAGGGCGTAATAGGTGAGTAACAATAATAATAATGGAAATCTAAACGGCACAGTTGACGTATTGAAGCGCTTATCAGAGCTAAAAGAATCACAGATCGTAACGGCGACACGAACAGCAGGACGTAAAGCAATGAAAATCGTTGCTGATGACGCAGCACGAACAGCATCATCTTTTGATAACTCAGATACCGCAGCATCGATAGCAGAAAATATAGCTATCAAAACGAGCTATTCCCGCGTGTCAGGTGATTTAACAATTAAAGTCGGTGTATTGGGCGGTGCAAGATATCGTCGCGGTGACAAAGAAAAGGGAATTACAAGCTATTGGCGTTATGTCGAATTCGGCACTGAACATTCAGCAGCACAGCCATTTTTGAGGCCAGCGATTGATAACAATCATCAGCAAGTTTTTCAAACATTTATGAACGAATTAAGAGCAGGTATTAACAGAAGGTTAAATTAAAAACAATAAAATGATTACAGATTTTTACTATATATGCAGTCAATCAAATGAAATACAATTGTTGTTAAATGATTCAAATAACGACTTAAAAATATTTCCAATTTTAGCACCACAAAATACAGAATACCCATACATCAAATATCAAACTATTTCTGTTACTACTTACTCACTTATCAATGCTGATGATGTTGCAGATCAAGTAAGAGTACAAGTTGATATATTTGCAAAGAAACATTCTGATGTTACATCTATTGCAAAACAATTAAGAAAGACATTTAAAGATATTGCTAAAGTGGAATTTCGATTAGAAGATTTTGATAACACAGCGCTAGTTTATCGCTATGCCATTGAAATCCATTTTATTCAAGCTGTGGATTTTACATAAATAGCAATTTAAAAACTATAAATACATTTAGCTATTAATTGTTAACTACAAGAAATACGTTTTAATAGTGAATCGATTTACTAAAAAGAAAATAATAACAATTATAAAATAATAATAAGGAAAGAAAAGAATGGCAAATTATTTACGTACCACCGGTACAACTCTACATGTTCATGATGTAGATGCAGATGAAATTCATAACGTGAAATCTAGTGCAATAAGTGGGGTGGGTGGTTCTCGCGCAACTAGTAATATTCAAAACCTACAAGATGAATCAGTAACTGTAATCCCTGGCGCCATCACGCCTACAGCCGCATCATTTACAATTTATTTAGATACTGGTTCTGTTGAACAAAAAGCACTTTATCAACTTTATAAAACTGCAAAAGTTGTTGATTTTTATGTTGGTTTGACTGATGACCCAGATTTAGAAAATGTTCCCACCTTAGCGGGTAGTGTGCTTACATTACCTGAATCTCGTTCATTCGCTAAGTTCAGCGGTTTCATCACTGACTTTCCACTTGAGTTTGCTGTTGATAGCGTAGTTGAATGTAGCATCACTGTACAAATGGAAAGCGCTTACGAATTCATTTATAAAACCTAAGCGATAATAAAAGCAACAATTAGTTGATCATATAGAAAGCCCCTTAAGGGGCTTTCTTTTTGCAATGAATAAAATATTAATTTCTCAAAAAGTATAAATAACTTTGAAAGCAATAAGCAATAACAAAAATAATTTGGAGAAATTAATATGATGAACTTATCCGCACTTTTTAACAACAAAGATTCTTACGAAAAAACTATAGTAAAAATTCGTGATGATGAATATGAGCTATTTGTAAAACGCAAACTTACAGTTTCGGATAATGAATTTATCAATGATAGCTTACCTAAACATTTAGAAACTAATGACCCATCTTACATTATAGCAATGTTAGTAAACATGATTCATCGATCAGTTAAAGTAAAAAGCGATACAGACGACTTAGTAACTATTGATGTTACTGTAATTCGTGATGCATTTTCTATAGATGAACTAGCAGCAATCGTTGATGCAATTCATGAAATTCAAGGCAATAAAGTTGTAGATCAAGATGAAGAAGAGAAAGACTTGAAAAAAAAGTAAGTAATGAACAAATATGGCACGAATTAGTTTTAAATGGAATCGGTGGTAATACGATAGAAGATGCAAAAGCAAATATGTCATTACGTGAATTTCATCAGTGGTGTGTGTATAGAAATGAATTCGGGCCACTGGATACATCATCTAAGATTTGTGAATACATAAAACATTTAACATTTGCAACAGTAAAAATTGCAGGTGATAAGAAACTAACAATTGAAGATTTAGAATTATTCATCAAAAGAACAAAAGATGATGAACGTCCAGCGACTGAAGAAGAGATTATTGAAATGATGAAAATGCTAAATAATGATATCAAGTGATTATTGAAATAAGTGAATAGACTTTTAAGTGAATAGAAAAAGCCCCGCTGAGGGGCTTTTTCATGTGTGTAGTTTGAAATATTTAAATTGATAAATAGGAATTTCATTCGATAAATACAATAAGAATTAATAAAAATAATAATAATGGAATTCACTTAATGTCAATGAAAAGTTTAGGCACACTAACAGTCGATTTAGTTGCAAATGATTCGCAATGGACGGCGGGAATGGATCGCGCTGAACGTTCTACAAAAAGATTTGAAGAAGAAACAAAGAGACAAAATAAAGAGTTAGAACGTGTAATTACAAAAATAGACCCAGTGGTCGGTAAATTAAAAGAATTAGAAAGGCAACAAGAAGTACTTAATAAAGCGCAAGCAAACGGCACAATCGATCAACAACAGTACGACGATTTAACAAAGAAATTAGAACAACAAAGAAAATCGATTCAAGGTTTGAATGATGATTATGATGACGCAGCGGAAAGAGGTGAGGGATTATCTCAATCATTAAAAACAGTTCAAAAGTGGGCTGTTGTTGTTGCTGCATCTATCGCAGCGGCAGCAGTTGGTATTGTTGCATTCACAGATCGTGCAGCAGAAAGCGCAAGAGAACTTAGAAATCAAGCGGCGGTTGCTAATGCGACAGTAGAAGAATTTCAAAAAATTGCTTATGCAAGTCGTGATGTCGGTATAGAACAAGACAAACTAGCTGACATTCTTAAAGATGTGAATGATCGCGTAGGGGATTTTGTTGCAACTGGCGGCGGCCCAATGGCGGACTTCTTTGAAAATATAGCGCCTAAAATTGGTGTTACTGCTGATGAGTTTCAGCGCCTCTCAGGCCCTGACGCCTTACAGCTTTACTATGACAGTTTAGAAAAAGCTAACTTATCGCAAGAAGATATGACGTTTTATCTTGAAGCAATGGCAAGTGATACAACGGCTTTAATACCGCTTTTAAAAAATGGCGGTGAACGTATCAAAGAAATGGGTGATGAAGCTGAAAATCTAGGTGTTGTACTGTCAGCGCTTGATGTAGCAAAGCTTTCAGCAGTAGCAATAGAACTTGATAAAGCACGCGCAATTGCTGGCAGCGTGGGCAATGCATTTGCACTTGAACTAGCACCGATTGTTGTAGCTCTTAGCGGGAATTTGATGGATGTAGTTCATAATGTCGGTGATATACAAGATGCTGTTCGCTCAACTGTTGACACATCAATTAAATTTCTAGGCACATTCTTAGATGCGTTCTGGGATATAGATACAAGCATACAAACAGCGGGCGTTAGTACACGTGAATTTGCAATTAGTGTTGCAAGATCGATGGCATCAGCAACTGTAGCAATTATAGAAGGGCCAGTTAATGCGTTAAATTTTCTAATTGAGAAAATGAATCAAGTTCCGGGCATTGATATTGATTTTGCAGAGCAACCCGATTTTGCATATGTGATGCGAGATCAATTGCAAATTTTAGAAGATTCACTTAAATCCGCTCGCAATGAATTAGAAGAATTATCAACAGCAGCACCGCCTTCCGAGCGACTTGATGAATACATTGCAAAAGCACGTGAAGTTGCTAATGCTATTAAAGTTGAGCCTACCACTGCCAGGGGTAGTGGTAATCGTGGGTTGAACAAGAAGGATCAAGAGGCAGCAGCTAAAGCGGCTGAGGCGGCAGCTAAGGCGGCAGCAAAAGCAGCTAAAGAATCATCGAAAGAGCTACTTGATGCACAGAAAAAGATTGATGATTTTAATAATTCAATTCAATCATTAACAGATCGACTAGATCCGCTTAGCAAGAAATTTAGAGATTTGAAATCAGATGAAATGCTGCTACAAACAGCAATGATGCAGAATAAAATATCAATTGAAAAATATTTTGATTTACTAGCACGTCTTAAGAAAGAGCAAGCAGAGGCGGTGAAAGGTACTGATGCACCGACATTATCTATATCTGCTGAATTCGGTGGTGTTAGTTCTGACGTTTCAAATATTTTGAAATATGAAGAAGATTTAAACAAATGGCGTACTGATGAGCTAAATGCACTTGAAGATATGAATGATGCAAAGCTGTTGTCAGATGTTGATTATTTTGAAAGAAAAGCAGCGCTAGAACAAGAGTATTCAGATAGAACTAATGATGTAGCTGTAGCAAGTAAAAATGCTCAATTGAGCGTTATGAGTAATCTAGCAGACAGCACAGCAGGTATCTTATCAACGCTGGGACATGAATCAAGTGCTGCTTATAAAGCGATGTTCTTGATCAGCAAAGCGGCATCAATGGCGCAAGCAATAGTGAATACAGAGCAAGCCGCAACGCTAGCATTAGCACAAGGTGGCGGGATCGCTGGTATTCCAATGTCTACGATTGTACGCGCTAGTGGGTATGCATCAGTAGCAGCAATTGGCGCTACTACAATAATGGGGATGGCTCATGATGGTATCGATTCAATACCAAGGGAAGGAACATGGTTACTACAAAAAGGTGAACGTGTAACAACTGCTAACACATCAGCAAAATTAGATAAGACATTAGATAATATTCAAAATAATAATACGAATAATTCATCGATTGTCTTTGCACCGAACATCACTGTTGGTGCGGGTAGTAGTGTTACACGTGCTGAGTTAGAAGCAGTAATGAAAAACGAACAAGCGCGTTTCAAATCAATGTTAATTCAAGAAAAATTGAACGGCGGTATCTTAGCTTAATCATCTTAGTTCAATCATTTTAACATTGTCGAAAAAGCCCCTTAAGGGGCTTTTCTATGTTTACTAATAAGATAAATAACAATAAGAATAAAGGAATAATAATAATATGTATGAAACATTTCCGATTTTAAGTCGTGCTGATGTCGATGTGGGTGCGCAATTACAATTTAATTTCAATACTAATATCGTAAATTTTGGTGATGGATATGAGCAACGTTCTGAAAATGGAATTAATTCGGTACGTGAAACAATTGATGTAACGTTAAGCTTACTAACAGATGCAGATATGTTGTTGGTATTAAATTTCATAAAAGAACACAGTAACGCTAAGCCGTTTTATTTTACTTTCTATATCAACGAAACAAAATTATATACGTGTGAATCATTCTCAAAAACTGTTGTTGAAAAAGGCAGAAACACAATTGCTATGCAATTAAGAGAGTGTTTCGCATGAGTGAATTAATTGCAACTGAATCACAAAAACTATATCACGACACTTTGATAACACTATACGAAATAGATGCAACCTTCTACGGCGGCGGTGTATTGCGCTTTCAAAGTAGTAGCAATGAAACTTTAATGTTTAATGGTTATGAATATTTTCCATATCCAATAACAGCATCAGGGTTTGAATATACGGGCAGGGGGCAAGCACCACAACCAACTTTAACAGCATCCGTACTTGATTTAGCATTCACTGCGCAACTATTAAGCGCTAATAACTTAGAAAATTGTGATGTTAGACGTATCAAGACATATAGAAAATTTTTAGATGATGGCTCAGATCCACAACCCACTGCCACTTTAGTTGTTGATGAATTCTACATTGCACGTATGTCAGCTAAAACAAAAGAATCTGTAACATTTACACTAGCTAGCAAAATCGATATGAGGGGTAAGCAAATCCCTGGCAGACAAATAATAAAAGGTACGTGTATGTTTTCTTATCGAGTTTGGAATGCTGAGACAAATCAATTCAATTACGTGAATGCTACATGCCCGTATAGTGGTTCTAACTATTTTGATAGGAATGGCACAGCAACAACAGCAGATAAAGACGCATGCTCAAAAGATTTGAAGGGCTGCAAGCTAAGATATGGTGATAGTCCTCTGCCTTTCGGTGGCTTTCCCGGCGCAGGTAGATTCTAATATGTTAACAAATGAACAAACACAATACGTTCAAGATGAGTCGATTAAAGCATATCCCAATGAAATTATTTTCTTGTTAACTGAAGATAAGGAACTATATAAAGTTACTAATATTGCTGATGACACGACTAAAGAGTTTCGTGTTTCATCAAGTGATATGCAACAAGCATTGTCTGAAAATCTGTTAGCTGTAATACATAGTCATCCCGATTTTGAAGCATGCCCCAGTGAAGCGGATATGCATTCTCAAATGTCTGTTGATGTAACTTATGGTATATGTGCAACAGATGGTTTTAATGCATCGAATATTAATTATTGGGGTGGTGGTATTGAGAAAGCGCCATTAATCGGACGTGGTTTTATTCATGGAATTCAAGATTGTTATTCATTGATAAAAGACTATTACGCATCAGAACTTAATATTGAATTAAATGAGTTCCCGCGTTCGTGGGAATGGTGGAATAATGGACAAGATTTATATTCATCGAATGTACTTGATGAAGGTTTTATAAGAGTTGAAGAGCCACAAGTTGGCGATATGATATTCATGCAAATCCGTTCTGATGTGCCAAATCATGGTGCTATCTATGTCGGCAATGATCTAATCTTACATCACATAACAAGTTCTAAAGCTGTTGACTCTACACGCATATCAACGCAAGAACCTATTTTTAGATATAGGAATTTCATCACACATTTTTATAGACATAAATCAATGTTCAAATAATACATTTCATTCATTGAAAACATTTACAGAAAAGCCCCTAAAGGGGCTTTTCTTATGTTCGCTCTATAATAAATTCCTAAATACTAACAATAAGAGGGAATGTTATAAATATGATAAATGTTAAATTATATGGAAAGCTTAAAAAGAAATTTGGTGAATCTTACGAATTGAATGCAACTGATGCACGTGAATGCATACGCGCTTTATCAGTTCAATTAGAAAATTTTAATGATGAAATGTTTAAGTCAGATGTACGCCTTGTCTGGGGTGATTTAAAAAGTAATCGTGAACTAGATGAAGAATCACTATCACTGAATATTGAAAATAAAGAACTGCATATCATCCCTAGCGCGTCAGGTGCGGGCGGTAACACAGGCAAAATCATAGCTGGGGCTGCGTTAATCGGTGCGTCTTTCTTTGTGCCTGGGGCGGGCATTGCAGGCATATCAGCGCTATCAGCAACAACAGTCGCAGTAGTGGGTACATCGTTAATGCTGACAGGTGTAGCGCAATCACTAGCACCTCAATCGAACTCTGATTATGAATCCCAGCAAAAACCTGATCAAAGAGCAAGTTATCTATTTGATGGCCCCGTAAATCGGGCAGGGGAAGGTATAGCAATTCCTTTAATTATAGGTGAGGTAAAGACAGGATCGATTGTTGTATCAAGCGGTTTGGATTCAGAACAGCTTTAATATTTCATATAACTAATTTAAAGAACACAAACAATTATAAAGAATAATAAAAATGGAACACGTGAAACAATGAATGTTGATAACAAAAACAATATAGAAATTAAAGGTGCTGGTGGTGGTGGTAAAGGCGGTGGTGGTAGTGCACGTATAGCACAAGAAGACCCAAACAATTTACAGTCTAATGCAGTCGCACGGATTATTGATTTAATTGGCGAGGGCGAAATCTATGGCTTAGTTGATGGCTTAAAGTCTGTCTTTATCGATAACACACCTCTTCAGAATGATGATGATAGTTACAATTTTTCAGGTGTTGAAATAGATGAGCGCATTGGTTTAACAGTTCAAAATCATGTAGGTGGATTTGACGGGATTGAGGCCACTACAGATGTATCAACTGAAATAACAACTGCTGATCCTGTAATTAGAACCATTTCTAATTTAAGTGCTGATGCTGTTCGTATGACTTTACAAATTCCAGCGTTGTCTAAACAGAACGCTGAAAATGGTGACTTGAATGAAAGTGAAGTATCAGTTGCTATCGATGTGCGTGAAAATGGTGGCAATTGGAATCAGGTAAAACAAGACACAATAAGCGGTAAAACAACTAGTCATTATCAACGTTCATATCGAATCGATCTTAATGGCGTTGGGCCGTGGGATATTCGCTTTCGTCGTATTACTGATGATAGTGATTCTAGTCTTATTAACGACAAGACTTACTTTGCAAGTTATACAACAATAATTGATTCTAAACTTACATATCCTGACACAGCATATATAGCATTTAAAGTTGATGCTAAGCAATTTGGTAACTCAATTCCTGAGAGGGCTTATCATGTTCGCGGATTAATTGTAAATGTTCCTGATAATTATAATCCTGAAACACGTACATATAGCGGCTTGTGGGGTGGTAACTTTAAGCGTGTATGGACTAATAACCCCGCTTGGATTTTCTACGATTTAGCTACTAATACGCGCTATGGCGCTGGGCTTAAAGATGTTGATAAGTGGTCATTGTATCAGATAGGTCGTTATTGTGATGAATACGTAGATGATGGGTATGGCTCTACAGAACCACGTTTTACTATCAATACTGTTCTTAATACACGTGACGATGTTTACAACGTCTTAAATTCTTTATCATCCGCGTTTATGGGGATGACTTATTATGGCGCAGGCACAATCACTGCTGTTCAAGATGCTCCCAAAAATTCATCGCGGGTATTCACTGATGCAAATGTAATAAATGGAGAATTTAAACGTTCTGATTCTGATATACGTACAAGGCACACTCGCTGTGCAGTTAGTTGGAATGATCCATCTAATAATTATAAATTAACAACCGAAGTAGTTGAAGATAGTGATGCACTACAAAAATATGGAATTCAAACAAAAGAAATTACAGCTTTCGGTTGTACATCACGCGGGCAAGCTAGACGTTTAGGTCTATGGACTCTATATACAGAACAGTTAGAAACTGAAACTGTTGAATTCTCAGTTGGTGTTGCTGATGCTGATGTGCGCCCCGGTGACGTAATTAGTATTAATGATAGTAGTCATGTCGGATATCGCTTGGGTGGTCGTTTAAAGTCTAACAATACAGCAAACACATTATATCTAGATAAAGCACCTGAAAATTTCACGGGTAACAATAAAACTATCAGTATTCAAATGCCAGATGGTTCTTTAGTTCATAAAGCCGTTTCTAATATTTCAAATAATGTTGTTACGCTTTCACAATCTCTGAATGAAGCACCTTTAGATAATGCTGCATTTGCTCTATCAAGTTCTGATATTGCATTGCAAGAATTTAGAGTGTTAGCAGTAACAGATAACAATGATAATACGTTTACAATTTCGTGCTTAGAACACAACAAGAATAAGTACGCTAGGGTAGAGCAAGGCTTAATAATTCCTGATAGTCCGACAACTTTGCTACCAAGCGGGCGCTTATCACCACCTCTTAATATCAACGTCCGTACTTACAAATATCTTGAAGGTGGTACAGAACACCAGGGCGCTTTAGTCGGTTGGACACCTTCTGACGATCCTAGAACTAAATCATATATTGCAGAGATTTTAAGGCCGACATCCACCACTTTTGAAACAATTGCTAATACATCAAAAACATCAGTAGACGTTCAGCGAATCACCAACGGTGAATATACTTTCCGCGTTGCAGCGGTCGATTCAATCGGTAATCGTAGTGCATGGACCACTAGAACAGTATCACTTGATTCTTTGTTATTGCCAGTGATGCCCGACGATGTGCAAGTTGAAAGAGGTAATTTTAATATTACATTGATACCTATTTCCGCCACTCATCCCGGCCAGCTATATGAATTCTATCGTTCTGATGTTGCGTTACAAACAGAATATATTTTATCGAATGCTGTAAATCTAGGCAGATCAACAACACTTGCTGATAATAATCTAGAACGTGATACCACATATTTTTATTATATCAGGGGCTGGAATGCTTATGGCGTTTCTGACTTCTATCCATTGCAAGTAACAACTGATAATAACATTTCAGAATACATTGAAATGCTAACAGGTGAAATTCGTGAGTCACATCTATATCAAACATTAAATGCTGAAATTGAAAAAATAAGTGGCCCTGAATCACTAGTTGGTTCTGTAAATTATAAAGTTGCAGAAGAGGCACAAGATCGAGCGCAAGCAATACTTGCAGCAAGTGATAGTTTATCAGCACTAATAAGTAATGAAGCTACGATTCGTGAAAGTGAAGATGATGCATTAGCACAACAACAAACTGTTATCATTTCTCAAATTGATGATGCTACTTCTAGCATTGTTAATTTAGAACAAACAGTTGTTAGTAATAATTCAGCGCAAACGACTAGAACTAATACTTTACAATCAACTGTTAATTCTAATCATGCATTCGCTGTTAATAAAACAAATGCAATTGTAACTGATGTCGATGCATTAACAACACGTGTCGATACTTTATCAGCGAGCATTGATGATGATATAACAGCACTAATTCAAACTGAAGAAGATGCACGTGTTGATGCAGATAATGCATTAGCATTACAAATAACATCAGTACAATCACAATTTTATTCAAGCTTAGCAAGTGTTAGTACATCCATGGATGCGAAAGTTCAGATTGTAGATAATAAAGTTACTGCTAATTCAAATGCTATTACTACAGCACAGACGCAGTGGAATAATGCATTAACAACAGCACAAAACCAACTAAACACAAGTATTTCAAATTTAAATGGTAGTGTGCAAGCGAATGCATCAGCAGTTCAAAATGTTCAAGCGGATTTAGGGGCTGGTTTAACTGCTGTTAAAGTTGAAGCAATAGCAAGAACTGGTGGGCTAGTTACAAACGGCGACTTTAATACTGGCGATTTTACCGGATGGCGTTCGATTTGGTCAGGAATTTCGATAGGTCAACGAAATGGTAATTCGGGAACTAATGCTATTAAGACAGCACCGACCAAATATTTTGCATCATTTGCGGGAAATGGCTGGGATGCAATACGTTATATGCGGGGCGATATATTTCCAGCGGTAGCGGGTGAATCTTATAGTTTTAAATATGATTATGCGGGTGGCGGCAGCGGCGTTAATATTAATATTCAAATGTATGTTGTATGGTTGTTAGAAGGCGGGGGCACAATCACAGAACGAGTTCATCAAGCAACAGTAACATCAACCAACTGGGTTAACAGCGGCGTTTCAAGTGCAACAGCACCGCCTGGGGCTATAGAAGCATACATGTGGCCCCGACGCTTAACAAACGGCAGCGGTACTTTATTTTTAGCTAATATTATTGCATCACGTACTGACATTGTTGCTGGAAGTTCGTGGACTGCGCAAGTTCAAACAAATGGGCTAGTAGGGGGGTTCGGTGTTTATAATGATGGCAATACTATAGATGCAGGTTTCAATGTTGATAAATTCTATATTGGTCGTGACCTTAACAACAAAGTAGCGCCGTTTATTGTTACTAATAATAAAGTAATTATTGATGATGCAATTATCGATAAGCTTTTATTTACTAAATTACGCTCAAGCGATGGTTCATTAGTTTTTGCAGGTGGTAAATTAAATGCTAATTACATCAACGTAAATTCTCTAGTAGTAAATCAGGGCCAGTCAAATAATTATATTGCAGGACAACAAGGTTGGCGCTTGGGCTTAAATGGTGGTGAGATTAAT
Source organism: Halomonas sp. ISL-56 (assembly GCF_018612805.1). Lineage (NCBI taxonomy): Bacteria > Pseudomonadati > Pseudomonadota > Gammaproteobacteria > Oceanospirillales > Halomonadaceae > Halomonas > Halomonas sp. ISL-56. Next base: position 290,551 of record NZ_JAGGRO010000005.1, on the reverse strand, counting down.
TTCCCTATTAGTTTCGGGAATGTTTCAGGTGCAGGTGATTTAGCAAGTAAAAATGGTATAACGTATGAAGAGCTAATGGGTGGCACTGCCCCTATCGTGCTAGAGCGTGCAAACTTATCTCATGCCCGAGTGACCAACTGGACAAGACCTAACACAACTTTAATATACGGAAATAAAATTTGGACAGGTGACGCATATGTCGATACATTACAAATTAAGGGTAATGCTGTTGTAATCCCAATGGCGGTTGTAACAGCGGGAACTATTGGAACACCAACTGGCGGGGGGTGGTTAAATGTACAATCTATGATATTACCAACTATTGATTCAAACGGAAAGTTTTATGTTACGTTTGGATTTTTATATAGACATCAGTTCGCGTTTGGTACTACACCGCCTGGGGATATCAGTTGTCAAGTGCGATTGCTTACAAGTACAACAGAATTATTTTCGCCGACTTATTTTGATATTGGTACGACTGATAGTTTCAATGGTGCGTTTACTAGTAAGCGGGATACATGCGGTTCATTTTCGGCATCAATTCAATTACCGTCATCTTATAGTGGTAAAGCAATATTTTTACAAATTAGAAGAGTCAATGGTGATCAATTTGGCGGGCATTCAGTAAACAGCAGGTATATAAATGTGATGGGCGTTCAACGATAACTATAATAAAAGGAGATAATTAAATAATGAATTACACATACGCAGTTGTGCAAGATAAAGAAATTATGCAGATGATGACTACGCCGTATTTATATGTTGAGTGTATTGATACTGTTAGTGATATCACGCATTACTATAATACTGATTCTCAAGAGATTGAGCATAAAATGGATTTACAATATGACATTCAAATTAATGGATTAGAAGTTACAATAACTGGATTGCCGACTGATTTAAATGTTTACACTAATAACATGCATACTCAAACAGATAATGAAGATTTGATTATCGAATATGATATACCAGGGCTTTATAAAATTGAAATTTCTGGACGTGCTGAATATTTAGAAACAACAATTGATGTAGAAGTATCAGAACCAGAACCAGTGGTTGAACCCCCAGTGGAAGGGGGCGAATAATGGCACGGCTTAACGCGCATACTTATCAAAATCGGGATGATGCTGAAAAGCGATATCTTCAAAAGATCGATGATGCAGCAGCAGACGCACGCAAAATTGATGCTACTCAAGCTGACTTATACCGCCAAAAATTGATAGAAGCCAAAGGCGGCGGTGGGGCACTGCTACAAGCGGAAGCTGATGTACTTGATATAGACATTGCGACACTGTGCGAAAACGTCATACAGCGGCATTCTGAACGTTGTGCACATACGCATGAGATAGAGATCGAACGCATCAAAGCGAAAGCTGACATTCGTGTTGCACAAAACGCATCACTCATGCATGCAATTTACGAAAATTTCAAAGCAGCAATTTTGCTATAATCGAAATGGTCACCCTACCATTTTGAAAAAGCCCCTCAGTGGGGCTTTTTCTATGGTTATCAAAATGGGGTACAAAAAGGGGTATAAAATCCTTACTTATCAATTTAATCCTTTGTTATCAATGGTTTGCAGACAAGGTATACAATCTAGATTGGGACGTTCATCACGGCAACGGTCATCAGGCGGCGTTTTATGGCGAGCCGGATGTGTTGACTATATCGATTCATCAGGCGGCCAACTATCCGCTGGAAACCGGCGGCTTTGACGAGCAGGGCGAAGGCGCAGGCCTGGGTGCCAACCTTAACTTACCTCTGCCGCCGGGGTGTGGCCTGGGGGCTTACGCCTACGCCATGGAAAGACTCGTGCTGCCTGCGCTGGAAACCTTCAACCCCGAACTCATCGTCGTGGCCTGTGGTTACGATGCCTGTGCCAAAGATCCATTAGGCAAAATGTTGCTCAATAGCCAGGCGTTCGCCACCATGACCGCCCAACTGAAAGCGCTGGCCGAGCGCTGCTGTGAAGGCAAGCTGGTATTTATTCACGAAGGCGGCTATTCGGAAGGCTATGTGCCGCTCTGCGGCCACGCAGTGATCCAAACCCTGGCGGGCAGTGCGATTAGCGTGCCCGACCCGCAAAACGATGAAATTGCCGCCTGGGGCTATCAGGCCCTGCAACCACACCAGCAAGCCTTAATCGATGACTGGTGCCTACAGTGGGAGCAACGCAAACAATGACACCGCTTTATGATCGCGATGGCTGGATTTGGCAGGATGGTGAGTGGCGCGCGTGGCGCGACGCCAAGGTGCATGTGTTGTCCCATACATTGCACTACGGCATGGGCTGTTTCGAGGGCGTACGCGCCTACGCAGGCCCCAGCGGCACGCATCTTTTTCGTGCTGCCGAGCACACCCGCCGGTTGGCGGAGAGCGCCCATTCGCTGGATATGCCGCTGCCGTTTAGCGAAGCGGAACTGATAGAAGCCCAGCGCCAGTGCCTGGCGAAAAACAACCTGAATAGCGCCTACCTTAAGCCCACGGTGTTTTTCGGCGCGGAAGGCATGGGGTTGCGTGCTCAGGGGTTAACCACCCATGTCATGGTGGCCGCTTGGGATTTGGGCCCCTATATTTCGCCCCAGGCCGCGACCCATGGCCTGCGTGCGCTAACGTCATCCTGGGCACGCCACCATGTCAATATTAGCCTGTGTCGGGCGAAAACCAACGGCCACTACGTTAACTCGATATTGGCACTGAACACGGCGATCAAAGCCGGGTTCGATGAAACCATCATGCTCGACCCGGAAGGCTATGTGGCCGAGGCCTCGGCGGCCAACGTCTTTTTACTCCGCGATGGCGTGCTGCACACCCCGGAAGTGACCTCCTGCCTGCAAGGCATCACTCGGGACAGTGTGATTCAGCTGGCGCAAAAGGTACTGGGCATCGAAGTGCGCGAGCGGCGGATTACCCGCGACGAGCTGTATACAGCCGACGAGGCGTTCTTAACCGGCACCGCCGCTGAGATACTGCCGCTGAGGGAGTTAGATGGTCGCCATATCGGCACCCGCGCGGGTGCGCCGCCTGTCAATGAGCCGATCAGCCCAGATAGCGTGACGGCTCAACTGCAGGGCTTATATCGCCAAGCAGTGCGGGGTGAGTTGGATGACTTCCATCACTGGCTAACGTCAGCTTAAGCCTTAATCGCATTCTCTAACGCCGCCAATCGTCCAGGCTTGAGCGCGGCTTGCACGGCGGTAATACGAATCACATTGGCCAGCTCAGGGTGTGCGAGTCGAGCGACTAACACGCCTTCGGCGAGGAGCTGCTGGTGCACCTCGGCAGCGAGTTCGGCGCTGGGTAGGCGAATGCCGATAAAGTTGGTGGCGCTGGGTAACACATCGGCCCCTAGGGCGCGAAAGTGCGCTGCCAATTGCTCACGGCGGGCTTTTACATCGGCGACGTGCTGATTCACCTCATCTGTATGATCGAGCACCACTTCGGCGGCGGCCAGGGTCAGCGACGATACCGCGTAGTGAATCCGCACCTTCATCATCATCGCCAGTACGTCTGGGTCGGCAATCGCGTAGCCAATGCGCAGCCCCGCCAAGCCGTGGGCTTTAGAGAGCGTGCGCAGGCGAATCACTCCCGGTATGGCTTTAGCGGCGAACTCGCTGTTGGCGTCGTCGCGGAAGTCTCCGTACGCCTCGTCTAACAGCAGCCAGCAAGTGTCGGGCAGCGCTTCGCGCAGCTTGAGGATGGCGCTGTCGCTATGTAAATGGCCGCTGGGGTTATCCGGATTAGCCAGATAGACCAAGCGGGCGTTTTCCTGATGGGCCGCCGCTGCTAAGGCTTCCATATCAGGCGCCAGCACGCCGGGCGCTTCAAAATAGCTGGGCTCCACCAAACGACAGCCTTGGCCTTTGGCAAAATAGCCCAAGGTGGGATAGGTGCCTGCGGTACTCACTACGGTTTCGCCAGGTTCGCAGGTGGTGCGAAGGGCCAGGGCGATTAAACTATCGGCACCGGCATCTACCAGCAGCGTTTCCAGCGCAATACCTTGCTGAGCACTCAAGCGTTGGCGAACACCGAGCGCTTCAGAATCGCCGTAGCAGTAAACGTGTTCAGCCAGCGCATCGCCAAAATGCTCGCGCAGGGCGCGGTGGGGCATGTCCAGGCCTTCGTTAGAACCCAGCCGATGGGGAATCTCTTTGCCAAGTCGGCGCTCCAGCACCTTAATGCCCGGAAACGGATTAACAGGGCCTTCACTGAGTAAGTGGTTGGGGTAGCGGGGCATGGTGATTCCTAACAATGCAGTGAATGTTTAACTTAAAGCGTTTATGAAAGTACTTTACCGGGGTTGAGCAGATTAAGCGGATCGAGGGCCTGCTTGAGCGTATGCATTAGCTCGATCTCGGCGCTTGAGCGGCAGGTACTTAGCCAGGGGCGCTTTTCTAAACCAATACCATGCTCTGCAGAGACCGAGCCGCCCAGAACACGAAGTGGCTCGTAGACCATGGCTTCCACTTCGCGGCGCACCTCGGGTTCAGCGCTGCCCGCACTGACGGAAATATGCAGGTTGCCGTCGCCCAGGTGGCCAAACACTACCATGCGTGCATTGGCCCAACGCTGGGTTAGCTGTGCTTCTAAGGCATCGGTATAGCGCTGCATATCGGCAATCGGCAGGCTGACATCGAAAGTGAGCACCGGCGCGAGGCCTTTGACCAAGCCTTCAATATCTTCTCGAATGGCCCATAGTCCGTCGCGCTGGGTGCTGGATTGGGCAATCACCGCATCGACAATCAACTCTTTCTCTAACGCGCTTTCTAATGCTTCGCTGAACTGGTTAGCATTGCGCTCGGCGTCGCTGCCCAGGGACTCAATGATCACATAAAACGGATGCTCGGTGGCAATCGGCGGGGTGTGGCGACCCAGGGTTTCGGTGAGTAGGCGGTAGTGGTTTTGCCACATCACTTCAAAGGCGCCCAGGCTGCCGCCAAGCGCTTTACCCATATGGCTAAGCAGCCCGGTGAGCGCCTCAAACGAAGGGCAGGCCACCATCGCCGTTTGCTCGCTGGGAGTAGGCGGTTGCAGGCGCAGCACCGCCCGGGTGACAATGCCCAGGGTGCCCTCGCTGCCGATAAACAGCTGTTTTAAATCGAAACCGGCGTTGTTCTTCAGCATACGGTTCATGGAGCTGACCACGCGGCCATCGGCCATGACGGCTTCTAACCCTAAGACTTGCTGGCGCATCATGCCGTAGCGTATGACCCGAACGCCCCCGGCGTTGGTGGCGATATTGCCGCCAATGGTGCAACTGCCCCGGGCGCCCAGATCCAGCGGAAACTGCAGGCCGACCTCTTTAGCCGCCTCTTGAACCCGCTGCAGCGGTGCCCCGGCCTGCACGGTAAGCGTACCGCCCACCTGATCAATCTCTTCAATCGCCGTCATCCGCTCAAGAGAGATTACCAGCTCCGCAGGGCTTGCTTCCGCGCCGTGCACTAGGCCGGTTAAACCGCCGTGGGTCACCACCGGTTGCTGAGCGTCGTGACAAGCCTTCATTACTGAAGCCACTTGCTCGGTGTTGGCGGGGCGTACAATGGCGCCAGCCTGGCAGGGCGCGCCGGTCATCCAATCGACGCTACGGTTACTGACATCGTCGCCCGTTAATACGTGGGTCGGGCCGACTATGGCGCGCAGCGTCTCCAGGGTTATGTGCATGTGTGTTCCTTAACGTGTCTTGTCCATTCGGTAAACTAGCTTTTGAAAAACCTGCTTTGCAAACTTATGCAGTTGCCGCCACGGGCGCTTCGCGGCCGGGAATCGCCTTGAGCAAGTCTTGGGTATACGCCTCTTTTGGGGCGAGGAAAATCTGCTCGGCGCTGCCTTGCTCGACAATACGGCCATACTGCATCACCACAATACGGTCGCAAATTTGCGCAGCGACGCGTAGGTCGTGAGTGATAAATAGCAGCGATAGGGAGAGCCGCTGTTTTAGCTCCTCCAACAGTTCCAGTACCTGGGCTTGAATCGATACATCCAGCGCTGACACGGCTTCGTCCGCCACGATCAGCTCAGGGTTAAGCGCTAGCGCCCTGGCAATGCCGATACGCTGACGCTGACCACCGGAAAATTCGTGGGGGAAGCGCTCCACGGCGCTGGCGCCCAAGCCAACCATATCTAAAAGCTCGCCCGCCTGTTTGAGCGCCGCGGCTTTGGATGTGCCGTTGGCAATCGGCCCCTGGGCAATCGCCATACCCACCTTGGTGCGTGGGTTAAGTGAGGCGTAGGGGTCTTGAAAGATCATCTGCACCCGGTGGCGCTCACGGCGCAGCGCATCGCCTTTAAGCTGAGAAAGGTTGATACCATCCAGCAGCAGCTCGCCGCTGTCTGGGTGCTCCAAACGCACCACGCAACGGCCGAGCGTCGATTTTCCTGAACCGGATTCGCCCACAATCCCCACGGTTTCGCCGCGGGCGAGGGTGAGCGAGACATCTTCCAGTGCGCGAACCTCGCGGGAGGGTTTAAGCCAGCCGCCACGGGAGCGAAAGATTTTATTAAGCTGTTTGATTTCCAGCAGCGGCGCCACCTGGCTGGTCTCGCGGTGAGGCGGCACCGCATTGCTGGGGATGGCGGCAATCAGCGCTTGGGTATAGGCATCTTGAGGGTTTTCAAGCACCGATTTGGCGTCACCCAGTTCGACAATTTTGCCGTGGCGCATCACGCAGACGCGGTTAGCCACTTCAGCCACGACGCCAAAGTCGTGGGTGATAAACATCACTGACATACCGCGCCGCTGCTGTAGATCGCGAATCAACTCAAGAATCTGCGCCTGGGTAGTCACATCCAGCGCCGTGGTAGGCTCGTCGGCAATCAGCAGGATGGGTTCCAGCGCCAATGCCATGGCGATCATAACCCGCTGGCGCTGGCCGCCGGAAAGCTCGAAAGGGTAGGCGCGAATGGCCTTTTCCGGCTGGGGAATACCCACTTCAATCAACAGCTCCAGGGCGCGGGCCTGACGCTCTTTGGCATTGAACTGGCCGTGAGCCTCGAACACTTCGGCAATTTGCGCACCAACCCGCATCAGTGGATTGAGGGCGGTCATCGGCTCCTGAAATATCATGCCGATTTTTAGCCCACGCAGGGCGCGGTGCTGCTTCTCGGTCATGGCAAGCAGGTTCTGCCCTTCAAACAGCACCTCGCCCTGGGTGGCGCGCACGCCCTTGGGCAGCAGCCCCATCACGGCGTTGGCAGCCATTGACTTGCCCGAGCCCGACTCGCCCACCACGCACATGATCTCCCCGCGCTTAACGTCATAGCTAACGTCTTCCACCGCCAGGGCACGATCCGCCCCTTTGGGCAGCGCAATATGAAGGTCGCGAATGCTAAGCACGGTTTCTGTTGATGCTTCATTCATAACAAGCTCTCCAGCCATAACAAACGCCTAGCGCTCGCGTGAAAGTTTGGGGTTAAGCGCATCATCTAGTCCTTCACCGACGAGATTCAGCGCCAGTACCGTCAGCAGAATCGCCACCCCGGGGAAGAAGCTCAGCCACCACGCCTGACGAATTACCGTGCGCGCCGCGCCAATCATATAACCCCAGGACATCACGTTGGGGTCGCCCAAGCCCAGAAACGACAGCGCCGATTCCAGCAGAATGGCGGTCGCGACCATTAACGAGGCCAGCACGATAATCGGCGACAGGGTATTGGGCAGAATCTGGCGCAGAATAATCGTGGTGTTGGACTGGCCGACCAAGCGCGCGGCTTCGACATACTCGCGGTTACGCAGCGACATAAACTCGGCGCGTACCAAGCGGGCCACCGGCGGCCAACTGACAATCGCAATCGCCAACACAATCGAGCTGATGCTGGGCTGCATGATGGCCACCAGCACGATTGCCAGCGCGAAGTTGGGAATGGTCTGAAAGAACTCGGTAAAGCGCATCAGGAGGTCGTCAATCCACCCGCCGTAGTAACCGGCAATGGCACCCAGCGGTACGCCAATCAGCAGCGCCACACTGGTGGATACCAGCCCAATCAGCAGCGACACCCAAGCACCGTGCATAAGGCCGGATGCCACGTTGCGGCCCATGGTGTCGGTGCCCAGCGGAAAGCCATCCTGTGAAAGCGGCGGTAAGAAAGGCCGCTGCACCATCCTCCAAGGTGATTCAGGGAACAGCAGCGGTGCGAGTATCGCCATGGCGATAATTACCAGCAGGATAATCAGCCCCACCAGGGCGCCACGGTTTTGCGCGAAGCGTGCGAAAAAGCTCATGCGGCCCCCTTCTTGATGCGTGGATCAGCCAGGCTGTAGACCAAGTCGGTGATGATGTTGAAGACGATAACCAGCGCCGCCGAGAAGAAGAAAATTCCCAGCAGCAGGTTATAGTCGCGCTGCTCAAGGGCTTCGAACATCAACCGCCCGATGCCGGGCCAGGCAAACACGGTTTCGGTCAGGATCGCCCCGCCGACCATCTGCCCCGCCTGTAGGCCAGCAAGAGTAATAATGGGTAGAAGTGCGTTACGCAGCACATGGCGGCGCTGAATAATGCTGGGTTTCAAACCTTTGGCGCGGGCGGTTTTAACGTAATCCTGCTGGGCGGCATCGAGCATGGAGGTGCGCGTCATGCGGGTGTAAATCGCCATAAAGAACAGCGCCAAGGTGGTTGCCGGTAGCACTAAGTGCTTGGCAATATCGAGCACCAGGGCAAACCCTGTATGGCCTGCACCCACGGTGTAAAGGCCGTAGGCGGGTAGCCAGCCTAGATACACCGAAAACACCACTACCGACATCAGCGCGACCCAGAACAGCGGCGTAGCGTAGAACACCAGCGCTAGCGCCATAATCAGCGAGCCGGAGGGTTTCTTGACCCGCGCCGCGGCCATAGAACCCGCCACAATGCCCAGTACCAGCGAAAGCACAAAGGCGGTGCCGGTGAGCAGCAGGGTGGCGGGTAGACGCGCCATAATCAGATCAAATACTGGTACGCCCAAGCGATAGGAGTAGCCAAAATCGAGCATCGCAATGCCCGACACATAGCGCCACAGCTGCACGTACATCGGCTGATCAAGGCCGAAGCGCTCGCGCAGCTGATTAAGAAATTCCTGGTCAGCGGCGCCCGCTTGTCCCGCCAGAATGGCGGCCGGATCGCCGGGGGCCAATTGAATCAGCAGGAAATTAAAAATAACGATTAAAAACAGCACAATCACGGCTTTAAACAGCCGCATAAGTATTAGGCGAGCGTAGACCATAGACACCTTCCTGACGGGCACTTTCCTGACAGATACTTTCCTGACGGATACCTTCATGACATGGCTAAAACACCCAGGCAGCTCGCGCTGCCTGGGTATACTTGGGTTTAGCGGTCTAGCCAAGCATCCTTAAAGCCGTCGTTAACCCCCACGCCGGAGGTGACCAGATTTTTCACATCACAGCGGTAAAGGGTCGGGAAGCCAAGCTCCATTAGCCAGCCAACGGGCACATCTTCGTGCAGGATTTCTTGCACTTCGCGGTAAAGCTTTTCGCGCTCTGCGTCGGGGAAGGCGGTCGCTGCTTCGTTAAACAGCTCGTCAACGCGCTCGTTTTCGTAGCCTTCGACGTTATTCCAGGGCGAGCCCTTGGCAATGTTGTCGGAAAGGTAAGTGCGTGAAATACCCAGAGCCGGGTCGCCGTACTGGAACAGGTAGGTAAAGGCGAGATCGTAGTCCCAGTCACCCAGGCGCTGGTTCCAGCCGCCCACATCGGTGGCTTGAGTGCTGACGTTAATGCCTACTTCACGTAGGTTTTGCTGCACGGCTTCGGCCCAGCGCGTCCAGGTTTCGCCATAGGGCAGCGGTAGAATGGTGATCTCTTCTCCGTCGTAGCCCATTTCTTCAAGCAGCTCGCGGGCACGATCCGGGTTGTGGTCGTAGGGTTCCAGGTCATCGTTTTGGAAACGGGCATTAGAGCCAAAGGCAGAGAGCGGCACGTTGCCCAGGCCATTCCACAGCACATCTTTGGCAAACTCGCGATCCATGGCGTACATCACTGCCTGGCGGAAGCGTTTGTCGGCGGTGGGGCCTTCGCGGTTATTCATCCACAGCATGGCGAAGGGGCTGAAGTACTCGTGGCCTTCTTCGGTCATGCAGACGTTATCCATCGCTGCTAAGCGGGGAATGTCGAAGTTCTCGACGGTGCCGCTGGGCAGCACATCAATGGTTTCATTTTCGAACGAGACTGCGCGGGAAGCGCCGTCAGGAATGATGTGCCAGTTAACGCCGTCGAGGTAGGGCAGGCCCTCTTCGTAGTAATCGTCGTTTTTAACCAGCTCGATAACGGTACCGCGCTCCCAGTTGGCAAACTTAAACGGGCCGGTGCCAATCGGGTGGTCATTGTGCTCGTTATCGCGGAAATCAGTGCCTGCGTATAAGTGCTCAGGCACCATGGTGAAGGTGCCCGCTTCAAAAGAGAGCAGGAACGGGCCGAAAGGCTGAGTGAGGGTAAACACCACGGTGTGGTCATCGGTGGCTTCAATGCTTTCTACATGTTGCAGGACTGCCCTGGCGCTAGGATTCAGCTCGCGATGAAACACATCCGCAGAGAACACCACGTCGTCGGCGGTGAAAGGTTCGCCGTCGTGCCAAGTCACGCCCTCACGCAGGTGGAAGGTGTAGGTGCGACCATCCTCACTGACGTCCCAGGATTCCGCTAGCTGGGGCATGGGTTCAAGGTCGGTGGTGTAGCGCAGTAGGCCTTCGTAGATATTACCTGCCACGGTACGGGTAGGCGCGTTTTGAACCATGCCCAGCACCAGGCCGGGGGGCTCGGGCTGGATAATGGTATTAACCGTTCCTCCCGACTTGGGGTCATCGGCCAGAGCGGCGGTGGCAAAAGCGAGTGCTGCAGCGGAAATAGCCAAAGCTAAAGGTGTCTTCATGTTTCCTGCTCCTCGTTTATTAGGATAAAGCCTTGCACGTAATAAATTTACGCAGTCGTTAGGCGAGCGAGGCATGGCGTGTCAGGCCCTGTTGTGATGATTGTTGGAGGCCTTTAGAAGCTAGCACTTAAAAGCCAGCTCTTAAAAAAATAGCAGCATGCGGTAAAACTGTCGACAGTCGGCAATCGTTCGTCGACAAGTAAGCATTTTTCGTCATACTGGAAAGAACATGTCATACCCATGAGTGAATGCGATGGCCTTACCAACGGCGGCTCCCAGGGCCTTTATCCAACAGCAAAACCTGGTCGAGCAAGTGGCTGACTATTTGACCCAAGCGATTATTCAGCAACACTTTTTACCCGGTGAACGGCTTTCTGAAGTGCAACTTTCCAGAGACTTGGGCGTGAGCCGCGCGCCGGTGCGTGAGGCCGCGCGTTTGCTTGAAAGCCGCGGCTTATTAATTTCAAAACCTCGCCGGGGCTTCTTTGTTCGCGCGTTGAATGCCGTTGAACTCGAAGATGTCTTTGATTTGCGGCTGTGCCTTGAGCGCCATGCGATTCACCGCTTGGCTGAGCGCTATACGCCTGAGGCTAAGCGCGCGCTGGAGCAGCAGGTGGATGTGCTGTGTGAGGCAGCAGAAGGCAACGATGGCACTCGCCGCATTGAGGAAGATCTGCAGTTTCATCGTTTGATACTGCACCACGCAGGCAATGAGCGGCTGCTGCGCGCCTTTGATGACCTGACTCACGAGCTGCGCCTGTGCATCACCCTAATTACCAAAACCCATGAAGCCCCCGACACTATTGCGACCAGCCACTTCAAATTGCTCGACGCGCTAGATAGCGGCAGCCCTGACGCCTGCCTTGAGGCGATCGACTACCATATCGGTGTTGCTCGTAAATTTGTGGTCAAGGGCGTGGGCGAAACTGGAGATCATAGCGATGAAGACGTTCTTCCACGCTGATCAACTGCTTCATCAGCCGCAAACCTATTTCTCCCGGGGCAAAATGCGCACCCCCCAGGAAGTGCCCGAGCGTGCCACGCATATTCTGGCCGCAGCCAAGCGGCTGGGGTTTGATGTTCAAGCACCCGAGGATTATGGGGTAGCGCCGTTAAGGGCGGTGCATTCGCTGGCCTATCTGCGCTTTCTGGAGAGCGCCCATCGGCGCTGGCATGCCCTTGGTGAAGATTGGGGTGAAGAGGTCATCTCCAATATTTTTGTGCGTTCGCCCAATGCCTTGCACGGCATATTGGCGGAAGCAGGCCGCTATCTGGCCGATGGTAGCGCTCCCGTGGGGCAGGATACCTGGCAGTCTGCTTATTGGTCGGCGCAAAGTGCGGTCGCCGGCGCTGAGGCTTTGCTGGCGGGCGATCGGTTTGCCTATGCGCTATCGCGCCCGCCGGGCCACCACGCGGGTATCGATTCCGCCGGTGGTTTCTGTTTCCTTAACAACGCCGCCATTGCCGCGCAGCACCTTAAAACCCGCTACCCGCGCATCGTCGTACTCGACCCCGATATGCACCATGGCCAGGGCATTCAGGAGATTTTCTACCAGCGCGACGATGTGCTGTATATCTCAATCCACGGCGATACCACCAACTTTTATCCGGCGGTAACCGGCTTTGAAAACGAGCGTGGGCAGGGCGCAGGGCTGGGCTATAACCTCAACCTGCCGATGCCTCATGGGTCAGAGGAGTCGGTGTTCTTCGACCGCCTGGAACAAGCCTGCCAGGCCATTCGCCTGTTTGAGCCTGACGCCATCGTGCTGGCGCTTGGGTTTGATATCTACGAGCGCGACCCCCAAGCCAAGGTGGCCGTTTCAACCGCGGGGTTTGGTGAACTGGGCCGCACGGTCGCGGGCCTGAACGTACCCACGCTGGTAGTGCAGGAAGGCGGGTACTACCTGGAAGGGCTGGAAGCCAATGCGGTGAGTTTTTTTGAGGGGTTGCTCGCTAAGAGTTAATCAGTAAGACAAGCCATCAAAGTGTCTGGCAAAATGGCTGCTTTCAGCGATCAGCAAACGATCCGGATCGCCCTTGAAATCGTCATTGAAAGGACACGGCATGGCCCACCTGCTACGCATCGTGATGATTCACGGCCACCTGGAAGGGGTGGTCGAACTGAGTGTGGACGGTCACACCAATATTTGCGGCACCAACGCCTCCGGTAAAACCACGCTTCAGCGGCTGGTGCCGGTGTTTTACGGCGAGCTACCCAACAAGGTCGTGCCCAAAACGCGCATGAAGTTTGATGCGTTTTACCTGCCCAACCGCAACAGCTACCTGGTGTACGAATACCGCCGCGAAGCGGGCAACATCTGCCAGGCGGTGCTGACCCGTAAAGCGGAAGGCGGAGTGGAATACCGCTTTGTTGGCGGGCCTTACCAGCCGGAAGATTACCTGGTGGAGAGCGAGGCGGGCGTGGCCGCGCTGGACTACACCCAGTGGGCCAGCGGCCTGCGCCGCAGCGGCACGCCAGTGTCGCCCAAGCTGGGGGCTACCTCTGAATTTCGCTCGGTGATTCAAAACGACTTTACCCAGCTCCACGGCAACAGCCGCGACGGCCTCAAACTGCGCCAGATCGCCGCGCAGTTCAGCCTGGTCAAGCCCGAGCGGCGCATCCGTCATATCGAAAAGCTGGTCTCGGCGGTACACGCCAAAGAGGGCAAGATGGACACCCTCAAAACCATGCTGGCGGCGATTTTTGAAGAGGACGGCGTCGAACTGCCGGTGACGCGGATTCGCAACACCAAGGCGCGGGAGTGGATTGCCCAGATGCGCCAATCCATGCGTCTGGAACCGCTGCAGGCATCGCTGGCCCGGCTGGGCGGGATTGACCGCGAACTGGCCGATCTTGACGCCACACTCTGGCAGCTCAAGCCCCAGCTCGAAGATGACCGCCAGCGCGCCGAGCGGCAAATGGCCGATCTAGATGCCGAACTGGCCCACCACCAGCGCGAATTCCAACAGCGGGAGAGCGACTACGGTGAGGCCCGGGACGCGCTAAACGACCGCCACAGCGAAGTGGTCAGCGATCTGCAGCAGACCCAGCGCCGCTTGAACGACTTGCAAGCCCAGTACGAGCGATATTCTGATGCAGACATGCCCGCCCTGGAACGGGATATCAATGCGCTGCCCCAGTGGCGCGAACAGCGCGACCAACTGCAAAAGCACCTGAACGTGATGCAGGATGCCGTCAAAGAGAGCCAAGCGCGACTCGACGGTCGCCTGCGCGAATTGTCTGAAGCGCTGGCCCGCCAGACCGGCGAGGCCCAGGAGCTGATCGATGCCCTGGTCGAAGAGAAAGCTCTGCGTCGTGAACAGCAATGGGAAGCCGAGCAGCAGCTCAATGAGCGCTACCAGCAGGAGCGCCAACGCCTTGAAGGCGAGTATCAGGCCCAGCTGGAACTGGGCGTTGAGCAGCTCGCCGAACTCAAAGCGCAGCTCTCGCTATCCACCCAAACCGCCGAAGAAGCTGCTGATGCAGAACTTGCCCAGGCGCGCCTGGATCAAGCCCAGCAAGAGCGTAACGCATCGGCGGCCACCCTGGATGGTCTGCGACGGGAGTTTGAGAGCTGCCGCCGCGCCCGCGATGACGCCGAACAGCAGCTGGTGCAGCTTCGCCAGCAGCTTGAACGCGCCGAGCAGCGCTGTTACGCGCTCTATCAGCAGCGCGACCCCGAACAGGGCAGCCTGCGCCACTTCCTGCGCTACCACCGCCCCGGTTGGGAGCAGCAGCTAGGCAAGGTAATTGCCCCGGAGCTGCTGGAGCGCCGCGATCTCGCCCCGCAGCTGGCCGAAGGCGCCAGCGATGATCTGTTTGGGCTGGCGCTGGATCTCTCCGCCATCGCCCTGCCGGATTACGCCCAGGACGAAGCCACCCTGCTGGCCGCCATTGAAGAAGCAGATAGCGCCAAGCGCCGCGTGCATTCAGAGTGCCAAGCTGCCGAGAAAGCGCTCAAGCAGCACAACGAGCGCGTGCAGCAGGCCGATGAAGCCCAGGATCAGGGCCGTATGGCCCACAAGCGCGCCGAGCAGGAGGTGGAGTTTGCGATAGAAGCGCGCCGCCAGCAGCAGGAGCGTCACGCCAAGCGCCAGCAGGAGCGCCGCGCCGCCCATCAGGCCGCGTTAGCCAGCCAGGAGCAGGCGCAAAAAGAGCTGCGCGAAGAGAAGCAGCAGGCCCTCGCCGCCCTTAGCGAGACCCATCAAAGCCAACTGCTAGAGCTAAAAGCCGACGGTCAGAGCCAGGTCGATAGCCTGGATGCCCAACTGCGTCAGTATAAGCAGCAGCTAAGCGACGCCAACGCCGAGCACCAGCGCCAGCGGGAGGAGCTGGAAGAAGCCTTTAGCCAGGAGCTGGCCGAGCAGGGCGTCGACCCCGCCAAGCTCAAAGATACCAAGGCGCGTCTGGCCAGCCAGGACGAACGCATCCGCGTCACCGCCGCCCGTCAGGATGAGCTCACCGAGTACACCCGCTTTATGCGCGTGGAGTGGGGCCAGCATAAACCGCAGCTGGTCGCCCAAGAGGCTGAACTGGAGCAGGCGGAACAGAAGCTGCAGCGCGATAAAGAGCATCTAAAAAATGACTTCCAGGCGGCGCGCAAAACCCACCAAAGCGCGGTCAGCACGCTGAAAACCCAGCGGGAGAGCGAACACGCCTGCCTGGAAGCCTTGAAGCCACTGCTCACCCAGTTGGAAACGCTGGCCATCGAACCCGACGGCCAAGCCCCCAGCGCGCCCCTGGGCGATGTGGACGAGCGCATCGAGCGCGCCCGCCAGGCCCTGGGCAATCGCCACCAGCAGATCGAACAGCTGCGCCGTGGCTGCCTTGAAGTCGAAAGCCAGCTGATCAAGGACGCCAGCAGCGGCTTCGCCGAAGCGCTGGAGAGCGAACGCGGCAAGCTGCAAAGCGACAACCCACGCCTACAGCTGCCGCTATTGCGCGACATGCTCAAACTGCTCGAAGACCAACAGCAACAGCTGATTCAGGAAGGCCGCAACCTTAGCGACGACCTGGATAAATTCTTTACCGTGTTCCGCGATCTGAACCGCCGCATCAGCGCCCAGAGCCGTCGGCTTTCGGAAGAGGTCGCCGATGACCTGCGCCTGGAAGGCATCAGCAAGGCCGAAGTGCGTATCCAGTCCACCATCGATGAGCTGGGCTTCTGGGAGCCGCTGAAGCTGTTTGCCCAACGCTACAAAGAGTGGCGGGAATCCGGCCAGACGCTGCCCAGCGACGACTACTTAAACACCCTGGCGGACGTGGTCGACTTGCTGCGCAGCGACCAGCAGTACAGCTTCGAAAGCCTGCTGCGCCTGGAGCTGCACCTCAACGAAGGCGGCACCGATCTGGTAATCAAAAACGACCGTCAGCTGCTGGAATCTTCCAGCCACGGCATGGCCTACCTGATTCTGTGCAAATTCCTGCTGGCGTTTACCCGCCTACTGCGCGGCGACGCGGAAATCGCCATCCACTGGCCGATTGATGAGATCGGTACCCTGGCTTACCACAACGTCGAAAAGCTGTTCGACGCCTGCGACAGCAACCGCATTCATATCGTCGGCGCCTTCCCCAACCCGGAATCCGACGTACTGCTGCTGTTCGCCAACCGCTACCTGATCGACCGCGATGAGGCCAACCCCAATAAGCGGGTGCTAAAACGCATTGAGCCGCGGCTAAGCCGCCTGGCCGAACGACTCCAGGAACGTCAGCAGGAGGTGACAGCATGATCGAACACGGCCCACTGCTTGAGCGCCTGTTGGCGGGGGAGTTTATCTGCCCCATCAGCGATGAAAGCGGCTATCGGCACCTCAGCGATGAAGAGACCCGAGAGTCGATTGACGTCTATCTGCGCCCCCTGAATCGCCGCCTAGCCAGCAATGAAGACGGCAGCGTCTACTTTCTGGCCTGGCGGCAGCTTAATGACAGCGCCCGGGATCAGCTCTCGCGCCAGCTGGGCGATACGCTCAACAGCCTGCTGCCGCTGCTGGAGTGGCTGCAGCTGGTTCAGGAAGCGTTAGGCCGCGACACCCTGGCCGCCCCCGGCGACGTGCTCAAACCGGCGGAATTCAGCGCCAAGTGCGAAGACAACCAAAGCCTGCGCGAGCGCCTGGAGCGCCTGGCCACCGACAGCTTTTTCGGCTCGCAAAGTGATCAGCTGGATGCCCAGGTAAAACAGGTCTTCAAGCGCCTGAAGGAGCATGGCTACCTGCTCCAACCACACTCAGAGCGGCAGGTGTTTGTGGTCACCGGCAAGATCGATTACCTGGTGGACTTGGTGCGCTTTATCCGCGATGAAGAGAACCTGCCCATCGACGCCGACAAAGAGGAGGGCTCCGGCGCCCAGGAGGCCCTGTTGTGAACAAGAGCGTGAACAGCAGTGGGAATGAGCTGGAAAGCCGCCTGCTGAAAACCGGCAGCGAACGGCTGGCGCTGCTGGGCAAGCATTCTGAAGCGCTGATGCAGGCCTACACTCGCGATGAAGTGCCGCTGGAATCGCTCAGCGATAGCGCCCTGCGCAAGCTGCTGGCGGCGCGTATTTTATGGCGACCGGACGAGCAGAGCGGCGTGAAGCTGGCGCCCAAGGTGCGCGAACTGATTGCCGAAATGCTCGCCGACGAGACCCGCCGCCACGTCAACGCCGACGTAGCGGAAACCCTGGAGCTGATTCGCGCCCTGGTGCACAGCTACCGGGAAGCGCGCAGCCGCGGCGAGCACTGGCGGCTGGAGCAGCAATTGATGCGCCTGCGTCAGGAGATCGACGACCTGAACGGGCGCTTCGCCGATGCCATCGATAGCCTGTGGCAGCGGCTCAATAGCGACTTCGGCTTCGTCAGCCAGCTCAACGACAAGATCCGCGAAAACGACCGCGCTCAGAAGCAGATCGCCCGCCTGCTGGATGGCCTGGCGCTAATCGACTTCGACGAACTGATCGAGCTGGTGGGCAGCGACGGCAGCCTGCGCAAGCTATTGATCAGCCAGCTTCAACAGCAGTTGAGCAACCACTACACCGGCCTGCGCGAAGTGCAGCGGCGCTTGATCGAACTGATGGCGCGCTTTCGTAAGCAGCAGGCCCGCAGCCGCCTGATGAGCGGCATGGCCGCCTTTATGCGCGAACACCCCGGCTTTGTACCCGGCAACTACGCCCGCCGCAGCGAGGTGCCCACGCTAGTGAACCAAGCCGCCCCACTAAGTGCCGCTGCCGCCCCGGCGCTGGATCGCAACCTTGATAGCCAAGTACTCGCCGAACTGCTCCACCAGCTTCCCCAGCCGCGCCACACCACGCAAACCGTAGAAGCCGCAGCCCCTGCTCAAGCACAAGAGAGCAGCCTGGCCGCCGCCCGCCAGCAGGCGCTCAAGCAAGATGTAGAGCACTTCTATTTAAGCGTAATCGATCAACCCCAGGCAGAGCCGGTCAGCGCCCTTGAATACCTGCGCGCGAGCCCGCTGGAATGGCCGGATGAGATCTGGCTCTTCCAGGTGATTTCCGAATACCAGGGCCTGCCGCGCAGCGATCAGAAGGCATTTCGACTCAAACAGCAGGAGAGCCAGGCCAGCCGCTTTAACCACCTGCGGCTGATCCACGACGTTGAACTGCAGCTAGCCGTATGAACCTACCCGGTCGTGCCCGCAATGGGCTCAACGGCGTCGCCCGCGAACTGCTCCGCCAGCCCACGGTAGAAAAGCCCCGTCGCCAGTGGGTAGACGACGTGGTGGCCTGGTGCCACCAGCACGATATTGACCTAGCCACGCGCATCAACGGCAAAACGCTACGTTTTGACGCCGCCCTGCTGGCGCAAATTGATGACGTGTTAGAAAGCGCCCGAATAGCCCCGCTAGGCCGCTCCCTCAGCGGCCTGACCAGTACCGCCCAGGCGAAAGAGGGCGTAGAAGAAGACAAAGCAATCCGCGAAAGCCCCCGCGCAAGGCGGGTACTCGTCAGCTTTCCGCCGCAGCTAATAACAGGGCTTGCCAACGAGCCGCGCGCCATTCGCGATGTGGATGTACACACGCTAAAACTGAGCGCGTTTGGCGCCTTGATTCAGGTCGAAAACCTGGACAGCTTCTATGAGTTTTCGCCGGATATTGCAGCGCTAAGCGGCTACCTAAACCCGCTGGTCGTCTACCGCGGCGACAGCCACTACGGCGGCGGCTTTGCGTTACTGGCCGAGGCGTGGCGCAAAACCCATCGACCGCATATTTACGCTGGTGATTTTGATGTAAAAGGCGTTACGCTAGCGCTTGATAGCTGCGCTACCCATTTGCTTCTGCCCAGTATTGAATGGCTTACTCAACACGCCACACCATTGCACGTGCCTGCTGAACAGTTTCCTTATCAGCGGCGGCTGCGTAAACACCTTGCTGCGCTGCCATCAGTTCATCCATTGCGCGACTACCTGACACTATTACTGGAAAAGCAGCACGGGCTCAAGCAGCAGTGGTTTGGTGGTGGGGTGGGGTGTCTGGCGCTAGGGTAATAGTTAAGATAACAAAATGCGCAGGTACACGAATTTTGATTCTATCGACAATATTTTCTTTGCCTCGCAGTGAATCAATAGGTTAGAGTCGAACAAAGTGGCTATATAACTGTTGTACGAGAGCCGCTCATGCGGAAAGTAATTGATTTTTCAATGTCTTAATTTAATTGTGAGAGAGATTTTATGACTCTTGATATAAGAGGTGGGCTGAAAAATACAAGTATTAGTTCAAATATATACGTAGTTGTAGAAGAGATGATTTCTAACGCAATTGATTCATATCTTATTAGAAAAAGTAGAGTCAAAAATGTCCCTGATCTATTAATTGAATTGAATGTCGATTTTTTTTCAGTGTCTTTGTTAGAAGATGATAGATATGATTTAAAAATTTCATGTGTTGATAACGGAGCGGGATTTGGAGAAGAGCAAATTCGAGCTTTTGTTACAAAAGACTCTACTTATAAAGATTATCTAAATATTCAAGGCATTGGAAAGTGTAAAGGAGCTGGAAGAATACAGTACTTTCATTTCTTTAAGAATTTTGAAATAGATAGTGTTTTTGAACAACAAGGAAAGCTTAAACGGCGCACTCTAAGTACGGATGAAAATGTGCATGAAATAACTGAAGCTAGTTTTAATACTGAGGATTCAGTTGAAGGTTTTTTGAGTACACGAGTTTCTGTTAGTTCTTTGAAAAAGTTTTTTTATAATAAAGGTGTTACATATCAAAACGTAAAAGCCGATTTTTCAGTTGATGCTTTATATCGTTATTTGTATATCACGTTTATGCAAAGATTTATCATAATCAAAGAGATTTCTGGTGACTTCAAAATCAAAATAGTTACTACGGAAGGGGATGAATCCGAACAAAAAGAAATCCTTTCGGAAGACTTGCCAATGCCTATTTCTGTTAAAACGATTCCTCTATCGTGCTCCCATGGGCGAGAAGTTGCAGATAGTAGTGTCGATTTAAAAATTACCAGATATTCACTCCCATATGCATCTTTTAAAGATACTGAACACGAAGTCGCGCTGTGCGCGAACTCTGCATTAGTAAAATCAATAACTAACTATTATCTTAGGAATAGTCAGGATAGGCGCCGTCCAATAAATGATAGTTTTGAGCTTCTGCTTGTAGAAAGTGATTTTCTAGAAGATAAGGTGAATGAGCAAAGAGATGGTTTTAATGTTTCGCTGGAGTGTTCTGTTAATAACGATTTCGATAATTATTTTTCCATGCAAGATGTGGTTGAGTCGTTAGAAGATTATGTTTTTGGTATTTTAACTCCTGCTGACTTTGATAGGGAAGAGCTGATTGCTTCTACGGAGATTAAGTTTGGAATTTCTCGTTCAATGTTAGAACAAGCGAAAGTAAAAGTTCATTATAGTGATACTGAGCAAAATATTGCTAAACGTGTACTGAGAAAATATCAGGATGAAATTGTAAGTGAAACATCAAAAATATTCGACCTTAAACAAGAATTGTTGAAGCTGGATCCAAGAACACAAGATTTTAGAGAGAAGGTGAATAATCTTTCTTGGATGTATACATCAACAATTAAAAAGATGGATATGGCGAATCTTTCGCAACTTGTTGTTCGAAGAACCTCAATGCTTGAAGTTCTTAAGCTAGCTGTTGATTCGATGCTTATTTGCCAGAATGATAGAGGTGGTAGAAAAGAAAATGAGAGAATGATTCATAATGTTTTTTTTCCATCAGGTAAAAGTAGCGAAGACTCCATTGATCATGATATTTGGATTTTAAATGAAGAATACCATTACTTTGAGCATATAGCTTCAGATAAGCCATTGGCGTCTATACCTTGGAATGAAAATGAACACCTGTTTGAAGGTGATATAGATAAACAGCTAGAAGAGTTGTTTGCGAAAAATAATGAAGATCATAGCCTTAAAAGGCCTGATATTGCGATTTTTAACCAGGAAGGTTCAGCAATAATTATTGAATTTAAAGCGCCAAAGGTTCCAATTCAAGAGCATATCTCAGATCTTGCGCAATATGCTCGACTTATTTCTGCAAAATCAAACGGGCGTATAAAAAAGATATATGGTTACTTAATAGGCGATACAATGGATGAGTCAAGAATGCCCTTGAACTACACAAGATTTCCCAGTGGGTTAGGTTATTTTAGTACGGATCCAATAGTAGATCCAGTAACAAGAATTCAGTATGGAGAGCTATATTCTGAGGTTCTTTTTTACAAACAATTTATTGATAGAGCTGAGAGTAGGCTTAAAATTTATAAAGAAAAGCTGAATATAAGTGTTTAGTTTGGAGTAAAGTGTGCACTTGTGAAATTGCAGTGATTACTTTTTAAGTGTTATCTAAAGTGCTAAAATTGTTGTTATAGTAAAAGTGCAATGGATAGGTAGCGGGCATACTGGCGAGTGCGGGAATGGGTGGCCGGAAAGCGCCGCTGACCATTGTGGCACCCGCAGGCATCAAGGTATGGCTGGAGGCCACCTGTGAGGCTACGCAGCTATGCTTGCCCTTCGCCTTGGAATTTATCGCCTCGGAAGACCTGCCCAGTGTTGAGTTTGAGAACATGGCGGTGGCTACGTTCGCGCTTTCGCACCGGGTGGCGTCCTACGCTTATGGATTTACGGAGCGAAAGGTCGACGCTGATTTAAATATTAAAAAGCTGACCCAAAAGGGCATTCCGAGAGGGCCGTTGTGGGGGCAGTTGAAGCAAGGGTTTGATGTTGAGTTTGCGGGCGAGCAGTTAAAAAGCCAGGACTTCTTAATCTTCAAAAACAAGCCCAGGAAAATAGTGATCGCTGGGGACAATGACCAGCCTGACTTGTTGAAGGATGCTTGCGCAGGGGCACAGGTGCTGGTGCATGAAGCCACCTACACCGAAGAGATGGCCCAAAAGGCCGGTGATGTGGGGCATAGCTACGCCAAACTTGTCGCCGAATTTGCCGAATCGGTGCAGCTTCCCAACTTGGTGCTGACGCACTTTAGCCCCCGTTACCAGCTCAACCCCCATGCGGCGCCTTCCATCGAAGATATCCGCAAAGAAGCCCAGAGCGTCTATTCGGGCTCGCTTTACCTGGCGCAGGATTTTGGCGAATACAACGTGGATAAATCGGGCCGCTTTTCTGAACTGGCGGGCGAATAGCCGATTTCATCCCGCCGTTCCTTGAGTGCTTGCAGCGCAGGTCAGTCGCGGCAAGAGCCTTCACCCGACTTTTTTAACACCTTCTTCAAACCAACACCGCTTCGCGATGGGGCATAATTTAGGCGGCAGCCTTCGAACTGGGAGCTCTGGTGACTGAACAAAACATTATGATCCTCGACGCACCCTCTAATCTTGGCTTGCGTCCCCCGGAGAATGGTGCCGTACCTGGTTGCTATAAGCTGCCTTGGGCACTCCGGGATCGTGGATTGCTAAAGGCAATAGGCGCTGAAGATGGCGGTGGTCTGGTACCCCCGCGATATCGTTCACAATGGGCACTAGGTGACGGAGACCGTAATGCTGAAGGGATTGCTAGCTATTCAGTTCTGTTGGCGAACCGCCTTCAATCCATTTTGAAATCGCATTCCAAAATCTTAGTGTTGGGAGGCGATTGCAGTATTCTTCTTGGAACCATGCTGGCCTTGAAGCGCCGCGGTCGTTATGGGCTGGTCTTTTTGGACGCTCACGGTGATTTTCGGCATCCAGAAAACGCGCCGGAAATTGAGACGGCGGCAGGAGAAGACCTCGCCATAGTGACCGGGCATGGAGATGCGCGCCTGATTAATCTTGATGGATTGGGGCCCTATGTACGTCATGAAGACGTACACGTTGTTGGTGTGCGCCCAAGCGACGAATATCTTGATGAGCTTGCAGCCAGTCAAATCAGCATTACCACAAGCCATGAAGTCGTGGAGCGTGGCGTAGAGGTGGTTGATAGCGTATTGGAGACGACGACTGCGTATACCGATGGCTTTTGGATACATCTCGATCTAGATGTAGTTGACTCTTCGGAAATGCCGGCCGTTGATTGCCCAGAACCTGAGGGGCCGCCGTTTGCATTGATCACCGCGCTCTTAAAGAAACTCCTCTCATCACCCAAATGCGTTGGCATGGAGGTCACCATCTATGACCCCGATCTTGATCCTACCGGAGCGTGCGCTGATCGGATTGTGGCCTGTCTAATTGAAGCCTTTTCGGCGGTTAACGCTTGATGGCAGAAGACGCAAGTCTCTGGATTCAAACGCTATCCTGCGTCGTAGTCATTGCTCTGCCTACTTACAGTGCGTATTTTGTGTTCAGAGTCTTTGGTTCTGAAAAGGATAAATCAATCATTATGAAACCTGGTTGTTGCTTGATGCGCAACAGGCTATAGTTTCCTCATGATTAAGTCATTTCGTCACAAAGGACTGAAAAGGTTCTACTCGTCTGGCAGCACCGCTGGCATACAGATAGATCATGCCAAGAAGTTGCGCATGCAGCTTGCTGCTCTGGATACGGCTATTTCAGTGGAAGACATGGATATTCCCGGATTTCGGCTTCACCCATTGAATGGGAAAGACAAAGGGCGATGGTCGATTTGGATCAACGGAAATTGGCGCATGACGTTCGAATTTCGGGATGGCAACGCCTACATTCTTGATTATGAGGATTATCACTGATGACAATGCATAACCCACCGCATCCCGGCGAATTTATCCGAGAGGTTTACCTAGCACCCTTTGGTATCAGCTCCCGTCAGCTTGCTTCCAGTTTGGGCGTTTCACCCTCAACGCTTTCGCGGTTACTTAAAGGGGATAGCGGTATCAGCCCCGAAATGTCTCTGCGTTTGTCGAAGGTTCTCGGGCGCACCCCAGAGAGCTGGCTGGCCATGCAAGATATGTATGACCTATGGATGGCTCGCAGCACAATTAATTTAGACGATCTTCAGCCATTGGATTTTGAAGCCGCTTAACGATAGCTACGGTTGTCGTTGGCCATCCTGTCGTAAAAAAACTGAGCAACCCAACTTATTGGAAATCTGTGTGGCGTCAGCAGCCTAGCTTCAGGTTTCTAAAGAGAAAGCACGGACGCGATATGAATTTACTCTTCCTCGGCACCTCCGCCGGTGTACCCACCAAATCAAGAAACGTCTCCGGCGTCGCTTTGCGCGAGAGCAAAGGCAAGGGCTGGTTCCTGATTGATTGCGGTGAGGGCACCCAGCATCAGGTCTTGCACACGAAGCTTTCGTTCCATTCATTGAAAGCCATCTTGATTACTCACGTGCACGGCGACCACTGCTATGGACTGCCGGGCATATTGGCGAGTGCGGGAATGGGTGGACGGAAAGCGCCGCTTACCATTGTCGCGCCCGCAGGCATCAAAACCTGGTTGGAGGCCACCTGCGAAGCCATGCAGCTAGACTTACCCTTTGCTTTGGAGTTTATCGCCTCGGACGATCTGCCCAGCGTTGAGTTTGAGAACATGGCGGTTGCAACGTTCAGGCTTTCACACCGAGTGGCGTCCTACGCCTATGGGTTTACAGAGCGAAAGGTCGACGCTGATTTAAACATTGAAAAGCTGACCCAAAAGGGCATTCCGAGAGGGCCGTTGTGGGGGCAGTTGAAGCAAGGATTTGATGTTGAGTTCGCGGGTGAGCGGTTCAAAAGCCGTGACTACTTAATCTTCAAGAACAAGCCCAGGAAAGTAGTGATCGCTGGGGACAATGACCAGCCGGACTTGTTGATGGCAGCGTGCGACGGGGCACAGGTGCTGGTGCATGAAGCCACCTACACCGAAGAGATGGCCCAGAAGGCCGGTGATGTCGGGCATAGCTACGGCAAGCTGGTCGCCGTGTTTGCCGAATCGGTACAGCTACCCAATCTGGTGCTGACGCACTTTAGCCCCCGCTACCAGCTCAACCCCCATGCGTCGCCCTCCATCGAAGATATCCGCAAAGAAGCCGAGAACGCCTATTCGGGCTCGCTTTACCTGGCGCGGGATTTTAGCGAATACACTCTGGATAAAGCGGGCCGCTTTTCTGAACTGGCGGGCTAATAGCCGATTTCATTCCGCCGTTCCTTAAGTGCTTGCCGCGCAGATCAGTCGCGGCAATAGCCTTCACCTGTTGCGACTATTAAGCAATCTTCCTTTTCCAATAGCCACTTCATGCCGGTGGCTTCGCCGTCGCCAGCGCGAAGCAGGTGTTGACCATCCTCGCGGCTAAAGCTAATGCCCTCGGCTGTGGCTTGGCCTTCGAATGTCCCACTTTGATCGGCATCCAGGCCATACTGCATTTCAAGCAGATAGTGGCCGGGGCCTGCAGGCTCGTGCTTGCTGATGTCCAGAAATAACCCTTCTACGCCTGTCCAACGGCCAACCCATTGATCGGTTATCTGGTGGTGGGGCTCACTTTGCTCGGTTGACGCACCTGAGTCGGCCGCGCCTGCTGATGAGGGATTGCTGTCGTGAGCACACCCGCTGATAAGTAATAGGGTACTTAACGCTAATGCTGTTTTTTCCATGGTTGTGTCCTTATCACTACTGCCGTTACGCACTATATACACGTAACATGCTTTCTTTAGTTTGATCGAATTTTGGGATATGTCGAAGGGGTAAAAAATGCAAAAGGTAAGAATCGACTTAGTGTCCGATGTCGCCTGCCCGTGGTGCGCGATTGGCTATCGTCGCCTGGAGCAAGCGTTAGAGATAGTGGATGGCGAAATCGACGTTGAGCTTGTCTGGCAGCCCTTTGAGCTTAACCCGGATATGCCGCCCGAGGGCGAGCCGATCTTGGAGCACCTATGCCGCAAGTACGGCAAGGATGCTGCCAGCATGGCGCAGTCCCAGCGCGAGATTATGGCGGTGGCCGAGGAGCTTGGGCTAAATTTCCGTGGTGCCCTGGAGCGCCGGGCGAACAATACCTTCGCTGCCCATCGCGTGCTTGCGTGGGCCGGAACGCAAAACCTTGAAACGTCCCTGCAGTTGGCCCTGTTTGATGCCTACTTCGGTGAAGCGAAAAATCCTGCCGACCCAGCGGTTCTGCGCGAGAAGGCCATTAAGGTGGGGCTGGACGGCGATACTGCCGAGGCCATCGCCCGGTCGGATCAGTATGCGGAAGAAGTTCGAGCAGCGGAACAGCGGTTCGTGGAGGCAGGGGTAAACGCCGTGCCAGGACTCATCCTCGATGGACGTTACCTGATTTCTGGAGCTCAGCCTGCCGACGTGTTGGTCGATGCGCTTCGCCAGGTGGTCGAGGAAAACGCCAACCGCTAGCCCTACAGGCGCTGATCTGAAGTGAGGTTAGTGCTAGCTGTTCAGAACCCAGCCTCGCAGCGGGTGCGCAATCTCCGCTTCATGCCGGTTTTATAGCCGGTGATGGCAGGCGCTATAAGTATCAATAGCGCCTGAGGGTGCCAAACTGTAAACGGTTTTTCCCAAAATAGATAAAATCAAAAGTTACTCAACATGCCAATTAAGTCTCGGTTAAATGGCTGATTAGTAACGACACCCTGCTCTAAATCAAAGTTGTCGAAAAAGCTCGGTAAGGAAAGCGCACCTATAACGGTTGCTGAAAAATAGGGCGCTGACGCTTGTGCGGAAGCTAAGACACTTTGTGCCCCACTTTGGCCAGGGGAGGTAGAGAGCATAAGAACGGATTTATTTTGAAATACTTTCATATCTATTCGTGATGTCCAGTCAAATAGATTTTTATAGGCTGACGTATAGGATCCGTTGTGTTCCGCGAATGACATGACAATGAAATCTGCCTCACCGATAGCATTATAAAAAGCACGCGCCAATTCAGGGATGCCAGACTCCTTTTCTCTGTCTTCACTAAATGTTGGCATTTCAAAGTCGTTAAGGTCGATTAACGAAATATCTGCATCGTTGATTTGTTGTGCTGCATAAAAGGCCAGCTTTTTGTTGATGGAGCTTTTGCTGTTGCTAGCGCCGAAGGCAAGTACTTTCATTTTAAAATCCTCTGGGTTGATTTTTTCAAGGGTGTTGGTTTGGTTTTAGTTACACGTTTTTAATAAAAATGTTATCTGAAGCGATGAGCTTGAGTTGGCTTTGACGTAGGGCTATTCTGAAACCTCAACTAAGGTTGAGGTCAAGAGGGGTGTGAAAAATAAACTTATTGGCATTTGATTTGAGCTTGAAGAGTTCCCGAATCATATCCGCGTCACTCTTGTTGATTGGGACAAATTGGGCTCTAGGAAGATGAACGTAAAAGCGTTGGACAATCGGCGGCAAAAGAAAAGCTCGCTCCGCTCTACGATGGGTGTGCTGGAAGCGAATCCTCAGGTACCTCGCGCCGGTCGTTCATCCCGTAGTCTCGGATAACGGTGGCGACGCGGAGCCGATAGTCGGCAAAGATCGTCTGCCGACCCTCTTTCTGGGCAGATCGGTGAGGTTCGAGTGTTCGCCACTGTCTTATGGCTTCTTCATCCCGCCAGAAGGAGAGCGAAAGAATTTTTCCAGGATGCGTAAGGCTCTCGAAGCGCTCTATCGATATAAAACCGTCGATCTCTTCCAGATGTCGGCGCAAAGCGTTAGCGGCGTCCAGGTAGTCTTGTTTTCGGTTCGTATTGGGAAGCACCTCAAATATCACGGCGATCATAAAGCAACCCCCATGTTGATGGGTTCAATTCCCAGCGTGCCGTCCACCACTTCGACGAAGCTGCGCTCTTCCTTGAGGATAAACCTGCGCTCTTGAGCCATAGTGAAGTTCGCGTGGCCTTCATCGTCACTCTTCAGTCGCGTTCGGTAGGCTTCATAGGCAGCCAGGCTCTCAAATGCAATTAGGCCCCAGGCAACATTGTTTGTGCCCTCATGAGGAAGGAAGTAGCCGATGAGGTGGCCGCCGCAGCGCGGTATGATTTTCCCCCAGTTCTCGGCGTACTTCTTGAAGGTGCTGCGCTGGAAGGGATCGATCTCGTAGCGGATGACGCAGGTTATACTCATATGGTTATCTCCTTGGAAGGTTAACGTGGAAAGCTAATGTGAAGGGCTACCGTGGAAGGCGAATATGAAAGATAAGGAATTACCGCTCCGAGTGGTTCGACGAGGATCGAACGATGAGTGAAAGCCCTAACATCGTGCGCGTCGCCGCACTTATCGCCGATAACGCTCGGGCGGAGGTGCTTTGCGCCTTAATGTCCGGTCGTGCGCTGACCGCAACTGAACTGGCCAATATGGCTGGCGTTACCAAACAGACCATGAGTTTTCATCTGGGAAAGCTGCTAGACGAAGCGCTTGTGGCTGTTGAGCAGCAGGGCCGCCACCGCTATTTTAGGCTTGCAGGCCCGCAGGTTGCTGAACTCCTGGAGACGCTGATGGGCCTCGCTGTCAGAGGTGAAGGTGTCAATCTTGTTACCGGGCCCCTTGACCCCGCCCTGCGTAAGGCTCGTGTCTGTTACGACCATCTTGCGGGAGAATTGGGTGTGTGGGTGTATGAGCAGATGCTTCAGACCGGTATTTTTCAACTGCACTCGGGAGGGTTGCAGCTTACAGAGCATGGACAGGAGTGGTTTCAGCAATTAGGCATCGATACAGATGAAGTTGCGTCTTCAAAGCGCTCATTTTGTAGGGGATGTCTCGATTGGAGTGAGCGAAAAGACCATCTGGCGGGAGCCCTAGGCGCCGCACTACTCAGCCGTATAGAGGCGCTTGGCTGGGCAAAGCGAGCAAAGAATTCCCGGGTCATCGTGTTCAGTGCCAACGGTGAGAAAGCACTGCGGGGAATGTTCGCAATGCCGAGTGCTCTACCGACCCGCACTCAACAATCTGCTGCCACCGGTGCAGCTATCCGATATATTGCTAGTGGCAATGTATAGGAGGCAGATATGGTTGATTTCGCATCGCTGTTAGCCGTTGCGGGCACCTTCCTGATCGCGGGAAGCGTCAAGGGCGTGATTGGCCTTGGCCTCCCGCCGGTTAGTCTGGCGCTGCTGACCGTCGCGCTGGATCTGCCAACCGCCATGGCGCTGATGCTTATTCCCTCATTTGTCACGAATCTTTGGCAGTCAATGGTGGGTGGAAACGCAAGGGCCATCTTGGTAAGACTTTGGCCATTTCTCGCGATGGCCTCACTGACTGTCTGGGTTGGTGCGGCGGCACTGACCCGCGTCAATCTTACCTATCTGACGGCGCTTCTAGGCAGTTTGCTGATTATTTATGCTGTAGTGAGCCTGGCTGGGATCAAGATGGTTGTACCTAGCCGCCATGAGGTCTGGGCTGGGCCGCTTATCGGTTCTGCGAATGGGGTGCTGACCGGAATGACGGGGTCATTTGCGGTGCCGGGCGTGATGTTTCTTCAGGCCATTGGCCTTCCGAAGAACATGCTGATTCAAGCGATGGGGATGCTGTTTATGGTCTCCACGGTGGCGCTCGCGGCAGCATTGCAACAAGCCAATTTCTTGTCACTCCAGTATGGTGCCATTTCAGCAGCAGCGGTGCTGCCCGCGCTTGCTGGGATGATGATTGGTCAGCGAATTAGAGCGCGTTTATCCGAGCAGGTGTTCCGCAAGGTATTCTTTATTTCCCTTCTGATGTTGGGTACTTACATTATTGTTACTGCTATTCAAAAGCTTTAAGTGCCTTTCACAAGCAAGAGTGTGCGCACTGCGTGATTAAGACGATTTTAGAATTGGGCGCTGGCTTTAACCTAAAGCCAGCGCTGAAGATCACTTAACGCAAAAACTCCCGCAATGTATCGCTGGCTTGATCAATGGATAAAACACCATCCAGGTGGCCGCGATTGCCTTCCAGGGTTTCAAGCGTCACTTCAGTGCCGTCCGCCTCAATTAGCTCTGCTGTGCGGCGCACGCCTCCCGGGGCGAAGACAAGATCGTTTTCGCTATACAGCATCAGCGTAGGAGCCTCGATAGCGGCTAGCCCTTCCTCTAACGACTCCCCGTGGCCAGCCATAAAGAGTTGGTTGGCGCGTACTAAGTAGAGCAGGTGGTTGGCGTCGGATGTGGCAGCTCGGGCAGCGGCAACGTCATCCAGGGTTTGCTCGATGGCGTAGCGGGCGTTGATATCTTGAGCCGGGTCGCGCTCTTCATCGGCCCAGTCGCGGTTGAAGGTCTCGTTGGCCCACTGCCAGTGGTTGGCGTTGAGCGTGACCAGTTTAAGCGCTTCTTTTAAACCGTCGGTGGGTGGTTCGCCGTCGTAATAGTTTCCCTCGTTCCAGTTGGCATCTAGCCGAATCGGCGCTGCCCAGGCGCTGAGGGTTGCCAGCAGCCAGGGGTCGGCAACGCCGCCGCCAATCACAGAAATTAGCCGCTCTACTCGGTCAGGGTAAGCGCTGGCCCACTCGATGGCCTGTAGTGCGCCCATGGAGGCACCCATCACCGCGTGCAGCGATTCAATGCCTTGGCTCTCTAACAGTTCGCGCTGCACTTCGACAAAGTCACGGATTGTCACCACTGGGAAGTCCATGCCCCAGGGTTCGCCGGTGTCCGGGTTGATCGAGGCAGGCCCAGTAGTGGTGACATTGGGATCGTTGGCGCCGAGATTGACCAGCGTATCCGAGGAGATAATGTAGTACTCATCGGTATCGAGAGGTTTGCCGGGCCCAATGGTCGCGTTCCAGTAGCCGGTCGGCTCGCCCTCTGCTTCATAGCGGCCTGCGGCGTGGCTGGTGCCGGAGAAAAAGTGGGTGATTAAAATAACGTTATCGCGGGCGTCGTTGAGTTCGCCGTAGGCTTCCCAACCAACCGTCACGTTGGGAATTGTCTCGCCGTTTTGAGTGGTGAAGCTGTCTATCTCAAAGGTCTGTTTTTCGACGATGCCATCCCAGGCCATGAGCGATGAGGAGGCAAACAGAGTGGCCCCGGCAAATGCCGACACCGTCAGTAAACAGTAACGTTGTGAGAGCGCCATACGCTTTCCTTATAAAGGGCTAGTTGTGCTTGTTATTGGCTGCATCGAGCAGCTGCCCCTTCAGCGTAGTCGTTTCTAGCGCATTTTAAACGGATTCAACCCGTTGGCTTGCTGCATCATCATGCGCTTGGCGAACGGGAAGCGCTCGGCGAGCTGCAGGCTTAAATCGCCTAACTGGCGCAGCGGTTTGGCACCGGTAAACAGGTGATGAAAACTGTCGGTGGCGGCAATCATCGCCTGGTTAGCCGTGCGGCGCTGGCACTCAAAGCGGAGTAGGTTGAGGTAGTCGCCGGGGTCGCGGCCTTGAATGATAATCTCAGCAAGGGTGTCGGCGTCGTGCAGGCCGATATTTAACCCCTGGCCTGCCAGCGGGTGTACTACGTGGGCTGCGTCGCCTATTAGCGCTAAACGCTTGCCGATATAGCGCTTGGCGTGCTGGCGTTTGATGGGGAAGCTGGCGCGCGCGACCACCCGGGTGATATTTCCCAGGCGGCGGGGGAAGGCACCCTCAATAGCGGTTTTTAGCGTCGCGTTATCCATTGCCTCGCGGGCGCGGGTAGCGTCTTCGTGGTCATACCACACCAGCGATGCGCGGTGGCCGGGTAGCGGCAGCATGGCAATTGGGCCGGTGGGGGTGAAAACCTGCCAGCTGACATCCTGCTGGGGCAGCTCTGTTTCCACGTTAATGATCATGGCGCGCTGGTGGTAATCGTAGCTCTCCACTGGAATCTGGGCTAGCTCGCGTAGGGTCGAGCGGGCACCATCAGCCCCAACCACCAGCGGCGCGCTCAGTGTCTGACCGTTATCCAGTTCAAGCTGGCGTGCAGAGGTGGCCGCGATGGTGCTCAGCGGCGCGCAGTGGGTGTAACAGGTGACGCTGGGTAATTGCGCCAAGCGCTGCCAGAGGGCGTACTGTAGAGTACGGTTTTCGATAAAGATGCCGAAGTCATCCATGCCGCTATCGGCGGCGGAGAACAGCGCGTGGCCGGTGCCGTCCTGGTTGGCGACATCGATATGCCGGAACGGGCAACTGCGCTCTTCAGGGAGCGCTGTGCCGCTGGCCTTCACAAAAGCAAGTGAACGCGCGTTTAGTGACGAGATCCGCAGATCATAGTCGCCGCACGGTTCGCTTGGCTCGCCGCCTTTCTCTACCAGCCCGACAGAGAAGCCTGCATGACCCACACGAGCCGCCAGGGCAGCGCCCACCATGCCGCCACCGACAATAATAATGTCATGATCGTGCTGCATAAGAGTATCTCCTGGGTGCACAATAACCGTTGAAGGGCGCGTTGCATGGCCCTTTGTTGCACTACAGTATCGTTGAGTTTGAGCAATATTGCCTAGAGGTGAACGATTGACGCAGGCCGTGGAAATAGCAGAAAGCGTTGCCCAGGCGGGCGAGGAGCTGGCTGATTTTATCCAGCAGCACCGCAAACTGTGGGTGATTACCGGTGCCGGGGTGAGTACCGACAGTGGCATACCCGACTACCGCGATGCGGATGGCCAGTGGAAGCGGCCACCCCCGGTGCAGCATGGCGATTTTATGAGCTCTCATCACGTTCGCCAGCGCTACTGGGCACGTGCACTGATCGGTTTCAGCGCTATGCGTGAAGCCCAGGCCAGTGGTGCACACCGAGCGTTAGCGGCATTAGAGTCACAGGGCTATATCCAGCAGTTGGTGACCCAAAACGTAGACCGCTTACATCAGCGCGCCGGTTCCCGCCGGGTGATCGACCTGCATGGCCGTGCGGATATGGTGAAGTGCATGGCGTGCGACTATCAAATGATGCGCCACGCTATGCATGCTGAAATGGCGCAAATGAATCCCACCTTTGCTGGTTTACAGGCCGGTCACGCCCCGGATGGCGATGCCGATTTAGAGACTGACTTCAGCAGCTTCCGCATTTTCGACTGCCCGCGCTGCGGCGGTATCTTAAAGCCCGACGTGGTGTTTTACGGCGATGTGGTGCCCGCCGAACGTCGACTAGCCGCCCAGGTGGCGCTGGCCGAATCGAATGCAGTGCTGGCAGTGGGTACTTCTTTGATGGTGTTTTCCGGCTATCGTTTTTGCCGCGCCGCCCATGACCGGGGAATCCCGCTGGCGTCGCTGTCACTCGGCGTGACTCGGGCGGATGCGCTATTGACCCACCAGTGGCGGGCGCCGCTAACGCCGGTACTTGAGCAGGCTGTTCGTAGCTTAAAGGGCGCTTAGCCAATTCTCCCGCGCTAGCGGGCTTTGGATACCCACGGATTATCTTCTAGCCAGAGTCGCCATGGCGCGTCGCGGTGCTCTGGCTGGGCGTAATCGATACCCACGCGTGGGCCACGGGCGATCTTGGCGTCGTGCGTTGCTGCGCTAATCCACAGCTTGTCGGCCTGGGTCATATCATGGCCATACAGCGCTTTATCAATGGTTAAAGCACGCGTGAGCTTGCCGGGGCCATTGCTGAGTTGTTTACCCGCGGCTTGACGGGTGGCACGCATGGCGGCTTCGTTGGCGGTGGGCTCAACCGCACGAATCAGCACCGCGCAGGGCGAATCCTCTGGCTCGGTGACTACGTTCAATAGCCAGTGCATGCCGTAAACGAGATAGACATAGGCGTGGCCCGCAGGCCCGAACATTGCTTCTGTTCGCGGAGAGCGGCGGCGGTGGGCATGGCAAGCGGAGTCTTCAGCGCCGCAATAGGCCTCTGTCTCAACAATCCTTGCCGCCATCTGCTCGCCGTTATGTTCGCGCACCAACCAGCAGCCGAGCATGTCTCTAGCTACCTCAAGGGTGTCGCGATTATAAAAATCTCGTGAGAGGGGAGGTAGCATGCTGTCTTTAACATTTGGCATGTTTGGTAACATCGCCTCGGCGTTTAGTTGAGTAGAATGCTAGGGTATTAGATAGTCATTGCCACTAAAAGCGGAGCCTATCGTGCTGCAATTTGAACATCTCTACTCCACACTGCCGGAGCCCCTTTGGGTCGCTACCCAAGCAACGCCCGTGGCCCAGCCTGAGCTGATTGCTTTTAATGCCTCGCTTGCTGAAGCGCTGGGCGCAAAAGAGATTCTTGACTCAGCAACGCTTGCACAATGGTTCAGCGGCAATCAGCCCATTCCGCATGCTAAGCCGGGCGCACTGGGTTACGCAGGTCATCAGTTCGGCAACTTTGTGCCGCAGTTGGGCGACGGCCGGGCGCTGCTGCTGGGTGAAGTGATCGACCAGCAGGGTATACGCCGCGACGTACAGCTAAAAGGCAGCGGTCGCACGCCGTTTTCCCGCGGTGGCGATGGCCGTTCGCCACTCGGGCCGGTGCTGCGTGAATATTTGGTTAGTGAGTTTATGGCAGCGATGGGAATTCCCACTACCCGCGCGTTGGCAGCGGTGACTAGCGGCGAACGGGTGGTGCGCCAACTGCCCGAACCCGGCGCAGTGTTTACCCGCGTGGCCAGCAGCCATATTCGCGTAGGTACGTTCCAATTCGCCGCCGCGCGCCGCGATGAAACAGTGTTAAAAGCGCTGGCGGATCATGTGATTGAGCGCCACTACCCAGAGGCCGCCAACGCCGAAGATCCTTATTTAGCCCTGTTGGAAGCGGTCGTGGCTCGCCAAGCGGTGCTGATTGCCCGCTGGATGAGCATTGGCTTTATCCACGGCGTGATGAATACCGATAACTGCAGCATCGCCGGTGAAACCATCGATTACGGCCCCTGCGCCTTTATGGAGCAGTTTGATCCACAGAAGGTGTATAGCTCCATTGATCAGGGCCGCCGCTATGCGTTTGACAACCAACCGGCGATAGCTCAGTGGAACCTGGCGCGCTTTGCTGAAACGCTGCTGCCGTTAATGAAGGAAGAGGGCGATGCGTTGGTGGAGCAGGCCACCGATGCCATTCGTCACTTTGAGCCATTGTTCAGCGCCGAACAGCGCCGCCTGCATGCCGATAAACTCGGCCTTGCAGCAGATAGCGATCAGGCAATGTCGCTGATGGAAGCGCTGGAAAGCCATATGCATCAGGGGCGGATGGATATGACGGCTACCTTTGATGCGCTCACCCAATACGCTGCCTCGCCGTATGATGAGAGCCGTGAGGCGCTGCTGGCGCTGACCACGCAGCCCAATGAGCTAATCGCGTGGCTGGATAAGTGGCAGGCCGTGCAGGTGGCCAGTCAAGACGGCGAGCGCTTTACCGCCATGCGTCATGCCAACCCGGTAATTATTCCCCGCAACCACCGGGTTCAGGAAGTCATTGATGCCGCTTACGAGGGGGATTTTGTGCCGTTCCATACCTTGTTAGCGGTCATCACCCAGCCATTCGATGAGTCCGTCGAAGCACGTCGTTTAGCGGCGCCTGCCACAGAAAACCAACAGGTATTGAGAACCTTCTGCGGAACGTAACGCCTATGCTAGACTGTGTTTTTTTACAGTTTGGTGGGTAGCCGGTGCGCAAAATTATTCACTGCGACTGTGACTGTTTTTACGCCGCGGTGGAGATGCGCGATAACCCTGCGCTGCGGGATATCCCCATTGCCATTGGCGGCAGTGTCGAGCAGCGCGGGGTGGTCGCTACCTGTAATTATCCCGCCCGCGAGTTTGGCATTCACTCGGCTATGCCCATGGGCCAGGCGCTCAAGCGCTGCCCGCATCTCACCGTTATTCGCGGCGATATGGCCAAATATAAAACGGTTGCCCGCCAGGTGTTTGCGATATATCGCGAGGTCACCGAGCTGATCGAGCCGCTGTCGTTGGATGAAGCGTTTCTGGATGTCTCGGACGTCACCCTGCATCACGGCAGTGCCACGTTAATGGCTGAAGCGATTCGTGAGCGGGTGAGTCGTGAAGTAGGCATTACCGTTTCAGCGGGGGTGGCGCCCAATAAGTTTCTGGCCAAAATCGCCAGCGACTGGAATAAGCCCGACGGCCTGTGCGTCATCACACCGGACAAAGTCGATAGCTTTGTGCAGCAACTGCCGGTAAAGAAAATCCATGGCGTTGGCCCGCGCACGGCTGAAAAACTGGCGGGGCTGGATATCCACACCTGCGCCGATCTGCGCTCCCGCACGCTGACGGACTTGGTCGAACACTTTGGCCGCTTTGGACGGCGGCTGCATGAGCTAAGCTGGGGACGCGACGAGCGCCCGGTAAAAACTCACCGCGAGCGCAAATCGATTAGCACCGAGCAGACCTATGCCCAGGATTTACCCAACCTCGACGCCTGCCGCCAAGAGCTCCCCGCGCTAATCGAAGATTTAGAGCGCCGCTACGCACGGCTTGACCCGCCGCTGGCGGTACGTGGGTTGATCGTAAAAGTGAAATTTAACGACTTCACGCAAACGACTGTGGAACACGCCGACCCCGCCCCCAACCTCGAACAGTTTGAAACCCTGCTGAATGTTGGCTGGGCCAGGGGCGAACGCCCCGTGCGCCTGCTGGGGGTGGGCTACCGTCTGGCGGAGAACAGTCAAGAACATCAGCTGTCGCTGTTTTAATGATTCACTGATAGTTAACCGTCATCGCTGACTGGCGGGCATGTTGAAAGCCATTGCTGGCGCTACTATTGATCTTATGATTTTCAATGAGGATATGAGAAGGGGGAGGTGAGGCAATGAACAATGAAATGATTCACACCATGACAGAAACCTTCGAAGGTCACGCCCAACAGACTGAAAACGGCGTGGAGTTCTGGCTGGCACGTGATCTTCAACAGTTGCTAGGCTATGGCGAGTGGCGTAATTTTTTGCATGTTATTACAAAAGCAAAAACAGCCTGCGAGATTTCTGGGCACGAAGTCAGCAACCATTTTGTTGATGTCAACAAAATGGTAGAGCTTGGGTCGGGAAGTCAGCGTGAGATCAGTGATATTATGTTGACACGTTACGCCTGCTATCTCATTGCCCAGAACGGTGATCCCAGAAAACAGGAGATTGCTTTCGCGCAAACCTACTTTGCCATGCAAACCCGCAAGGCCGAGATGATTGAGCAGCGCCTGCTAGAAGCAGAGAGGGTTTCAGCGCGTAAGAAGCTATCTGCTACCGAAAAAGAGCTTTCGAATGTTATTTTTGAACAGACTGGTGGTAATCAGAATTTTGCGCTGATCCGTAGCAAAGGCGATGCGGCACTGTTCAGCAAAGGGACGAAGGCGATGAAAGCACACTGGAATGTGCCAGAGAATCGTCCGCTGGCGGATTTTGCCCCCACTATCATTCTTAAAGCAAAAGACTTTGCCACCGAAATCACTATTCATAACGCCCGTGAACAGGCGATGAGTCGCGAGCCACAGATTTCGCAAGAGCATGTCACCAATAACCAAGCTGTGCGCCAGACGCTGCTGGATCGTGGTATTCGCCCAGAAAGCCTACCACCCGCTGAAGATGTGAAAAAGGTAGAGCGTCGTCTAACATCAGCCGAAAAGAAGGCGATTAAAAATCCGGATGGGCTAGAGGAGCAGTAAACAAAACGAACAGGGATTTTAGTAGCGTCACTCTATAGCCGCATTGACGCTCACTCAATCGCACGTTAAAACAGACGTATGATAGTTTGAATCGCTCATTTACCGCTTGGTCACCCACGAGTCTCGCTATGTCTGCCGATGCCGCTTCACGTCCCCGTTTAGTGTTTGCCCATGCCAATGGTTTTCCAGGGTTAAGCTATCGCAGCCTGCTGAACCCACTGGCTGAAACCTTTGACCTGCACCCTGTGGATCGCCTGGGTCACCATCCTGATTATCCGGTTAATCACAATTGGGGCAACCTGGTGGATGAACTGCTGAGCTATCTGCCCGAGAGCGATACGCCGCTGCTGGGGGTAGGACATTCGCTGGGCGGTGCCTTGATGGCCATGGCCGCTGATAAGCAGCCGGAGCGCTTCTGTGGGGTGATCATGCTCGATCCCCCGCTGATGCTGGGCACTGACGCCTGGGCGATGAAAGCCGCCAAGCGATTTGGCTTTGTTGATCGCGTCACCCCAGCGGGTAAAACCTTGGGGCGGCGCACAATGTGGCCGAGCCGGGAGGCAATGGCGACTTCGCTGGGGCGGCGGGGGCTGTTTCGTCGCTTTACCCCGGAGGCGCTCAACGACTACATTGAAGCGGGGACGCGCTTATTGGATGACGGCAGCGCGGAGTTGACCTTTGATCCAAGTATCGAAGTGGAAATTTTCCGCCATTTGCCCGATCACCTTTCACGCTTGCCCCAGCGGCTGGGCGTACCGCTTGAACTGGTGGCAGGCAGGGAGTCCCACCTGATGACCGCTTCACGTATCAAACGCTTGAAGCGTAGAGGATTAACGGTGAGCGAGGTTCCGGGCACCCATATGTTCCCCATGGAGCATCCGGATGAGACCCGTGCCGCTATTATGGCTGCTTGGCAGCGCTTATCCGCAGCCAGCAGGCCATCAAACACAGCGTAAGGAGGCGTTATGTATCTTTCCGTACAGCTTAGCTACTACCCACTGGCCGATGACTTTAAGCCGGTGGTCAAAGAAGTGGTAAAACGGCTTGAGGCGACGGGGCTGGAGGTACACCCGAATCGCATGAGCACCCAGGTATTTGGCGAGTTCGATGCCGTGATGGCGGCATTGAGCGAGGTGATGAAGTGGTCGCTTGAGACCCACGGCAAAGCGGTATTTACGGCCAACTTTCTGGAAGGCGACCGACGGCCTCGTTAAACAAAAACACCGCCCGATTTGGGCGGTGTTTGTTTATACACTAACGTCAGTTAGCTTGGCGCTTACACCAATGAATCCAGGCAGGACTCAATAATATCCAGGCCTTCATTGAGCACGTCGTCTTGAATAGTGACGGGCATCAAGAAGCGGATGGTGTTGCCGTACATACCGCAAGAAAGCAGGATCAAGCCCTCTTCGCGGGCTTTCTTGCATAGCGCAGCGGCCAGTTCAGGGTTAGGTGTATGGTCGGCCTTGTTCGACACCAGCTCAAATGCTGCCATGGCACCCATGTTGCGCACGTGGTCGATGCAATCAAACTTGTCGGCCCACACATTAAAGCGCTTGGCCAGCTTGTCGCCCAGGGCCTGGCTCTTCTCCAGGATGTTCTCTTCTTCAAATACGTCCATGACCGCCAACGCTGCCGCACAGGCGGTGGGGCTGCCGGTGTAGGTGCCACCTAGGGAGTTAGGGCCTGAAGCGTCCATTACCTTGTCGGTGCCCACAATGGCAGAGATCGGCATGCCGTCGGCCATACTCTTGGCCATGGTCATAATGTCCGGCTCAACGCCGCTGTGCTCGATGGCAAACATTTTGCCGGTGCGGCCAAAGCCCGACTGCACTTCATCGATGATCATCAGGATGCCGTGCTCATCGCAGATCTCGCGGATCTTGGTCAGGAAGCTGGTAGAGGCTGGGTAGAAACCGCCTTCACCCAGTACCGGCTCGAGCACGATGGCCGCGGTATCTTTCGGGTTGGCATCGGTTTTCAGGGTCATTTTCAGGCCGCGAATGGCCTCGTCTTCGCTAACGCCGTGGTAAGGCACCGGGTAGGGCGCACGGAAGACAGTGCCTGGCATGGGGCCGAAGTCGCTTTGGTAAGGCGCCACCTTGCCGTTCATGGCCATAGTGAAGAAGGTACGGCCGTGGTAGCCGCCGTCGAAACAGATAACGTTTGAACGGCCAGTGGCGGCGCGGGCGATCTTGACCGCGTTTTCCAGCGCTTCCGCACCGGAGTTGGCCAGCATGACTTTGGCATGGCCACGAACCGGAACGATGTGGCTGAGCTTTTCCGCGACCTTCACGTAGCCTTCATAAGGCATGACCGTTTGGCAGGTGTGCATCAGCTTATCAAGCTGGGCTTTGACCGCGGCGACTACTTTGGGGTGACGGTGACCTACGTTGAGTACGCCAATGCCGCCCGCGAAGTCGATAAAGCGGTTGCCGTCCGCGTCCCAGATTTCAGCGTTTTCAGCGTGGTCGGCGAATGCCGTTGCGGGGCTAGCGGCGCCGGCAGCGACGTATTTATGTTTCAGCTCGTTCAGTTCGGCATTGCTGCTCATGGCTTACTTCCTAATTGGTGAGGATTGATCTTTTAGCATAGTACTTGTCAGTACGGTACTTATCAGCACAGCACTTGTCAGCACGGTACTTATCAGCACGGTACTGACCAGCATAGTGCTTATTAGCTTTGATTACATGGATGACGAGGCAATGACAACACGGTTACGCCCCGTCTGTTTAGCTTGGTACATCGCTTTGTCGGCACGATCAAGTAGCCGTGTTCCTGAAGCTTCAGCGTAGCTGGCGACCCCCGATGACAGCGTCACTGTTAATTGATGCTCGCTAAAGGTTTGTTGTGCGACGCTTTTGCGCACACGCTCCATACCTTGATAGGCCTCTTCGGCGTACACGCCCGGCATAATGATCAAAAATTCTTCACCGCCCAAGCGGATGTGTAAATCGGTGTCGCGCAGTACGCCACTCACTAAGGTGGTGATCTGCTTTAGAACGCTATCGCCCGAGTTGTGCCCATAGGTGTCGTTAATCGCTTTGAAGTTATCCAGGTCATACATGGCGATGCTGAAGGGGGTGCCATAGCGCTCGCAGCGCTTGATCTCTTCCTCTAAGCGCTGCAAACCCGCACGGCGATTGAGCAGCTCGGTTAGCTCATCGTGGTGGGCAAGATGATCCAGGCGTTCGTTGGCCTGCTTCAGCCGCTCTTCAAGCCGCTTGCGCTGGGTAATGTCGATAACAAAAGTGACTTTGCGCGGTTCGCCATCGTCAGCTTCAATGCGTGCAGCTTCGGCGATAACGGTGCGCATTTCGCCGCTTTTAACGACAACATCCCACTCTTGGCGCAGTTCCTGGTTCTCGCTGCCCCGCATGAATTCGTCATGCAGGGCCGATAAGATCGCCCGGTTCTCTTCGGGGACAACTTGGGTAAAGTGCTGCCCTAAAAGCTCTTCGGGCCGGTAGCCATAAAACTCACAGTAGGCGGGATTAACCATTTCAAAGTGGCCTGAAGGGGTAGTGATACAGATCCCGATCGGTGCCGCTTTGATAACGTTTTCGGTATTGCGCTTTGAGCGGTTAAAAAGCTGATAGAGCTTATCCGGGCTAATCTCTTTCATTCGCCGCTCCTGAACTACTTTCTGCTTCACTTTTTAAGCCCAATAATAGAGCAGTGATGTCGGCGCCCAAGGAGTTAATGGCGGGTTTGGCAAAATAGAAACCCTGCTGGCGAACAATCCCGGCGCGGGCCAGCCATAGAGCTTCGGCACGGGTTTCTACGCCTTCGGCAATCAGCGTCGTACCCAGTTCTTGCGCTAGTAATATAATCGCGTTTAACAGCGCTTGGCGGCGACAATCGCTATCGCAGTTCATCACGAGCTCACGGTCGATTTTGAGCTTGTCCGGCGTTAAATCGGTGAGTAAGTCCAAATTAGCGTAGCCATTGCCAAAGTCGTCAAGCGCCGTTTTAAAGCCCATGGAGCGGTATGCATCAATGATATTGCACAGGTGCTGCCGGTCGCGGACGCGCTCGGTTTCGGTGATCTCAAAAATTAGCCGATCGGTGGGCCAACCCACGCGCCTGGAAACGTCTAACGTTGCCTGGATACACGCTTCCGGTTCATAAACGGCGTTGGGCAAGAAATTGATCGAGAGGTCGGTTGGCATATCCAGTGCGCTGGCCATCTCTATTGCTTTCACCCGGCAGGCTTGGTCAAAGCGGTAAAGCAAATCATCCGTGACTTGTGAAATAACGCTCCACGCGGATTCGCCTTGTGCTCCGCGTACCAACGCTTCGTAGGTGACGACGCGAGCCAGCGATAAATCCACGATAGGCTGAAAGGCCATCGTGAATTCAAAAGGTAAGTCGCCTTCACAGCGCTTACAACTGCCATTAACGCGTGCGCACTGGCTCATAGCAGCTCCTGGGCATGGTGGTCGTGTGTTGCTGTTAATGCCATAACATTAGAAAGCATAATGCCTAAAGCCTAGATCGAAGCATTCAACGGTAATTAGTTTAGATGCTTATGTATGTTTTGTATAGGTGTTGTACAGCTATTCATTGTGAAGCACTAGCCAATTGCCCTTCGCCTGCTGACTCGCAACCCTGGCTGGCACTTAACGGCATAAAAA
This sequence comes from Halomonas sp. ISL-56, assembly GCF_018612805.1. Lineage (NCBI taxonomy): Bacteria > Pseudomonadati > Pseudomonadota > Gammaproteobacteria > Oceanospirillales > Halomonadaceae > Halomonas > Halomonas sp. ISL-56. Next base: position 248,297 of record NZ_JAGGRO010000005.1, on the reverse strand, counting down.
AAGCACCGGGTGAGGCGCTAAGGAGGGGAAACGTAATCCTTGGCGCTGCTAGATGATCCCGGCATTGCGCAGTGCTCTGCGCTGTTCGAGGGTAATGCCGAGCTCTTCTAGTACGCTTTCAGTATGCTGGCCTAAGTGGGGAGGCGCCGTGGTGGCACTTATTTGGGCGCCGTTAAAACGGATGGGGTTGGCGACAAGATCGACGTGGCCCGCTTGGTCGTGGGGCAGTGTCTGCTTGAGTCCGCGGGCTTTCACATGAGGGTCTTCAAACACCCGATCCAGCGTATTGATTGGCCCACAGGGCACGCCCACCGCTTCAAAGGCGGCTAGCCACTCATCCGTGCTGCGCTGGGCCAACGCCGCTTCCAACTGCGGTACGAGCAGAGCGCGGTTGTTAACTCTTGCGCCGTTGGTGGCAAAGCGAGGATCTTCCGCCAACGCCGGTAGCGAAAGCACCGCGCAAAAGCGTTTGAACTGCTCGTCGTTGCCGACAGCCATAATCATATGGCCATCCTGGGTAGCAAACGCCTGATAAGGCACGATATTGGGGTGGGCGTTACCCAGCCGCTGGGGCACATTGCCGGAGGTGAGGTAGTTGAGCGCCTGATTGGCGAGCACGCCCACCTGGACATCCATTAGTGCCATATCAATATGACAGCCCACGCCGCTATCACGACGCTGGTATAGTGCCGCCAGTACGGCATTGGCCGCATACAAACCGGTGAAAATGTCGGTGAACGCCACGCCGCTCTTTACCGGCCCGCCGCCAGGTTCGTCATCGGGCTTCCCGGTCAGGCTCATGATCCCGCCCATGGCCTGGATCATAAAGTCGTAACCGGCGCGGTGGGCGTAGGGGCTCTCCTGGCCAAAGCCGGTGATTGAGCAGTAAATCAGCTTGGGGTTTAACGCCTTCAAACTGGCGTAATCCAGGCCGTAGCGCTTCAGGCCACCGACCTTGAAGTTTTCGATCAGCACGTCGGACTGGGCGACGAGCTGTTTAATCACCGCTTGGCCTTCGGGCTTGGCCATATCGACGGTGACCGAACGTTTGCCGCGGTTAGCGCACAGGTAGTAAGCCGACTCTTCGCTACCCGCCAGCCAAGGAGGGCCCCAGTGGCGAGTATCATCGCCGCTACCGGGGCGCTCGACCTTAATCACATCCGCACCCATATCCGCGAGCATCTGACCACACCATGGCCCGGCCAGCACCCGGGAGATATCGAGTACTTTAATCCCGGCCAGTGGTTTGGTTAGCTCACTCATAGAGGCTTCCTTAATAAGTGGTAAGTGATCAAAGCGCAGTGGTTAAAACTAGTTATTAAAAGTCAGTTATTAAAAGAACGCCTGAATGCCCGTCTGCGCGCGACCTAGAATCAACGCATGCACATCGTGGGTGCCCTCGTAGGTATTCACCGACTCCAGGTTGACCATATGGCGAATGACGCCGTACTCGTCGGAAACGCCGTTGCCACCGTGCATGTCGCGGGACTGACGAGCGATATCCAGCGCTTTGCCGCAGTTGTTGCGCTTGATCAGCGAGACCATTTCCGGGGCCCAGTTGCCGCTATCCATTAGGCGACCTACCTGCAACGCTGCCTGTAAGCCCAGGGTGATCTCGGTCTGCATATCAGCAAGTTTTTTCTGGATCAGCTGGTTGGCCGCCAGCGGGCGGCCAAACTGCTTGCGATCCAGCGTGTATTGGCGTGCTGCGTGCCAGCAGAACTCTGCAGTGCCCATCACGCCCCAGGCGATGCCGTAGCGTGCTTTGTTTAAGCAGCCGAACGGGCCTTTCAAGCCACTGACGTTGGGCAGCAGGTTCTCTTCGGGGACGAAGGCGTTGTCCAGCACGATCTCACCGGTAATGGAGGCACGCAGCGAAACTTTGCCTTCGATTTTTGGGGTGGTGAAGCCTTCGGTGCCGCGCTCGACGATGAAGCCTTTGATTTGGTTGTCGTGAGCCGCTGACTTTGCCCATACCACCGCAATATCAGCAATTGGACTGTTGGTGATCCACATCTTGGCGCCGGTCAGGCGGTAGCCGCCGTCGACCTTTTCCGCCCGGGTAATCATGTTGCCGGGGTCAGAGCCGTGGTCGGGTTCGGTCAAGCCAAAACAGCCAACCATCTCGCCGCTGGCAAGCTTGGGCAGGAACTTCTGCTTCTGCTCTTCAGAGCCGTAGGTCTCGATGGGGTACATCACCAGCGAAGACTGCACGCTCATGGCGGAACGATAGCCGGAGTCAACGCGCTCTACTTCGCGGGCAATCAAACCGTAAGCAACGTGGTTAACGCCTGCGCCGCCGTACTCGGGGGATACGGTGGCACCCAGTAGGCCAAGCTCACCCATTTCAGTCATGATCTCGCGGTCAAAACGCTCTTCACGGAAGGCGGTCAGCACGCGGGGCTGAAGTTTTTCCTGACAGTAGTCGTAGGCGGCATCGCGAATCTGGCGCTCTTCATCGGTGAGCTGTTGTTCCAGAAGGAGCGGGTCGTCCCAGTTGAAATGCGTCATGGCGTGGTTTCCTAGGTTCGTGGGCAGGAATAGAGGCAAAGTAGCGTGCAGTCAATGTATCGCCGTTTTTATAAAATATCTACATTTTTTTAAAACGCAGAATTTAATCTACCCGCCGCAACGCTTAATTGATACCGCGCTCTTTCAACACGCGGGTAATAATCGGCACCGGGGTCATCAGATGGTCGCGCATTAAGCTGTCGGCTTCGGCGGTGTCGCGCGCCAGAATGACATCGACTAACGCAGCGTGCTCCTGGCGCTTGAGCTCCAACGCCTGGGGCGACATCACGGTTTCCTGCAGCCACAGGTGGCGGTAGCGCTCCACCTGATCAAACAGGGTGTTGCGCATTTGCAGCAGGTGAGGGGAGTTGCAGCCACTGGCAATGGCGGTATGAAAGGCTTTATGGCGCTGATCCCAGAGGTCGAGCAGGTCGTCGGGGGTGTTGACGTCGGTCACTTTGGCTAACCGATGGGCGGTGGCCAGCACCGTGGCTTCCCAGTCATCGTCGCCGCGCTCTATGGCGAGGCGCAGAATCAACCCTTCAAGCTGAGCCCGGGCGTCATAAATATCGTTAAGTTCGGCCAGCGACATTGGCGCTACCCGGTAACCCCGCTGGCTAATGGCGATGACCAGGCGGTCAGCGACCAGCTGTGAGAGCGCCTCCCGCAGCGGCCCGGTGCTGGCGCCGTACTGCTCTTTCAGGTGGCTCATTAACAGCTTCTGTTCAGGGGCGTAGCGGCCACGAATAATGTCATGCTTGAGCTGGCGGTAAGCGCTGATGGCCAGGTTCTGGCGCGGTGCGTCTTTCTCGCTACTATTTTCCTGCTTAAAACCGGGCTCCATCGGAGTGTGGCTCCTATCCTGAATCAATGACAAAGGTGGGGTGGGGAAAATTAACGGTCATTACCAGTAAATATTAACAATTTGGCATAGAGTAAGACATTTATGCGGTGTTTCGTTATTTTATACCGCCTAGGAGGTTAGCTCGGCCTTACCTGTCATGCAGCCATTGTTGAACGCGCAAAGGGGCTGATGCGCTGATAACGCCCTATTAGCATCTAACGCATTAGCCGTGCTAACTTCTCTTCCACCGCTTCTGGTTGCCAGTTGATGGCGAGCAGAAGCTGGAGGATTCAACACTTCCTTTATCGTCAACCATACCTATAAGTCCAAGCAGGACGGAGGAAACGCTCATGCGAACTCTACGCTCTCTATACACCACAGCCGCTGCCGCATCACTACTCGCAGTCGCGCTGCCAGCAAGCGCCCAACAACTCTCAATCGCCACCGGTGGTACGGGCGGCGTTTACTATCCAATCGGTGGTGGTTTCGCCGAAATGATCAACAATCATATCGAAGGCGCCCAGGCGACCGCCGAAGTCACCGGTGCCTCGGTTGAAAACATGGGCCTGATCATGCGCGGCGATGCGGATCTTGCCCTGGCACTGGCCGATACGGTCTATCAAGCCTACAACGGCACCGATGACTTTGAAGGTCGTCAGGTTGAAAACATCCGCGCGCTTGCCTCGGTTTACCCCAACGCGGTACAGCTGGTCACGCTGGCAGAGTCGGATATTGAAACGATTGCTGACTTGGCAGGCAAACGGGTCTCTGTGGGTGCACCCGGTAGCGGCACCGAGCTAAATGCTCGCGCTTTGCTGGAAGCCAATGGCATCAGCTATGACGACTTCACTCCTCAGCGTCTGAACTTCAACGAAACCGCTGACGCTATCCGTGATGGCGACATCGACGCCGGTTTCTGGAGCGTAGGGCCGCCGACCAGTTCGATTCTCAACCTGGCCGCAACCCGCGATATTCGCCTGATCGGCTTATCTGATGAAGAAGTGGCTAATGCTCAGGCGGAAGAGGAAGTCTTCGCCCCCTACGAGCTTGCCGCCGGTATGTATGACGGTATGGATGAAGCCGTGCAGACCCTAGGTATTCCCAACGTTCTCGTCGTTAACTCTGAGATGGACGAAGAGCTGGCTTACCAGTTAACCCAACTGCTGTTTGAAAACACCGATGAACTGATTGCGGTTCACCCGGCAGCTAACGACACCACCGTGAAGTTCACCATGGAATCAACCCCCGTACCGCTGCACCCGGGTGCAATACGCTACTTTGAAGAAGTCGGTGCTGATATCCCAGATCGTCTACGTCCGTAATCGTTAAAGTGCATTGAAGGATATTGCCATGCAGTGGCAGCAACGACTGGTGGCGCTACTCATTGCATGCTGTCCGTTCGCCGAAGTGGGGGCTTCCCCCGCTTCGGCGTCTGCGTTTATGCGCTTAGCCGTAGTGACCGAGCAGGGCGACATCCTGGTGGATAAAGCGGTGCCTGCTGGCGGTCGCTGGTGTATTAAGTGGCGGCACTCTGTTGAGCACTTTACGGTGTTGGACTGCTATCGTAATACAGAGGGCGTCATGCAACTGGAGCGTAGCCATCAACCCGATTTTGCCGCTGGGCTTGGGCACATCTTTGGCCGTGGTGAACAGGTCTCCGACGGTGAGGGCGGCTACTGGATTAATGCGATTAATGAGCCTGTCGCCAATAACCGCTATGTTTTAAGAGTAGGTTCACCCGCTGTTAATCACCGGGTGGTTTGGCCAGACGGTGAGCATGCGCCGGTGAGCCTAAGTGAGCATGCCGCTGGGCAACGCGTGACCATTCAGCTAACAGCTCCTCACGCGTCTCCGCGTGAATAAAAACGACATTAGTTAACGCTTCCGAGGACTTCATGAGCGAATCCAAGCAACCGTCGAGCGTGGTGCCGGGCGGTAATGTGATTCAACCCCGCATGGTGCTGTGGTCGATCACCATTGTGGCGGTGGGTCTTTCCCTGTTCCAACTCTATTCCGCCGGTATTCAGCCATTAGGGCTTTTTTATCAGCGCAGCATCCACCTCGCATTGATCATGATACTGGCATTTTTAATGTTTCCAGCCTTCGGCCCCACCCGTAAGCGTGGTGTATTGGGCTGGGGGCTTGATCTGGTGTTTTTTGCCGGTGCCATCCTCACCGGTGGTTACTTGGTGCTCAACCTGGATGAGATTTTTAGCCGTGCAGGGTTCTGGAATGACACCGATATTCTGGTTGCCTGTATTGCCACGGTGACGGTACTGGAAGCCAGCCGCCGCGCGGTGGGTTTTGGCATGACCGTGATCGGCCTATTGGCGATTGTTTACGCCTTTGCCGGGCCGCGGGGTGAACTGCCGTGGCTGGGTGAGTGGATGCCAGGCATTCTGGAGCACCGCGGCTACTCCATTGACCGGGTTGCTGGTCAGCTTTATCTGGGGCAAGAGGGCATCTTTGGCCTGCCACTAGGTGTCGCGGCCACCTATATCTTTATTTTTGTGCTGTTCGGCGCCTTTTTGGAGTGCACTGGGGCGGGCAAGTTCTTTATCGATATGGCCTATGCGGCGACCGGTCGCCAGCGCGGCGGCCCCGCCAAGGCGGCGGTATTAGCGTCGGCGGGCATGGGGTCGATTTCCGGCAGCGCGATTGCCAACGTAGTCACCACCGGCGCCTTTACCATTCCGTTGATGAAAAAACTTGGCTATAAAGCCAAGCAGGCAGGCGGTATCGAAGCCGCGGCCTCGACTGGCGGGCAGATTATGCCGCCGCTGATGGGGGCCGGGGCGTTCTTGATCGCTGAGTACACCAATACGCCGTACCTGGATATCGTCAAAGTCAGCATCCTGCCGGCGATTATGTATTTCGCCACGGTCTATCTGTTCGTCCATATCATTGCACTTAAGCAAGGTATGCAGGGCCTGCCCAAAGACGAGTTGCCGCAGATGCGCCAAGTTATGAAAGATGGCTGGCACTTCCTGCTGCCGCTGGCCGTGCTGGTGTGGCTGTTGGCGATGAGCATGTCGCCCATGCGGGTTGGCTACTACGCAGTAGTCACCATCTTGGCAGTGGCGGTATTGCGCTATGTGTTGTGGTTCTTCTTTGTGGCGCCCAGGCAGGGGCAGCCGGTGACCGCGACGGCCGTTAAAGACGTGGTGCGCGCAGGCTTTGCCAAGCTAATCGAAGGCTTGGAGTTAGGTGCTCGCAATGCGGTAGCCGTTTCCATGGCCTGTGCGGTGGCTGGGATTATTGTTGGCGTGGTCGGGTTGACTGGTTTGGGGCTTAAGTTCTCTTCCATGATGCTGGCTTTCTCCGGCGGCAACCTGGTGTTGGCGCTGGTGATGGTGCTGTTGGCAAGCCTGGTGCTGGGCATGGGGCTTCCGGTTACCGCCAGCTATATCGTGCTTATCGTACTTGTTGGTCCTGCGCTTACCGCTGAGTTTGGTGTGCCGCTACTGGTCGCGCACCTGGTGGTGTTCTGGTACTCCCAGGACTCTAACGTGACGCCGCCCATCGCCCTGGCAGGCTTTGCCGGGGCGGCGATTGCCGGCAGTAAACCGATGGAAACCAGTTTCCAGGCGTGGAAATTTGCTAAAGGTCTCTACTTAATTCCGCTGTTTATGGTCTTCAATCCCGAAATCATCATTGGTGGCCCAGTGCCGGTGGTGATCTGGAACGGGGTGATCGCCATTCTGGCGCTGGGTGCCTTTGCCGCGGCGCTGGAGGGCTATCTGTTTACCAAAATGTCGTGGCTACCGCGCATCGCGATAACCGCTGCGATCTTTGGTGTGTTCTATCCCAACCTGATGACTGAAATTGCCGGTGTGGCGGTCATGATTGTCGCTATTGTTGCGAACTGGCTGGCCAGCAAGCGTGAAGTGCATTCGACGCCCGTTAGTGGTTAAACATGAGGCAACCAATCGGTAGCTCGTAGCCAATCGATAGCCATTAACCAGTCGATAGCCAGTAACAAGAAGGCCCGGAGAGACGATCTCCGGGCCTTTTACTTTTAACACTTCGGGACGCACTGCGAGCGGCTAAGTCTTGTCATCTATGCCATCACTATGTTTATATATATTGATATATCTCTATATATAAAGGAGCGAACATGACAACATCTGCACAGGCGCTGGCTGCCCCCCTTTTTGAATCTTTCACAATGGGGCCTATGACACTGAATAACCGTATCGTAATGGCACCCATGACGCGAAATCATTCGCCTGGTGGCGTCCCGGGCGACGACGTGGCGGCCTACTATAAAAGCCGCGCTGCGGGCGGCGTGGGGCTGATTATTACCGAAGGCACCTATATCGATCACCCTGGAGCCAATGGCTACCCAGGCGTGCCGGCCTTCCATGGCACGCAGGCGTTGGAAGGTTGGCAGCGTGTGGTGGAAGGCGTTCACGCCGCCGGTGGCAAGATAGTACCTCAGCTGTGGCACGTGGGTCGTGAACGTCGCCCAGGCGTCGAACCAGATGCCAGCGCGCCCGGCTTTGGCCCGATGAGCGTTGTGGAAGACGGCGTCGAAGTGGTGCAGGCGATGACCGAAGACGACATCCAGGAAGTGGCAGCCTCCTTTGCCCGCGCTGCGCTCGATGCACAGCGAATTGGCTTTGACGGTATTGAACTGCATGGTGCCCATGGCTATCTGATTGATCAGTTCCTATGGCCCGAAAGCAATCAACGCACCGATGCCTATGGAGGCAGTCCTGAAAACCGCCTGCGCTTCCCACGCTTGATCGTGCGCACTGTACGCGAAGCGGTTGGGCCCGACTTTCCGATTATTTTCCGCTTCTCTCAGTGGAAGCTCTCTGACTACGACGCCATCATCGCCGAAACCCCCGAAGCGCTGGGCGATATTCTTAAGCCACTGGCCCAGGAAGGGGTAGATATCTTTCACGCCAGCACGCGACGCATCTGGAAGGCAGGCTTTGAAGGCAGTAGTAAAACCCTGGCGACTTGGACACGCGAACTGACCGGCAAACCAGTGATTGCAGTCGGCAGTGTGGGGCTGGATAAGACTTTCCGCACCGGACATTTCACTCGAACGGAAGACCCCACTTCCAAAAGCCGCGTCAATGTAGAAGAGCTGGCCACGTGGCGTTCAAACGGCGATTTCGATCTGATCGCCATTGGCCGCGCGCTGCTATCTGACCCGCAGTGGGCCAACAAGGTACGCGATGGGCATCTTGAGGCATTAACGGACTTTGATCGAAGCGCACTCGATACGCTCGTAAGCTGAAGTCCTCGTGCGTTAAAAATCTAGCTAAACCATGCGGCGTTGATGCACCCTAGGCAGGCAGTCTCGGCAGCCTGCCTGTGAACGCGTATACTGATCAGGCCATTAACGAGCGGCTGTGATCATGGATATAAATACCGTTTTAAGCGCACTGGCCAATCCAGTGCGCCTCGACATCTTATCCTGGCTGAAAGAGCCGGAGCGTCATTTCCCTGCGCAGAAGGACACCGCGCCCCAGGGCGGTATCTGTGTCAGTCATATTTGCGAAAAAACTGGCCTTTCTCAGCCGACCATCTCGCTTTATCTCTCGACGCTCTCGCGCGCAGGTCTGGTTACCTCGACACGCGTTGGCCAGTGGACTTACTACCGCTATGAGCGCGAAGTGGGCGAAACATTTTTGCGAGCATTAGGTGCGCGATTATAAATTGGCTGCGCGATTATAAATTGGGCGAGCGGTTATAAAAAGGTAGGGGAGGTTAAACGCAAAAGGCCCGGCATAATCGCCGGGCCTTTTAGTTGGTGGGCTACGAGAGGCCTGAGTTAGAAGATCGACTCAGCGGTGCCTGACCCCTGGGAGCCACTGGCTTCCTCCAGCTCGCGGCTGATACGGCGCTGCTGATAATCAGGCAAGTGATCCTGATGGAACAGCTCGGTAATCCCGCCAGATTGGCCGTCCGCTAAGCGTTGGCCTGTGTCCGGATCCACGCGAGCGGTGACAATCGTCGCTGGGCGATCGGGTATGGCGCTAGGCGTACCTTCCAGGGCATCCCCCATAAACGCTATCCAGATAGGCAGCGCGGCATTGGCGCCATACTCGGCAATGGTCTCGTTGCTGTCCTTACCCACCCAGACCGTGGTCACCAGGTTGCTATTAAAGCCCGCAAACCAAGCGTCACGCTGACTGTTGGTGGTGCCGGTCTTGCCGACGATATCATCCCGGTTAAGGCTTAATGCGCCGCGGCCGGTGCCCGAGGTAATAACGTCACGCAGCATATCGCGCAGGATATACACAGCCGCTGGGTCGGCGACCCGTTTGGCGATCGGGTATTCACGGCCATCGATTTCCACTGTCTCCTGGCCTTCGGCACAGCTAGGGCAGGCAACCGAAGGAGTGGCTTCATCGATCACTTCGTTATCATCGTTACGGGTTACCCGCTCAATAAACCAAGGCGACACCTGGAACCCGCCATTGGCGAGAACCGCATAGGCGTTGGTCATCTCCATCGGCGTTAAGCTCGCGCTGCCTAGCGCTAACGATAAGCCACGAGGAAGCTGGGCGGGAGAGAAACCGAAGCCTTCCAAAAAGTTAATCGTGTAATCCAGGCCCATGGTCTGGAGTACGCGGATAGTGACCAGGTTGCGCGAACGGGCGAGGGCCGGACGTAAACGCATAGGGCCCTGGAAATCGCGGCTAGAGTTGACCGGCCGCCACAGCGAGTTGCTGCCGTCGTCAAGTACCACGGGCGAATCGTTAACCACACTGGCGGCGTTCATCTCCCCATCTTCAAGAGCTGCTAAGTAAATAAACGGTTTGAAGATTGAGCCTGACTGGCGCCGCGCTTGTACCGCACGGTTGAACTTACTGGCGTTAAAGTCGAAGCCGCCTTGGAGAGCCAGGATAGCGCCAGTTTGCGGATCTTGAGCGACCAGCGAACCTTCTGCGTCTGGCTGTTGAGAGAGGCGTAGCGAGCCATCTTCATTCTCAATGATGCGCACCATATCGCCGCGTACGGCAATGGCTTCCGCCGAACTGGGCTCGGCGCCACGGCTACGCGGGCTCAGGTAAGGGCGTGCCCAGCTCAAGCCTTCCCAGCCAATGGTTTGAAGACCGTCGTCGCGGGTCAGTACCTGCATTTCACGGCCACTGCTCGCTACCACGATGGCGGGCTGGAGCAGGCCATAGTTGGGTGTTCGCTCAAGCACCTGAACCCAGTTGCTAACGTCGCCATCGATGCCTTCGACTTCTGTCTGGCTGCGTTGAGCGGCTTGACGCGCGGTCTGGCGAATCTCGGGTGACTCGGAAAGCTCCTCTTCGAGGCCTTGGGTCGCGGTTTGCTCCTGGGCTTCGAGGAGACTGGCAGCTATCTCACGCTGTTCCGGCCCGCGCCAGCCATGGCGTAGATCGTAGGCCGTTAGTCCATTAGCCAGCGCTTGGCGGGCAAAGGGCTGCAGTTCGCTATTAATGGTGGTGTAAACCCGATAGCCGCCGGTGTAAGCCTCATCGCCAAAGCGCTCCACCGCATACTGGCGCGCCATCTCGGAGACATAGGCTGCATCGACCTCGGCTTGGGTGTAGTGACGACGGGCGGTGACGGGTTCCTGAACGGCCGCTTGATAGGTGGCGTCGTCGATATGCCCTAGCTCGCGCATACGGAATAGAATCCAGTTGCGACGAATCAGCGACCGCTCGGAGTTAGCCAGCGGATTAAAGGCAGAGGGGGCCTTGGGTAGCCCGGCAATCATGGCGGTTTGCGCCAGACTAAGCTCGGCGAGCGGTTTGTCATAATAGGTTTCGGCGGCAGCAGCGATACCGTAGGCACGATTGCCCAGGAAAATCTTGTTCACGTAAAGCTCGAAGATTTCCTCTTTATCGAGTATCTGCTCCATTTGCAGCGCCAGCAGGATTTCACGAATTTTACGTGTAAACGTCTGATCCAGCGTCAGCATATAGTTACGCGCGACCTGCATGGTGATCGTCGAGCCGCCGGATTGAATATCGCCACTCATCGTCAGTTGAACCATCGCCCGTGCCAAACCACGGGGGTCGACACCGGCATGGTCGAAATAGCTGGCATCCTCGGCGGCGGTCAAGGCGTTGATCATATCCTGGGGAATTTCATCAAAGTTGATCGCCATGCGGCGCTCTTCACCAAACTCGCCAATCAATTTGCCGTCTTGGGTGAAAATTCGCAGCGGGGTGCTGAGTTCGAAATCCTGCAGTTGGCGAACGTCGGGCAGCCCGGGGGCGAAGTAAATGGCGGCACCAATCACGGCTAACGCACTTGCACCGACCAACGACACTATGAGGGAAAACAGCGACACAATAAGGGTTCGAAGAAACGTCATGTACGGAGAGCACCCTGGGAAGAATAAAAAGATCGGCATCTAAACGGCCGTATCATGCAATTGGCAGCCATTATAGGAACCTGAGGCGGCGGCCACCAGTGTTGATATGCGCTAAGTTGCTTCGCGTGAGACGAAACTAAAAATCATGTAACCTCAAACGCATCTGATAAACGGTCGACAATCAGGCGGAGTCGAACCCCAATATGCGCTTTCTGAAATCCGGTAAAGGGTTGATCGGCGTCGATATTACCTCGGCGACCGTCAAGCTGCTTGAGCTCAAACAGTGCCACGATAATTACCAAGTAGAAAACTATGCCGTGCGCCCCCTGCGCGAAGGTGTGGTCGTGGAACGGCGTATCCGTGATATTGATGATGTCGCCAGTGTACTTCGCCGTGCGGTGGAGCATGCCAAGCCCTCTACCCGCAAAGCGGCGGTGGCCGTTCCCGCCAGTGCGGCGATTACCAAAACGCTGAGCTTCCCCATCGGGTTGAGTGAAGAAGAGATCGAAGAGCGTATCGTGGCGGAGTCAGACCGCCATATTCCGTTTCCGTTCAATGAAGTGGCGTTTGATTTTAAGTGCCTAGGCCACGCGCCCTTTGACGATGAGCAACAGCAGGTAGTGCTGGTTGCCTGCCGGCAGCAGGATGTGATCCAGCTCACCGACACGCTGGAGCGGGCGGGCTTAGAACCCGTGGCAGTGGACGTGGAATCCTTTGCCATGGAGCGTTCGCTAGCGGAATTGCGTCGCCAGCTAAACGTAGAGAATGACCCCACTGACTGCGTCGGATTGGTGGATATTGGCGCCAATATGAATGTCTTCCACGTCGTCCGTGACGGGCATATCGTCTATACCCGCGACACAATGTTTGGCGGTCGTCAGCTCACCGTTGCCATTCGCGACCGCTACAACTTAAGCATGGAGGAAGCGGGCTTTGCCAAAAAGCGCGGTGGGCTACCCGATGATTACCATGAGCAGGTGCTCAACCCTTTTCTGGAAACCGTCGTGCAGCAGGTGGGGCGTTCCCTGCAGCTCTACTACACTGCCGGACGCCAGCAAGAGGTAAAACACATTGTACTGGCGGGTGGTTCGAGCGTGATTCCCGGGCTTGCCGAGCGCATTGCTGAAGATAGTGGCATGTCGGTGACCATTGCCAACCCCTTCCAGTGTATGCAAGTTAATAAACGCTTAAACCTCCAAACCTTGACCAACGATGCCCCGGCAATGCTCACCGCGGGTGGCTTGGCTATGAGGGTGAGTCAATGAGCGTTAGCCAGTGAGAGTTAATCAGTGAGAGTTAGTCAGTGAGAGTTAGTCAGTGAGAGTTAGCCAGTGAGAGTTAGCCAGTGAGAGTTAGCCAGTGAGAATTAGTCAGTGAGATTTAACCAATGAGCATAAACATTAATCTGCTGCCCTGGCGGGAAGCGCAGCGTGAGCGGCGAACGCGCAAATTCTACCTTGTGGTAGCTTCCATGCTGGTACTTGGCGTGGTGGTTGGTCTGCTGATATCACAGCTCTACCAGCTTAAGTTAGCAGCCCAGCAGCAGCGTAATGCCACTATCAGCGACCATATTGAGCGTCTTCATGCCGATATCGATGGCATTTCACGTTATGCCAGCGATGCCGAGCGTTTAGGCGAGCAGATCGCAGTATTCCAGTCGTTGCAGTCAGAACGAACGGATGCCGTACAGCTATTTAACGACGTGGCGGCGAGTGTGGCGAATGGTGTTATTTATCAACGCTTAGCAAAAAATGGTGACCGCGTGAGCGTTACCGCGGTGGCGGACGGTGAGCGTCAGGTTTCCGAACAACTGCGCCGTATTACCGCGCTGCCGAGTTTAGGCGTGCCTGCGCTCTCGGCAGTAGAGAGTGATCAAAACGGCTTAGGCCGTGTGTTTCGTTTTGATGTGGAACAGACCACTGCAGCGCTTCTACAAGGCGTAGAGGAGGCGCTTCCATGACGCTTAACCGCGAACAGTGGGCTATCGAGTGGCAGCGCCTGCGCGATGCTGACTGGCGGGATTTAGACGTCAAAGAGGCTGGCAGCTGGCCGTGTTTATTAAGGGTGTTGAGCTGCTGTCTGGCGCTGCTAGCCGCACTAAGTGTCATGATGTGGTTAGTGGTGTGCGAACAGCGCGAAGCTTTGATGGCCGCCCAGCGCCAAGAAGTCAGGCTGCTGAGCGAATACCGCAGTAAAGCCTCGCAAGCGGCCTTCCTGCCGGAAATGCGCGAGCAGTTGGCGATTCTGGAAGGTCAACTGGGGCGTTTGCGTACCATGCTGCCCACCGATGCAGAGATTCCCTCGCTGTTTGATAGCATTATCGATGCCGCTGTTGATAATCACCTGACCATTGAAACGATACGGCTGCGTCCAACGCAAACCCAGTCCCACTATATCGAGCAGCCGCTGGATATACAGGTGCGCGGCGGCTATCACCAATTGGCGCGTTTTAGTGCCGATATTGCCGCGCTGCCGCGCATGGTGACCCAGCACGATTTTACCTTGGCGCCCGTTGATGGTCGTGGCGACACGCTGCGCCTTTCGTTGCTCGCGCGCACCTACCGCTATGTGGAGGAGGGCGACCAACCGCTCCCTGAGGGGGCGGATAGGCCATGAGGACTAAACAGATACCACTGTTGGCGGTAAAGATACCGTCGGTTCTCACGTTTGTGACCTCAGCGGCGTTACTCACAGGCTGTGCAGACGCGGACCTGGTGCAGCTTGAAGAGACACTGGCCGATATTCGCCAATCTCCAGGCGGCCAGCCGCCGGTCATGGCCATCGCACTGCCCGCAAGCCAGGATTTGGCCTATTTATATAGCGACGGGCGTAGCCCCTTTTTGCCCCCTGACGCAATTATTCAGGGTGGCGCTGAACGTGGTGAGGGCGCCCTCGCACCTGACCTACAGCGCGCCCCGGAGCCGCTGGAGCGCTTCTCGCTGCACGAGCTGCGATTGGTCGGTACCCTGCGTATGGGAGGACGCCAGGTGGCATTGATTGCCTCACCAGATGGTAGTGTGACGAGCGTGAAAAAGGGCAACTATATGGGCAGCGACTATGGGCGTATCGCTCAGATCAGCGCCCAGGAAATACGCGTTACCGAGCGGGTGTTTACCCCTCGTGAAGGGTGGCAGGAGCGGCAAGTGTCGCTAGTTATCAATGAAAATAACGAGTAAGCGGATAATAGCTCATGGCAGTTACAGCTTGGCGAATGACTTTCTACATGGCCGTGGCCGCACTATTTTCACTATTGCCCTCTTTGGCGGCTGCCTCGGTGCTGACCGATATTGACATTCAGCCCGCCGAGAACGGTGGCATCCACCTTGATCTGCGCTTTACCGGCAGCGTTCCCGAACTGCGCAGCTACCGCTTGGACTCTCCACCCCGGGTGTCGCTGGATTTGGCTGCAACCCAGAGCGGGCTTGCTGATCGGCGCATTAACGTTAATCGTCACGGTATTGAGCAAATTACCGCGCTGGAGGGCAATGGCCGTACGCGTTTGGTGGTCAATCTCAGCGAGCCCCAGGCATTCACGTCCCGTGTGCTGGGGGATCGTCTACGCATTACCTTTGTTCCAGATGCCAGCCGCTCGCCTAGCTCTTTCCCCAGCGTCTCTTCAGCGGGGCTTGAAACTGACGAAGGGCCGCAGATTGAAAATATTGATTTTCGTCGCGGCCCGGACGGCGCCGGCCGCTTGATCGTCACCTTTGATCGCGAAGGCGTCGAGGCCAACGTGCGGGAAGGCGGCCCCGATCAAGTGATGGTGAATCTGCGCGATATGGCGATTCCAGACTCGCTTAACCAGGTCTACGACGTCACCGACTTTGCGACCCCCATCACGCGGATCACGCCCCGCGCCAGCCAAGGCGATACTCAGTTGGCGATCGCTACCCAGGGCGCTTATGCGATGATCTCCTCGCAAAGTGGCCGCACGCTGACGGTGGAAGTGCAGCCCGCCAACAAAGAGTCACAACCCTCTGAAGCGGCAGGTGAGCACTTCAGCGGCGATCGTTTGAGCCTTAACTTTCAAGATATTGAAGTGCGCTCGGTATTGGCCACGTTGGCCGAATTCACTGGGCTAAACTTAGTCGCCAGTGATAGCGTAACAGGGCGTGTAACGCTCAACTTAAACGATGTGCCCTGGGATCAGGCGCTGGCGCTGATTCTGCAAAGCCAGCAGTTATCGAGCAGAGAGCAGGGCAATGTGATTGTGGTGGCGCCTGCCAGTGAGCTAGCTGATTTTGAACGCCAGGAGCTAGAGGCGCGCAACCAGCGTGAAACGCTCTCACCACTGGTCACCGAATTTATCGAGATCAAGTATGCCCGGGCTGAAGATTTAGCCCAGCTGTTGCGCGGTGGCGATGAGGATGGCTTTGGGCTTCTCACCGAGCGTGGTCGTGTCAGCATTGATAACCGCACCAACACGCTGCTGGTGCAGGATACTGCCGACCAAGTGCGCGATATTGTGCGCACCATAAACCGCCTGGATGTGGCCGTCCGCCAAGTGCAAATAGAGGCGCGCATTGTTATCGCCCGAGACACCGCTTCCCGTGAGTTGGGGGTTAACTGGGGTATGTCGAGCACCCGCGGCTTTCAAGAGGGAAGTGGCGGTGCCTTCAGTCGGCGCGATATCAATCCAGGTGGCATTAATAGGGCGCAGGGTGGCTTGGCGGTGGATTTAGGCGCTGCCACTGGCCCGGGCACTGGCTTTAGTTTTGGCTATTTATCTGGCGATATCCTGCTGGATCTGGAGCTGCGCGCACTGGAGAGCGAAGGGAAAAGCCAGACCATTTCGCAGCCTAGGATTATTACTGCCAATCAACGTACCGCCAAAATTAGCCAGGGTGAAGAACGCGCCTTCCAGAGTGTCGATGGCAACGATAATCCGGATACCGAGTTCAAAGAGGCCGTGCTTTCGTTGGAAGTCACCCCGCAGATTACCCCGGATAACCGTATTATCATGGATCTGGTGATTAAAAATGACAGTTTCCGAGAATCGGAGTTTGGCGGTGAACCGCCGATTGATACCAATCAGATTGAGACCCAAGTGCTGGTAGATAACGGCCAAACGGTGGTATTAGGCGGAATTTTGACCACCGAAGAGCTTCGCCAAATCGCCAAAACACCGCTTTTGGGTGATATTCCTTTGCTCGGTAGACTGTTTCGCTATACCGAAGAGAGCAATGAGAAGGTAGAGTTGTTAGTCTTTATTACTCCACGACTCCTAGACGATGGCTTAACGGTTCGCTGATGCAGGATTTACCCAATTTATTTCTCATAGGCCCCATGGGGGCTGGCAAAAGCACCATTGGCCGCCTGTTGGCGGCTGAGCTTTCGCGTCCGTTTTACGACAGTGACCACGCCATCCAAGACCGCTGCGGGGCAGATATCCCGTGGATTTTTGATGTCGAGGGCGAGCAGGGCTTTCGGCTGCGGGAAATTCATATGATAGATGAGTTAACCCAGCTCTCACCGGTGGTGGTCGCCACTGGCGGCGGCGCGGTGCTGCGCGAAGAGAATCGCCGCGCTCTGCGCGAGCGAGGCACGGTGGTGTACCTGTTGACCACCGTTGACCAGCAGCTAAAACGGACAGCGAAAGATCGTAACCGGCCACTATTGCAGTGCGCCAATCGCGAACAGGTGCTTAACGATATGTTTGCCCAGCGCGACCCGCTCTATCGCGCCACCTCCGATATTGCCGTGCGCACCGACCGGCGCAGCCCAAGGGCGGTGGTCAATGAAATCCTGCGTCGGGTGCATCGGCTGGTGGATCCACTTGAACCCTCATCACCGCCTCATAAGGCTGGAACGCTTAACCATAAGGTATCGCAATGACGTTGACAGCCAGCGCGCAACACACTCTTCATGTTGCTTTAAACGAGCGCAGCTACCCGATTCATATTGGCTCCGGGCTGATTGGCCAGGCCGATGCACTGACCCCATACTTGGCCGGACAACAAGTGTTGGTAGTGACCAATGAGACTATCGCGCCGCTCTATCTGCAAAAACTTTGCGCCCGCCTGCCGGCTCGCTTGGATGTGCGCACGCTGGTACTGCCCGATGGCGAGCAGTATAAAACCATCGAGCAGGTCAGCCGTATTTGGGACGCGCTGCTGGAGGCCGGTTTTAACCGTCGCTGCACTTTGATCGCCTTGGGCGGTGGGGTGATTGGCGATATGGTCGGTTATGCCGCTGCTTCCTATCAACGCGGTGTGGCCTTTATCCAGGTGCCCACCACGCTGCTTTCCCAGGTGGATTCATCGGTAGGGGGTAAAACCGGCGTTAACCACCCGCTGGGTAAAAACATGATCGGCGCCTTCTGGCAGCCCAAAGCTGTGTTGGTGGATATCGACACGCTCAAGAGTTTGCCCCGCCGTGAGCTCTCTGCGGGTATGGCCGAAGTGATTAAGTACGGTCTGATTCGCGACGAGGCGTTTTTAAGCTGGTTGGAAGCCAACATGGCCGCACTGCTCAACGTGGAGACTGGGGTGGTTGCAGAAGCTATAGCGCGCAGTTGCCAAATCAAGGCTGACATTGTCGCCGAAGATGAGACTGAACAGGGCGTACGTGCGTTGCTTAACCTGGGTCACACCTTCGGTCACGCCATTGAGGCACATCAGGGCTACGGCAATTGGCTACATGGCGAAGCCGTGGGCGCTGGCATGGCTATGGCGGCAACACTTTCCCGACGCCTGGGCTGGATCACCGGCGCAGCGCTGGAACGAACCCTGGCGGTAATTGAGAGCGCCGAGCTGCCGCTGGCGGCACCGGCGAATATGACCAGCGATGACTTTTTAACTCGAATGCGGTTGGATAAAAAAAATACCGGCACTCGGCTGCGCCTAGTGCTGCTTAACGCCTTGGGCGATGCTTGCATCAGCGATGCAACACCGCTAGGTGTCCTGCGCAAGCTGCTGGATGACTACCCGCGCCGCTGAGCAACGACTTTCGCGATCCAGTTAAGCGTGATCTAGTTAAGAGAGCCCGCCGGCCCTCATTAGCGAGCCTGGTAAAACCAGGCTCGCTAATGAGGGCTGTTTTGCATGCGCGCAGCATTATTTTCAGCCAAGTAGTAGAACAGTGTTTCTATATAATCCGTATGCCTTATGCGCTATCGGCATGGGTGTGTGAGCCCTATTTAGACTAAAGTTTAATGGAAAATAAAAAGCGTTAAAATAGCGTTTCATATAATTACAAGTGTTTGAAGTATATGCATTTTTTTCTTGAATGAGAATGCAAATACAGGATTTGAAAAGAGTTTCTCTAACGCTGCAGGTGCCAAGAGATTGCGCAAAGTAGCCACCAATCGCTATGCTGACCGGCCATTTTGTTGCGGCAGCGAACGTGGGAAGCACCCTATTCTGGGCAGGTTATTAGCACTATAAAAAAAGCAAAACCGCCCTTTATACCATAAAAACGCTGCTAAAAAAATACGCTGACTAGTAGAGGCACGCCCATGAATAGAGGTCTTCACCAGCCTGGCGAGTTTCGCGATAACTGTGGTTTTGGCCTGATTGCCCATATGGAAGGCCAGGCTAGCCACGACTTGCTGAAAACTGCCATTGAATCTTTGACCTGCATGACCCACCGGGGCGGTATCGCTGCCGACGGCAAGACCGGCGACGGCTGTGGTTTGCTACTTAAAATGCCTACACCCTTTATGCAGGAACTGGCTAAAGAGGTGTTTGGTGCCGAACTGGGCGACCGCTTTGCCGTAGGCGTGGTATTTCTACCCAACGATGACGCCCGTGAAGCGCATGCCCGTGACACACTGACCCGCGAACTTGAAGCGCGCGGGCTTAATGTACTCGGCTGGCGCGATGTGCCTACAGACCCGAGCGTTTGTGGCCCAATGGCACTCGACTGCCTGCCGCGCATTCGTCAGCTGTTTGTGCAACCAGGCCAGGGCGAACACTTCGATGTTGACCTCTTTATGGCCCGGCGCCGCGCCGAACAAGCGCTGCGTGACGAAGAGGACTTCTACGTCGCCTCGCTGTCGTCAGAAGTCATCTCCTATAAAGGCTTGATGATGCCGGAAGACCTACCGGCGTTCTATCAGGACTTGAACGACCCGCGCCTGGAAACCGCCATTTGTGTTTTCCACCAGCGTTTCTCCACCAATACAGCACCGCGCTGGCCGCTGGCGCAGCCGTTCCGCCTGTTGGCCCATAATGGTGAGATCAACACCATTGAAGCCAACCGTGGCTGGGCGAACTCGCGTAAGGCGAATTTCGTCAACGAGCGCCTGCCGGATATCGCCGAGCTGGACGAGATCGTCAACACCACCGGTTCCGACTCCTCCAGCATGGATAACATGCTGGAAGTGCTGCTCACCGGTGGGATGGAGTTGCACCGCGCGGTGCGCATGATGGTGCCGCCCGCCTGGCAGAACGTCGAAACTATGGACGCCGAGCTGCGTGCTTTCTACGAATACAACTCCATGCATATGGAGCCGTGGGACGGCCCCGCGGGCGTAGTCATGACCGATGGCCGTCAAGCGGTATGTATGCTTGACCGTAACGGCCTGCGCCCAGCGCGCTGGGTGATTACCAAGAACGGCTATATCACCCTGGCATCGGAAATCGGCACCTACGGCTATAAGCCGGAAGACGTGGTCGCTAAAGGCCGCGTAGGCCCTGGGCAAATGCTCGCCGTGGATACCCAAACCGGCGAAGTGCTGCACACCACCGATATTGATGAGCGGCTGAAGTCTGCCTACCCCTATAAGCGTTGGTTAAAGCAGGAAGCCAGCTATTTGGAGTCGGCGCTCACCGAGCTGGCGCGTTTCCAAACCATGGATACCGACTCGCTTAACGTTCAGCAGAAGCTGTTCCAGGTCAGCTTTGAAGAGCGTGATCAGGTGCTGCGTCCGTTGGCTGAGAGCGGCCAGGAAGCCGTTGGCTCCATGGGTGACGATACGCCGATGGCAGTTCTGTCGAGCCGTCCTCGTCTGCTGACTGACTACTTCCGCCAAAAATTCGCCCAGGTCACTAACCCGGCGATTGATCCGCTGCGTGAAGCGATCGTGATGTCGTTGGAAACCTGCTGTGGCGCGGAGCTGAATGTTTTTAAAGCCACGCCCGAGCACGCTCACCGTTTGATTTTGACCACGCCGGTATTGTCACCGCGCAAATTTACCGCGCTGGTGAGTCAGGACGATCCGGCGTTTGCCAGTTATACGCTGTCGTTGGGCTACGACCCCGAACAGCAGAGCCTGCACCAGGCGCTCAAAGCGCTGTGTGAAGAGGCCGAGGCCCAAGTGCGCGCCGGAAAAGTGATCCTGGTGCTCACCGATGCTGAGCTGGCGAAAGGGCTGATTCCCATCCAAGCCGCCTTGGCGGTGGGTGCGGTTCACTCCCATTTGAGCCGTTTGGCGCTACGCCCCAATGCCAATATCGTGGTGGAAACCGGCTACGCTCGGGATGCGCACCAAATGGCGGTTCTGTTTGGTGTGGGTGCTACGGCGGTGTATCCGTGGCTCGCCTATCAGGTCATGGCGGATATGCATCGCACCGGCGAATTGACCGGCAACCCGGCAGATGGCCGCGAGAACTATCGCAAAGGCCTGCAGAAAGGCTTGTTCAAGATCCTGTCTAAAATGGGCATCTCGACGCTGGCTTCCTACCGGGGCTCGATGCTGTTCGAAGCAGTGGGCCTAGCGGATGAAGTGATGGAACTGTGCTTTGTTGGCATGGCGTCACGCATCCAAGGCACCGGCTTCGCGGAGCTGCAGATGCAGCAGGCGCTGCTGGCTAAAGATGCTTGGATTCCCCGCAAAGGGATTTCCCAGGGCGGCATGTTCAAGTATGTGCATGGCTATGAGTATCACGCCTACAACCCCGATGTGGTGATGTCGCTTCAGGCCGCAGTTCAAGAAGGCAGCTACACCAAGTGGAAGAAGTTTGCCCAACTGGTTAACGAGCGCCCGGTGGCCACGATTCGTGATTTGCTCAAGCTCAAACCGGTGGAAACGCCAATTGCGCTGGAGGAAGTAGAGCCGGTTGAAGAGCTGCTACCGCGTTTTGACAGCGCGGGTATGTCGCTGGGTGCGCTGTCGCCAGAAGCTCACGAAGCGCTGGCCCAGGCCATGAACGAGGCGGGCGGTCGCTCCAACTCCGGCGAAGGTGGTGAAGACCCGTCGCGCTACGGAACCATTCGTAGCTCGAAGATCAAGCAGATCGCCTCCGGTCGTTTTGGCGTGACGCCCCATTATCTGGTCAATGCGGAAGTGCTGCAGATCAAAGTCGCTCAGGGCGCCAAACCCGGCGAGGGCGGCCAATTGCCCGGCGGTAAAGTGAACCAACTGATCGCCCGGCTACGCTACGCGGTGCCTGGCGTGACGCTGATTTCACCGCCGCCGCACCACGATATCTACTCTATCGAAGACTTGGCTCAGCTGATTTTTGACCTTAAGCAGGTCAACCCTGAAGCCCAGGTATCGGTGAAGCTGGTTTCCGAGCCGGGTATCGGCACGATCGCCACCGGCGTGGCCAAGGCCTACGCTGACTTGATTACCGTCTCTGGCTACGACGGCGGCACGGCGGCCAGCCCGCTGACCTCCATTAAGCACGCCGGTTCGCCCTGGGAGTTGGGGCTGCCGGAAGTGCATCAGGCGCTGCGTATCAACGGCCTGCGCGACAAGATTCGTCTGCAGACCGACGGCGGCCTAAAAACCGGCTTAGACGTTGTTAAAGCGGCGATTTTGGGTGCTGAAAGCTTCGGTTTTGGTACCGCGCCGATGGTGGCGCTGGGCTGTAAGTACCTGCGCATCTGCCACCTCAACAACTGCGCCACCGGTGTTGCCACTCAGGATGATTTCCTGCGCGGCGAGCATTTCCGCGGCACCGTGGATATGGTCAAAAACTACTTCCGCTTTATCGCTGAAGAAGTGCGCGAGCTGATGGCGGCGCTGGGAGTGCGCAAGCTGACTGATCTGATTGGGCGTACCGACCTGCTGGAGGTGCTGGAAGGCAATACCGCTTCCCAGCGTAAGCTCGACTTAACGCCGCTGCTGGCCAATGATTTTGTGCCTAAAGACGCGCCGCAGTTCTGTAAGGTCAGCCGTAACGTGCCTCACGATCCTGGTGCCAAGAACCAAGAAGTGCTGGCAGCATTGAAGGACGCTATCGAAAATCAGTCAGGCGGTGAGTTTGATTTCACCATCACCAACTGCGACCGCAGCGTGGCCGCGTTAACGTCCGGCGCCATCGCCAAGCGCTATGGCGAAGAAGGTCTGGAAGCGGCGCCGATCACTGCCCGCTTTACCGGGGTGGCGGGGCAGAGCTTTGGGGTGTGGAACGCCCGTGGCCTGAACCTCTACCTGGAAGGTGATGCCAATGACTACGTCGGCAAAGGCATGAACGGCGGCAGTATCGTGATTGTGCCGCCCAAGGTTAGCCAGTTTGAGAGCCATAAAACCGCCATTATCGGCAACACCTGCCTATACGGCGCCACCGGCGGTACGCTATTCGCCGCTGGTACCGCGGGTGAACGCTTTGCCGTGCGTAACTCCGGCGCTTCCGCGGTGATTGAAGGCGCGGGCGACCACTGCTGCGAGTATATGACTGGCGGCTTGGTCTGTGTGCTCGGCGAAACTGGGGTGAACTTCGGCGCGGGGATGACCGGTGGGTTTGCCTATGTGTTGGATGAAGAGCGCACCTTTGTGGACAAGTACAACCACGAGCTGGTCGAAATTCATCGCGTTAACACCGAGGCGATGGAGGCGTATCGTCGTCATCTGCGTGAAATGATTGAAGCCTATGTGGCCGCGACGGGTTCTGCGCGTGGGGCGGCTATTTTGGAAGACTTCAGCGACTATGCCCGCCACTTCTGGCTGGTGAAGCCAAAAGCGGCCAGCTTAGGAAGTTTGCTGGATCAGTCTCGGCGTCAGCCGCAATAACCCGCTTATGCCCCTCACGCTGACAGGAGAGAGATCATGGCTAACCGTTTAAATAACGATTTTCAGTTTGTTGATGTGGGTCGTAAAGACCCACAAAAGAAAGACGCCCGCGCCCGTGCCAAAGAGTTTGCGGAAATTTACGAGCCGTTCAAGCCATCTGACGCGGCCAGCCAGGCGCACCGCTGTCTGCATTGCGGTAACCCTTACTGCGAGTGGAAGTGCCCGGTACACAACTATATTCCCAACTGGCTGCAGCTAGTGGTGGAAGGCAACATTATTGAAGCCGCCGAACTGTCGCACAAAACCAACTCGCTGCCCGAAGTGTGTGGCCGCGTGTGCCCCCAGGATCGCCTGTGTGAAGGCGACTGTACGCTCAATGACGGTTTTGGTGCGGTGACCATTGGCTCGGTGGAGAAGTACATCACCGATACGGCGTTTGCCATGGGCTGGCGGCCGGATATGTCCCACGTTACCTGGACGGACAAAAAAGTTGCCATTATCGGCGCAGGCCCGGCGGGCTTGGGCTGTGCGGATATCCTGGCCCGTAACGGCGTTAAGCCGGTGGTGTTCGACAAGTACCCAGAAATTGGCGGCCTGCTGACTTTCGGTATTCCCGAGTTCAAGCTGGAAAAGAGCGTGATGGAACGCCGTCGGGCGGTATTTGAAGAGATGGGCGTAGAGTTCCGTCTTAACACCGAAATCGGCACCGATATCGAATTTGAGACCCTGATGCAGGAGTACGACGCGGTCTTCCTGGGTATGGGGACTTATAAGTACATGGAAGGCGGCTTCCCCGGTGAAGACCTGCCCGGCGTGTACAAGGCCCTCGACTTTCTGATTGCCAACGTCAACCGTTGCCTGGGCTTTGAAAAAGACCCTAGCGACTATATCTCCATGGAAGGCAAGCGCGTGGTCGTGCTGGGCGGTGGTGATACGGCGATGGATTGTAACCGTACCTCGATTCGTCAAAACGCCACCAGCGTCACCTGTGCCTACCGTCGTGATGAAGGCAATATGCCGGGGTCGCGCCGTGAAGTCGCTAATGCCCGTGAAGAGGGTGTTGAGTTCTTGTTCAACCGTCAGCCGGTCGCGGTCGTGGGTGAAGGCAAGGTTGAGGGCGTGAAGGTTGTGCGCACGCGCTTGGGCGAGCCGGACGAAAACGGCCGTCAGCGTCCTGAAGTAGTCCCTGGCTCGGAAGAGATCATTGCGGCGGACGCTGTGGTCATCGCCTTCGGTTTCCAGGCCAGCCCCGCGCCCTGGTTCGATAGCGCCAACATTCAGGTCGACGAACGCGACCGGGTCACTGCGCCGGAGCACGGCCAGTACGCCTTTCAAACCAGCAACGAAAAAATCTTTGCCGGCGGCGATATGGTGCGCGGCTCTGACTTGGTGGTTACGGCGATTTATGAAGGTCGTCAGGCCGCGGAAGGTATTCTGGATTACCTGGGCGTATAGCGCGTGTCTGACGCATAGAACAGCGCCAGGGATAGGTCGTAGCCAGGGTCTTTTGTCATGGCCGGAATAACGTTCCATACAATTCCGGCATTTCCGCCGTCCATGGCGGTCAGATGACAAAAGTATCGCCCAGGGAGGGGTTCACAGCGCCCTCGCGGAGACCTATCGCTGGGGCGGCGGCACAAGTGTGATTCAGTGAGTAGATTTTGGCTGCTCAGTTCAAATTGAGCCTTAGGTCGTAATCTGCTAGTCTGTCGACCCATCCTGGCGTGGCTTTCTGCCGTGCCTTCTGATCATGATTCGACAGGTTATCCATGACACGATATATCTTCGTGACCGGCGGCGTTGTGTCCTCTCTTGGCAAGGGCATCGCCTCCGCCTCGCTGGCGGCGATTTTAGAGGCCCGTGGCCTTAAGGTCACCATGCTCAAGCTCGACCCGTACATCAATGTGGATCCGGGCACCATGAGCCCCTTCCAGCACGGTGAGGTGTTCGTCACCGAAGATGGCGCCGAAACCGACCTTGATCTCGGGCATTACGAGCGCTTTATTCGCACCAAAATGACCCAGCGCAACAACTTTACGACTGGTCGTGTCTACGAGAACGTACTGCGTAAAGAGCGCCGTGGCGACTACCTAGGCGGCACCGTTCAGGTCATTCCGCATATCACCGACGAGATTAAAGAGCGCGTTTACGCGGGCGGTGAAGGCTTTGACGTGGCGCTGGTGGAAATTGGCGGCACGGTCGGCGATATCGAATCGCTACCGTTCCTGGAATCAATCCGCCAAATCCGTAGTGAGCAGGGCGCCAACCGCGCGCTGTTTATGCACCTGACCCTGGTGCCCTACATTAAAACGGCGGGTGAGACCAAAACCAAACCGACCCAGCACAGCGTTAAAGAGCTGCGTTCGATTGGTATCCAGCCGGATATTCTGATTTGCCGCAGCGAAGTGGAGCTGGAAGAGAGCGAGCGGCGCAAAATTGCGCTGTTCACCAACGTAGAAGAGCGTGCGGTGGTACCGCTTCAGGATGCCGATACGATTTATCGCATCCCGCTGATGCTCCACGAGCACGGCTTAGACGAGATCGTTTGCGATAAGCTGCGCCTTGAAGCGCCTGAAGCCGATCTCTCCGAGTGGGTGAAGGTACTAGACGCTAAGCTCAACCCGCTCAAGTCCGTTAGCATCGCCATGGTGGGTAAATACATGGAGCTACTGGATGCCTATAAGTCGCTTAATGAAGCACTGATTCACGCTGGCATCCAAGGCCGCATCAAGGTCAACGTCGACTATATTGATTCTGAAGACATTGAGCACCACGGCACTGAACGACTTGCGGGTAAAGACGCCATATTGGTGCCCGGGGGCTTTGGCGAGCGTGGCGTAGAAGGCAAGATTCTCGCTGCTCAGTTTGCGCGCGAAAATAACGTGCCATATCTGGGTATTTGCCTGGGTATGCAAGTAGCGGTGATTGAGTTTGCCCGCAACGTGGCAGGCTGGAGTGATGCCAACTCTACCGAGTTCACCCACGATACCCAGCACCCGGTAGTCGGTTTGATCACCGAATGGCTAAGCCCAGAAGGCAAAGTCGAGCTGCGTGATGCGGCGTCTGATTTAGGTGGCACCATGCGTTTAGGTGGTCAGGTGTGCCATTTGGCATCGGGCACCAAGGCGCGCGAAGCCTACGGTTCGGATGAGATTGTTGAGCGTCATCGCCACCGTTTTGAGGTCAATAACCAGTTTATTGATGAGCTTGAAGAGGCGGGTTTGGTTATCTCCGGCAAGAGTGTCGACCAGTCGCTGGTTGAGGTCATTGAGCTTGCTGACCACCCTTGGTATGTAGCCTGCCAGTTCCACCCGGAGTTCACGTCTACTCCGCGTGACGGTCATCCGCTTTTCTCGGGCTTTGTGAATGCGGCGTTGGAGCACAAGACAGCGCGCAGTCGCGCCCAGGCGAATGCGCAAGAATAAGAGGGCAAAAGCATGGCTTCTCAAGAACGATCTCAAGATAGATCACAAGAGCGTCATATTAACGTTGCCGGCTTAACCGCCGGCAATTCCTTGCCACTAATGCTGCTGGGCGGCATGAACGTGCTGGAGTCTGCCGAGCTTGCCGACGAAGTCGCCCAAGCTTACGTGACGGTGACCCAGAAGCTGGGCATGCCCTACGTTTTCAAGGCTAGCTTTGATAAAGCCAACCGCAGCTCAATCAACTCCTACCGGGGCCCGGGACTTGAGAAAGGCCTGCAGATCCTGGCCGATATAAAAGCCCGCCACAACGTACCCATTATCACCGATGTGCACGAGCCCTGGCAGGCGGAAGCGGCCGCTGAAGTCGCCGATATTATCCAATTGCCCGCTTTTTTGGCTCGCCAAACCGATTTGGTGGTTGCCATGGCCAAAACCGGTGCGGTCATCAATATCAAAAAGCCGCAGTTTTTGGCGCCCCATGAAATGCGCCATATCCTCAGCAAGTTTCAGGAGGCAGGTAACGACCAGCTAATGCTTTGTGAGCGTGGCTCAAGCTTTGGTTACAACAACCTGATTGTTGATATGCTCGGTTTCGGTGATATGAAGCAAACCGGCTACCCGGTGGTTTTTGATGTCACCCATGCGCTGCAGCGCCCTGGTGGGCGTGCCGACAGCGCTGACGGACGCAGAGCCCAGGTGGCCGAATTGGCCCGCGCGGGTGTGGCTGTCGGCCTTGCAGGGCTATTTTTAGAGGCTCATCCTGATCCTGATAACGCCAAGTGCGATGGCCCCTGTGCACTGCCACTGGATCAGCTAGAGCCGTTTTTGACCCAGCTAGTCCAGCTGGATGCGCTGGTTAAAGGGTTTGAGCCGCTAACGATTCGCTAGTTACTCTTTGGGCCGATCAGTGTTTCGCTACGCTGTGTTTGGCTAATCAGGTCGCTATATTAATAATTTTATCTAACGAACAGGAAGGATACTGCCATGACCAAAATTGTTGCTATCAGTGCGTTGGAAGTGCTGGATTCGCGTGGAAACCCGACCGTGCAAGCGCACGTACGCCTTGCCAGTGGTGCTGTCGGCGAAGCCTGTGCCCCCAGCGGTGCCTCAACCGGCTCTCGGGAAGCATTAGAGCTGCGTGACGGCGATAAGTCGCGCTATCTGGGTAAAGGCGTGCTGAAAGCAGTCGAAGCGGTCAACGGCAAGATTCGTGATGCGTTGATAGGGATGGATGCACGCGACCAGCGCGGCCTGGACGATGCCATGCTGGCACTGGACGGCACCGAGAACAAGGCGAACCTGGGCGCTAATGCGATTCTAGCGGTTTCTCTGGCAGCCGCTAAAGCTGCCGCTAACGCTAAAGGCGTGCCTCTGTATGCCCATATTGCTGAGCTCTACGGCCAGCCGGGCCAGTACAGCATGCCGGTGCCGATGATGAACATCATCAACGGCGGCGAGCACGCGGATAACAATGTCGATATCCAAGAGTTTATGGTGCAGCCGGTGGGCGCGGCTAATTTCCGCGAAGGGCTGCGTATGGGCGCGGAAATTTTCCACTCGCTGAAGAAAGTGCTCTCGGCGAAAGGCCTCTCCACCTCCGTTGGCGACGAGGGCGGCTTTGCACCTAACCTGGCATCGAACGCCGATGCGCTAGCGGTGATTAAGCAGGCCGTTGCTGATGCAGGTTACGCCTTGGGTAAAGACGTTACCCTGGCGCTGGATTGTGCTTCGTCTGAGTTCTATAAAGACGGCCAGTACAACCTTTCCGGTGAAGGCAAAAGCTACGATGCCCAGGGCTTTACTGATTACCTGGCAGGCCTGTGCGCCGATTATCCGATCGTGTCCATCGAAGACGGCATGGATGAATCGGATTGGGCGGGCTGGAAAGCGCTGACGGATAAGCTGGGCGATAAAGTACAGCTGGTGGGCGATGACCTTTTTGTCACTAATACCAAGATTCTCAAGCGTGGTATCGATGAGCAGATCGGTAACTCTATTTTGATCAAGTTCAACCAGATCGGCTCGCTTTCCGAGACGCTGGATGCCATCAAAATGGCCCAGGATGCGGGCTTTACCGCGGTTATTTCACACCGCTCTGGTGAAACCGAAGACACCACCATTGCCGATTTGGCCGTGGGCACCTGTGCCGGGCAGATCAAAACGGGTTCGCTGTGCCGCTCTGATCGGGTTGCCAAGTACAACCGTTTGCTGGTGATTGAAGCGGAGCTGGGTGATGTGACTTATCCTGGGCTGAAAGCCATTAAGGGGCAGTAAAACGTCAATTTCGAGCGATTTTTTAGCGGGTCTTGTAAGAGATGTCTCAAGATTTTGTAAGAGATATCTTACAAATGCCGACGAAAATCGCTCGATTTGGGTAAGAAATTGCCTATTTTTTCACTAATTTAAATTTAATCGTTTGTTTTTAATATGTTTTTTTGAAAAAAGGCGAGTCGCTGCGACTCGCCTTTTTGCATTTTGGCTTTGTTGAGAAGCTGGTGTGATCTGACACAATAGGTACAGGACAAGGGGAGGCAAGGACGCTTCAGTCAGGATGCAGCGGGATGTAGGTCAGATGCGCCGGGTGATACAGTGAGGTAAGTCCCGGCAAGGATGTCATCTGAGGAGGTTGATCCAGGGAGTGGTCAGAGGAAGTGCTTGGAGCGGGCGGCCTACGGGCCGCCTTTTTTTTGCCTGAAATTTACCAGTGCAAGTTTGGCAAGCCATAAAAAAACCAGCGCGGTCGCTGGTTTTAAAGAGAAACGCTGATTAGTGATTAGCCTTAGCGCTCTAATTTCTCAAGCTTACCAGGTTTGCCGTCCCACTCTTCGGCGTCCGGCAGCGGATCTTTACGCTCGGCAATATTGGGCCATACTTCGGCCATTTCTGCGTTAATCTCGATAAAGGCCTCCTGCCCATCCGGCAGCTCATCCTCGGAGAATATCGCTTCGGCGGGGCACTCGGGCTCGCACAGCGCGCAGTCGATACACTCGTCAGGATGAATGACCAGGAAGTTCGGGCCCTCGTAGAAACAGTCGACCGGGCAGACTTCCACACAGTCGGTGTATTTGCACTGGATGCAGTTCTCGGTAACGACAAACGTCATCTTGCTATCCCTCTTGCAGGGCCGGGGCACGCCCAGCCATGGTCAATCGTGAATGGTTATAAATCAGCCGTTTTTTATAAGCTAAAAGTTTGAGCGACATTCTAGAGGTGCGCTTACCCTGCGGCAAGCGCCATATGATTCCTGAGCTATCTCTGTGGGTAGCAATGCCACTACAGGTTTCCGCGAGGGCGCTGTGAATCCGTTCGTGGGCGGCTACTTTTGACGGCCCTGTCGAAAGAGCTTCGCTCCAACCTGCACTGGCACTAAACGCTCACTTATGGCCTGCCAAGTTATCAGCACCATTAGATCAGGTCTCGCCACTGATACAACAGTGCAAGTGCTTCCCGCGGTGTTAAACCGTCCATATCAACATTTTCCAACGCCTCGACCACCGGATGCGGCGCGGCGGCGAATAGATCGTTTTGCTGTGGGGCGGTTCGTGGCGCCTGCGCCGTGTTATCTACATCGCGCTGCTCCAGGCTCACCAGCTTTTCGCGGGCACGCTTAATTACATGGTTAGGCACGCCTGCTAGCTGCGCCACCTGTAAGCCGTAACTTTGGCTTGCCGGGCCTGCCTCAATGCGGTGCATAAACACGATGCTATCGCCATGCTCGGTCGCTGTTAGGTGGATATTGGCCACCCCTTCCATCTGTTCAGGCAGGGCGGTCATTTCAAAGTAGTGGGTGGCAAACAGGGTTAGCGCGCGACCTTTCGCCAAGTGTTCCGCACTCGCCCAGGCCAGCGATAAACCGTCAAAGGTGCTGGTGCCACGGCCAATTTCATCCATCAGAATGAGGCTTTGCTGGGTAGCGTTGTGGAGAATATTAGCGGTTTCGGTCATTTCGACCATAAAGGTAGAGCGGCCGCCCGCCAAGTCATCCGATGAGCCAATACGGGTAAAGATCCGATCCAGCGGGCCGATCTCGGCGGCATCGGCGGGCACAAAGCTACCGCAGTGGGCCAGCAGAGCGATAAGCGCCGTCTGACGCATATAGGTCGATTTACCGCCCATGTTAGGGCCGGTAATGATCAGCATATGCCGGTCAGGGTTGAGGGTTACATCGTTGGGCACAAACGGCGTTTCGCTGACCTGCTCGACTACCGGGTGGCGTCCCGCCTCAATTTGAATGCCGGTGTTTTCACTCAGCGTCGGACGCACCCAGCTCAGGGCTTCGGCGCGTTCGGCGAAGGCACACAGCACATCCAGCTCGGCTAGCGCTTGCGAGGTGCTTTGTAGCGCGTGAAGGCTATTGTTAAGGTCGCCAAGCAGGCGATCGTAAAGCCATTTTTCACGGGTGAGCGCTCTGGACTTGGCGGACAACGCCTTATCTTCAAACTCTTTGAGTTCGGGAATAATAAACCGCTCGGCGTTTTTCAGCGTTTGGCGGCGGATATAGTCGGCGGGTGCCTGCTGCGCTTGTGAGCGCGGCAGTTCAATGAAATAGCCGTGTACGCGGTTGTAGCCGACTTTGAGATTAGCTAAACCGGTACGTTCTCGTTCGCGAATTTCGAGCTGAATAAGATAGTCACCGGCGTTCTCGGCCATGCCGCGGTGCTCATCGAGTTCGGCATCAAAACCGTCGGCAATCACACCGCCGTCGCGAATCACCACCGGTGGATTCTCCTCCAGCGCGCGGCTGAGCATATCGGCCATTTCCGGGTAGGGGCGAATATGTGGGCGCAGGTTATCCAAGGCGCTGCCGCTTTCTATCTCGCTGAGCTGTTGCTCCAGTTCAGGCAGCGTTACCAGTGCATCGCGCAGGCGAGCCAAATCCCGGGGGCGAGCGCTATACAGCGCTACCCGGGCCAGAATGCGCTCCACATCGCCTACATCGCTTAGCGTCTCGCGTAGTGCCATATAAGCGGCATCAAGGCTGAGCAAGGCGACGCCCGCATGGCGGTTTTGGACTATTTCACGTTGGCGCAGCGGACGATTAAGCCAGCGCTTTAGTAGTCGCGAGCCCATGGCGGTGGTACAGGTATCCAGCACGCTGGCCAGGGTGTTATCACTACTGCCGCCAAGATTGATATCGATTTCCAAATTACGGCGGCTGGCGGCGTCAATCACCACCGCGTCGTCGCGGTTCTCAACACTGATGGCGGTCACGTGGGGTAGGCGTGAGCGCTGGGTGTCCCGGGCGTAATCAATCAGCACCCCGGCAGCAATCAAAGCGGTGGTTAAGTGCGCACAGCCAAAGCCGCGTAAATCCTGCACTTCAAACTGGTCGCATAAGCTGCGGGTGGCGCTTTCCAGGTCAAACAGCCACTCGCCCTGACGGCGCAGGCTGCGTTTTTGTGACCAGGCATCGGGTAGCGTCAGGCTTTCGGGCACCAGCAACTCAGCGGGGGAGAGGCGCGTGAGCTCGGCGAGCATTTCGGCTTCGCTCTCAACTTCCAGCACGTTGAAACGACCACTGGACAGCTCAAGCCAGGCAAGGCCCCAGCTCTCTCTTCCGGGGGAGACGGAGACCAAGACGTTGTCGCGGCGGGCATCAAGCAGCGCTTCATCGTGGAGCGTGCCGGGGGTGACGATACGCACCACCTGACGATCAACGGGGCCTTTGCTGGTAGCGGGGTCGCCAATCTGTTCGCAAATAGCCACTGACTCGCCGCCAGCGACTAGACGGGCCAGATAGCCCTCAGCGCTGTGGTAGGGGACGCCCGCCATGGGGATCGGCTTACCCCCCGACTGGCCACGCTGGGTAAGGGTAATATCCAGCAGCGCGGCGGCGCGCTTGGCATCGTCGAAAAAAAGTTCGTAAAAATCACCCATGCGGTAAAACAGCAATACCTCGGGGTGTTCGCGTTTGATCTTTAAATACTGGGTGATCATTGGCGTGTTGGGGGGAATAGCCTGTGACATGGGCGTCCTGATTGAGCGTAGCGCAAGCCATTTCGGCTTACGGCGTGTTCGTTGAGCCAGTTCTTTGAGCGGTTTCTTTAAGCCAGTTCTTTGGGAAAGCTAAACGCAGTATTCTACGCTGAACAGACGACTCACTTGAAGGAGCGACGATAGTGCCCAGCGAAACAAGCCTGAAAAACCTTGATTTAACCCTATTGGCTCAGCGGCTGGGGCGGCTTTGTAAGCAGTTGGATGTGGAAGTGACGGCTGCTGAATCATGCACCGGGGGCGGTATTGCCAGCGCCATTACCGGGGTGGCGGGTAGCTCTGCTTATTTTACGACTGGCTATGTCACCTATGCGAATGCCGCCAAAACGCGCTTATTAGGGGTGCCTGAAGCCACACTGGCCGAATATGGCGCGGTAAGCGAAGCGGTGGTTAATGCCATGGTGGCGGGCGCCTGCCGTGAAAGTGGCGCGGGCTTGGCCGTTGCCGTTAGCGGTGTGGCCGGGCCGGATGGCGGCAGCGCTGAGAAACCCGTGGGGACGGTTTGGCTGGCCTGGGGAGATGCTGCTGCTCAGGAGGCCGAGTGTTTTCACTTTCCTGGTGACCGCCCGTCGGTGCGCGAGCAGGCCGTACGCCAAGCCTTGGTAGGGCTGGTGGCACGGCTAAATGAGCGCGAGAAGACGAGCAAGACAAACCAGTCGTAAAAATCTGATGAAATAAGCAGAAGAGCTTTATGAAATAAGCAAAAGATCCTTATGAAAAAAAAGCGCTTAAGAAAATAGATGTGAGAAAGCGCGATCAAGGATTTGTTTACGGCCCAATCTTTGGCATACTACTGGCTAATTATACAGCTTGTTATGAGGAATCTCTGAATGGCTCAGGATGACAACCGCACTAAAGCGCTAAACGCTGCACTCACCCAAATCGATCGTCAGTTCGGCAAGGGCACCGTTATGCGTCTCGGCGACGCGCCGCGTGTCGTCATGCCGTCGGTTTCCACCGGTTCATTGGGTCTGGATATCGCCCTCGGCATCGGCGGCCTGCCGTTTGGCCGGGTGTGCGAAATCTTTGGCCCAGAGTCGTCGGGTAAAACCACCCTGACCCTTTCGGTGATTGCCCAGGCGCAAAAGCAGGGCAAAGTGTGTGCCTTCGTGGATGCCGAGCACGCTCTCGACCCCAGCTACGCAGAAAAGCTGGGCGTTAACCTGGATGACCTGTTGGTTTCCCAGCCGGACACCGGCGAGCAGGCGCTGGAAATTACCGACATGCTGGTACGCTCTGGCGGTGTCGACGTGATTGTTATCGACTCGGTCGCTGCGTTGACCCCGCGCGCTGAAATCGAAGGCGAAATGGGTGATTCTCACGTCGGCCTGCAGGCGCGTTTGATGTCTCAGGCGCTGCGTAAAATCACCGGTAATATCAAAAACGCTAACTGCCTGGTGATTTTCATCAACCAGATCCGCATGAAGATCGGCGTTATGTTTGGTAGCCCTGAAACCACTACCGGCGGTAACGCGCTGAAATTCTACGCCAGCGTGCGTCTAGACATTCGTCGTACCGGCTCGGTGAAAGTGGGCGATGAAGTCACTGGTAACGAAACCCGCGTAAAAGTGGTTAAAAATAAGGTGGCGCCACCGTTCCGTCAGGCTGAATTCCAGATT
The DNA here is from genome assembly GCF_018612805.1 of Halomonas sp. ISL-56. NCBI lineage: Bacteria > Pseudomonadati > Pseudomonadota > Gammaproteobacteria > Oceanospirillales > Halomonadaceae > Halomonas > Halomonas sp. ISL-56. The sequence goes on along the minus strand of NZ_JAGGRO010000005.1, from coordinate 213,691 downwards.
CTTTATGGCAAGGGTATCTACCACGCCGGTGAGGTCATTGATTTGGGTGTGCAGTGCAACCTGGTCGACAAAGCCGGTGCTTGGTACAGCTATAAAGGTAAGAAAATCGGCCAGGGCAAGGCGAACTCAGCGCTCTACCTTGAAGAGCACCCGGACATCATGCTCGAAATCGAAACGCAGATTCGTGAGCAGCTCCTGGCCAAGCCCGATCCTAAAAAGGAAAAGGACGACGCGCCTGCCGAAGCAGCGGCAGAGTTGGATGCGGGTGATGACGATCTGCTTTAAGACGATTTTAGCCAAGCGGATTCTGTCTAAGCTGATTTTGTCTAAAGCAAGCTGATGGCATTCACCTCCCAGCGTGATGCCACGCCCCGTGATATTGCTATTGGCTTACTCGCTCGGCGCGAATACTCCCGCACCGAGCTTGCCCAGCGGCTAAAGAAAAAAGCCTTCGACGACGACGCTATTGATGAGTGTCTTGATGCGCTGGTTGAGCAAGGGCTGCAGTCTGACGCTCGCTTTGCAGCCAGTTTCGTCCGCTCGCGCATTCTGCGCGGGCAGGGCGTTATCCGCATTAAAGGCGAGTTACGCCAGCGTGGTGTTGACCAGGAAACCCTTAAGAGCGCTTTTGAAGAGGTAGAGAAGGGCGAACAGGTCGACTGGTTCGAATTAGCCCGGGAAACCCTGGCGCGCCGCTTTGATAATCCCGGCGAGACACCTAAAGAGCGCGCTCGTCGCGAGCGCTTTCTCGCCAACCGCGGCTTTGATTTTGAGCAAATTCGCTACGCGCTCTCCTGTCTTTAATAGGTTTTCTCCAGCCTGTGAAACGCTCCCCTCTTACATTTCTAGTAGCGCTCTAATACGCTTGTCTATCTGGTTGTTCACGTAGTTGTTGCGCTTCTGTTGCTAGCTGTTTGCCTTTCTGCCACTAAGTGCGGCTTTAGTCGTTTGACAACTGCGCTATAATGGCTGCTTTGCGACCCCTGAGGGTAGCGGCAACAGCGCCCTGGGACATCACGCTTTCTTGTTACGGATACCCTATGAAAAGCGCAGAGATTAGACAGGCCTTTCTCACCTTCTTCGAAGAGCAGGGGCATACCATTGTACCCACCAGCTCCTTAGTGCCGGGCAACGACCCGACGCTGCTGTTTACCAATGCCGGCATGGTGCCGTTTAAAGATGTGTTTTTAGGCCGCGACCCGCGCCCTTACGTGCGCGCCACTTCTGCGCAGCGCTGCGTACGTGCGGGCGGAAAGCATAACGACTTGGACAATGTCGGCTATACCGCGCGTCACCACACTTTCTTTGAGATGCTGGGTAACTTCAGCTTTGGTGACTACTTTAAGCGCGACGCTATTCGCTTTGCCTGGGTATTTCTGACCGAAACGCTGGGTCTGCCTAAAGATAAGCTGTGGGTAACGGTGCATATCAGCGATGATGAAGCCGAACGGATCTGGAAAGATGAGATCGGTATCGATCCTGAGCGCTTCTCCAAGCTGGATGAAGATAATTTCTGGCAAATGGGCGATACCGGCCCCTGTGGCCCCAGTTCGGAAATCTTCTTTGATCACGGCCCAGAGGTCTGGGGTGGCCCGCCGGGCAGTCCGGAAGAGGATGGCGACCGCTATATCGAAATCTGGAACCTGGTATTTATGCAGTTTGATCGCGATGCTGCCGGCACGCTCAATCCGCTACCCAAGCCCTCAATCGATACCGGTATGGGCCTCGAGCGGGTCGCCGCTGTCATGCAGGGCGTGCACTCCAACTACGAAATTGACCTGTTCCAAAACCTGCTCCAGGCCGCGGCAAAAGCCACGGGTCACCCGGATACCGCTACACCCTCACTGCGCGTAATTGCCGACCATATCCGCTCCTGTGCCTTCCTGATTGCCGATGGCGTGCTGCCTTCCAACGAAGGGCGTGGCTATGTGCTACGCCGGATCATTCGCCGCGCGATTCGTCATGGCCACAAGCTGGGTGCGGTGGAGCCGTTCTTCCATAAGCTGGTTGAGGCGCTGGACGCTGAGATGGGTGATGCCTATCCGGAGCTGCGTGAAGCGAGCGATCAAATTGCTCGGGTGCTGCTGAAAGAAGAAGAGCAGTTCGCGCGCACCCTGGATCACGGTATGGGGCTATTGAATGCGGCTTTGGCTGAGTTGGACGGTAAAGTACTGCCGGGTGAAACCGTGTTCAAACTTTACGACACCTACGGCTTCCCGTTCGATCTCACCGCTGACGTCTGTCGTGAGCGTGGCGTTACCCTGGACGAAGAGGGCTTTAAGCAGGCGTTAGAGGCCCAGCGCGAACGCGCACGGGCAGCCAGCCAGTTCGGCGCCGACTACAGCGCCTCCATCGAGCTGGAGGGTGAGACGGCCTTTACCGGTTATGACCGCCTGGAAGATCAGGCCAAGGTAACGGCGCTGGTCGACAGCGAAGGCAACGAATTGGCCGCCTTGGAAGCGGGGCAGAAGGGTGTCGTGTTACTAGACCGCACGCCGTTTTACGGCGAGTCGGGCGGCCAGGTGGGCGATACTGGCTACCTGTATGTCGACGGCGGCCGTTTCCAGGTCACCGATACCCAGAAACAGAGTGGGCATCATCTTCACCAGGGCATAATGGTTGAAGGCTCGCTAAGAGTCGGTGCCAGCGTGCGCGGCGAAGTAGACGCCAGCCTGCGCACCGCCACCATCCGTAACCACTCGGCCACTCATCTGCTGCACAAAGCGCTGCGTATGGTGCTGGGTGATCACGTGCAGCAGAAAGGCTCGCTGGTTAACGCCGAGCGCCTGCGCTTCGATTTTAGCCACTTCGAGCCGATGACCGCCGAGCAACTGGCGGAAGTCGAGCGGCTGGTCAATGAGCAGATTTTGGCTAACGCGCCGACCAAGATCGAGCAAATGAGCCTGGATCAAGCCAAGGCCAAGGGCGCAGCAGCACTGTTTGAGGCCAAATACGCCGACAACGTGCGCGTGCTGACCATTGGTGCCGACGACTTCTCTATCGAGTTATGTGGCGGTACCCACGTGGCACGTAGCGGCGATATTGGCTGCTGTCATGTAATGAGCGAAGTAGGCATTGCTTCCGGTGTGCGCCGTATCGAAGCGATCACAGGTGAAAATGCGCTGAGCTACTTCCGCGAGCAGGAAGCCCGCCTTGAGCGACTTGGCGAACGTTTGAAGACTAAGCCAGAGCAGGTCGAAGCGCGGGTAGAGTCACTGGTTGAGCGCAACCGTAGCCTGGAAAAAGAGCTTGAACAGCTCAAAGCCAAGCTAGCCAGTGCTGCGGGTAGCGATATGCTCAGCCAGGTGCAGGAGATCAATGGGGTTAAGCTGTTGGCGACGCAATTGGATGGCGTGTCTGGCAAAGATCTACGCGGCGTCCTTGACCAGCTTAAGAACAAGTTAAGCTCTGGGGTGATTATCCTTGGCGTTGCCGACCAAGCGGCGGGCAAGGTAAGTTTGATCGCTGGGGTAACCCAGGATCTGACTGGCCGAGTGAAAGCCGGTGAGCTGGTTAACCATGTCGCCTCTCAAGTAGGCGGAAAGGGTGGAGGCCGCCCCGATATGGCCCAAGCCGGAGGTAGTCAACCCGACGCCTTGCCGGATGCGTTGAAGAGCGTGCCAGCATGGTTGGAAAACGTTCTTAGCTAAACCCCTGGGCCGGTGGCATTATTGCTATCGGCCTTATTATTTATCTAACACTTACGACACTTTCACCCTCCATTCCCGAACGCATAGGAAAAACGGCATATGGCACTATACGTACAGAAGTTCGGCGGCACTTCGGTGGGCTCTGTCGAGCGTATCAAGGCCGTAGCGGAAAAGGTTAAGGGTTTCCGCGATCAAGGCCATCAGGTAGTGGTCGTGGTCTCCGCCATGAGCGGCGAAACCAACCGCCTTACCGATATGGCCCAGGCGCTTAACGAAGATCCGGCACCGCGCGAGATGGATATGCTGCTGTCGACCGGTGAGCAGGTGACTATTTCACTGCTCGCCATGGCGCTTCAGCAAATCGGCGTGCCAGCGACTTCGCACACCGGCGCCCAGGTAGGTATTCATACCGATAGCGCTTATACCAAGGCGCGTATCCAGCGCATCGAAACTGACGACCTGAAAGCTGACCTTGAAGCCGGACAAGTAGTGGTTGTGGCCGGATTCCAAGGGGTCGACGAAGACGGCAATATCACCACGCTAGGTCGCGGTGGCTCTGATACCACTGGTGTGGCCCTGGCCGCTGCGCTAGGCGCCGATGAGTGCCAGATTTACACCGATGTCGACGGGGTATATACCACCGACCCCCGCGTATGCTCAAAAGCTCAGCGCTTAACCAGCATTACCGTGGAAGAAATGCTGGAGCTGGCCAGTCTTGGCTCTAAAGTGTTGCAGATCCGCGCGGTAGAGTTTGCCGGTAAATACAACGTGCCCCTGCGGGTGCTGTCGAGCTTTGAAGACGGCCCCGGTACCCTAATTGTTGCAGAAGCAGACAAAGACGAGGACGCTATGGAAGAACCACTGATCTCCGGTATCGCCTTTACCAAGAATGAAGCGAAATTAACCCTGCTCAATACCCCGGATGTGCCTGGTGTTGCATCGCGCATCCTAGGCCCTATTGCCGATGCCAATATCGAAGTTGATATGATCGTGCAAAACGTGGCGCCTGCCGGTGATTATACCGACTTTACTTTTACCGTTGCCAAGGGTGACTACAAGGCCACTAAGAAGCTGCTTGAAGAGACGGTGATTCCTGATTTGGGCGGCGGTGAGCTGCGCGGCGACGACAATATTGCTAAAGTCTCTTTGGTCGGTGTTGGTATGCGTTCTCATGCCGGTGTGGCGTCGAAAATGTTCCGCGTGCTAGCCGACGAAAACGTCAATATTCGTATGGTCTCCACTTCTGAGATTAAAATCTCGGTGGTTATTGATGAGAAACATATGGAGCTTGCCGTTAACGCATTACACAAAGCTTTTGGTTTAGATAAGGCAGATATCGAATCTGAATAACATTTATGCCTTAAACCTTCTACGCTGAAGAGGTACTTGCTGCCGTGTGGTGGTGAGCTTTCTTTCAACGGGAGGTTGTAAGGTGTCATGGAGCCGGCGTCATTGGTGACAGGCAGCACTATGCCGCATAATGGCATGGTGTTGCCTCCGGCTGACATATCCCGTTGCATAAAACGTCTGAAAAGGAGATCAGCCATGCTCATCCTAACTCGCCGTGTTGGCGAAACCCTGATGATCGGTGATGAAATCACCGTCACCGTTCTAGGTGTGAAAGGCAATCAAGTACGAATTGGCGTTAATGCGCCGAAAGATGTGGCAGTTCACCGTGAAGAGATTTACCAGCGTATCCAGCGTGAAAGAGACAGTGAAAACGAAGTGGAATAAGACTTGCGGGCTTGCATGATGAAACGATGCTTAAAGCGTAAGTTAATAGGTAAGGTATGGCCGGTGCGAAAAAAAACCGTAGGGGACTAGACACAAGAAGGCTAAATCGGTAATATTCGCGCCGTGCCGTTGAGGAGAGGTGGCCGAGTGGCTGAAGGCGCTCCCCTGCTAAGGGAGTATAGGGTTTATAGCCCTATCGAGGGTTCGAATCCCTCTCTCTCCGCCAATTGCATGTTAGAAGGTATGCGCCCGTAGCTCAGCTGGAT